>DYFO01000019.1 GCA_020725145.1 Symbiobacterium thermophilum
CTCCTGCTTACCCCCAAACCCTTCCCGGAGTGCGTTTCTCCGACACACTCCTAGCCCGGGGCGCCCGCAAGGCGCGCTAGCTGGGGAAAGGCCAATGACCGTATGTGTCAGGCGGTCCCCCCGAAGGGCGAAACCGCGCTGGTACAGGGTGAAACGCGAGTTTGGCAGGCAAGTGGCAGGCAGAAATGCCGGAGGGCCGCTCCGGGGGCGGCCCTCGCTTCGCGTCTAGCTGGTGTTTTCCTGGTGGGCGGTACTGGATTTGAACCAGTGACCTCCTGAATGTGAGTCAGGCGCTCTGCCCCTGAGCCAACCGCCCATCCACCAAACTGGTGGGGCTAACGGGACTCGAACCCGTGTTACCACCTTGAAAGGGTGGTGTCCTAGGCCCCTAGACCATAGCCCCAAAAGCGTTGACCTGCTGCAAAGATTATAGCCTGAGATCGATAATGCTCGCAAGCTCACAAACAACTGGTGCGCCCGGCAGGATTCGAACCTGCGACCGACCGGTTATGAGCCGGCTGCTCTACCGCTGAGCTACGGACGCACGGGGTTGCGTCTTCGGCAATTAGGATTATACCACAGGTTTCACCAGGCGCAAGACGAAAGAAAAGGACCGCGTCGCGGCCCTGGTTCTCTGGCTGCGGAGGAGGGACTCGAACCCTCAAAACCTTCCGGTTAACAGCCGGCTGCTCTACCATTGAGCTACTCCGCAGCGCAAGCTCTATTATAAGGCATGCGCGGCCGGAGATCAACGCGAATGCGTGCCGCGGGTGTGACCGGCCGTCGTCCGCTCGGCAAACCCCACCTTGCAGGAACTTGAATACTTTTTGTGGAAGTTGGGTCCCGTAATCGAACGATGGGAGGTGGCTTGGTGAAGAGGACCCACCTGATACTGGTGCTGGTGCTGGTGTTGGTCGCCGTCGTTGTCTTCTTCGCAGTGCGTCCACGGCCCGAGGAGCGGTTCTTGTCGATCGCTACCGGAGGCGTGGCCGGAGTCTACTACCCGCTGGGAGGTGCGCTGGCCGAGATCATCAACGAGAAGGTCTCGGGGGTGACGGCCACCGCGGAGACGACCGGGGCGTCGGTGGCGAACGTGAGGATGCTCGCCGAGGGGTCGGTTGAGCTCGCGCTGGTTCAGAACGACATCGCCTTCTACGCCCTCAACGGGAGGGAGATGTTCACCGAACCGGTGACCGCGCTCAGGGGTGTGGCAACCCTCTATCCCGAGGTCATCCAGTTGGTGACGCTTGAGGGTTCGGGGATCAACACGCTGGGTGACCTGAGGGGCAAGCGGGTGGCGGTGGGAGCCCCCGGTAGCGGGACGGAGGCCAATGCCCGGCAGATCCTGGCTACCCAGGGTATAACCTACGCCGACCTTACCGTCGACTATCTGTCGTTCGCGGAGGCGGCCGGGAGCCTCAAGGACGGCCATATCGACGCGGCCTTCCTGACGGCGGGAATACCGACCGCGGCGGTGATGGACATCGCGGCGACCCACCCCGTCAAGCTGGTGCCCCTGGGCTCCGACGTTTACAACCTGCTGGTGACGGACTACCCCTTTTACGCCAGGGTGACCATCCCGGCGGGCACCTACCGCGGACAGGACGCACAGCTTGAGAGCGTGGCGGTCATGGCCATGCTGGTGGTCAGCGCCGAGCTTCCCGAAAACCTGGTGTACAACGTGACGAAGGCCATGTTCGAGAACCTGGATCGGCTGGGAGCCGCACACGCCAGGGGCAAGGACATCAAGCTTGAGAAGGCAACCGAGGGGTTGCCGATCCCCCTGCACCCCGGCACCGAGAGGTACTTCCGCGAGAAGGGAGTAGGCTTTTGACCCTGAGTGTCCGAGGTGACGCCAGGCACGGGCCGAGTGCCCGTGCCTGGCCGTCCTTGGCAGGCGTGGCGGCGGTGACGCTGCTGGCAGTGCTGACGCCGGCTGTACAGTGCCTTGAGATAAGGGGCTCGGGGTTCCCGAATGTGCTGCTCCCTCTGGACGAGACCACGCAGATCTCGCTCCGTTTCATGCATTCGGTGGAGAAGACCCCGGTGGTCGAGGAATTCTCCGTCCAGGGGCAGGGACTGGTGCTGGTGGCCACTTCCTTCCAGTCGCTCGGAGCAGGGCTCGGAGGCCTCGACGACAAAGAACTCCTTCTCGATGGCAATTGCTTTCAGGTGCGTGACCTCAGCCGGCCGGTCGGGCGTCTGGTCCTTCGGGTGAGCGAGCTGACCGCGCATTCCTTGGTGTGCGGGCAGCAGACGATCGATCTCTTCCCGCTGGTGCCCGACGGAGGACGGGTCGAGATCGGGGTGCGGAGGCTTCCGCGCCTTGTCTACTGGGTGCTGGCCAGGCGGTACCCTCCGCCTTGAGGCCAATTCGACTCGGGGAAGTGGTCTGAGTGGTCGGTGGCGAGACCGGGGCTTACCCCGCAGCACAGACAGCACAGGAACTGGAGGGGGGAAGCCGAAACCTCAGTGGCTTTTGGGCGGTGCTGGTGACGGTGGTGGCGGTCGGCATGTCGCTTTTCCACCTGTACACCGCCGGTTTCGGTGTGCTCCTGGCGATGAAGCAGCGGGGGGTGCACCTTGCCTTCGCCCTGTTCCTGATCTTCCTTCTGTTCCCCGGAAGCAAGCGGGCGAAGAGGAACGTCCTGCCGCTGTACGACGTGGGACTGGCCACCCTGGCCGCAGGGGTGGTCGCGTATGGCCTCGTGTTCTTTGAGGAACTGGTGCTCCGGGCGGGAGCGCCGTTGCCCCTGGACCTGGTGGTAGGCGGGATCGCGATCGCTCTTTTGCTGGAGGCCACGCGCCGGGCGGTGGGTCCGGCGCTGCCCATCGTCGCCCTGGTGTTCATCTTGTATGCGTTCGTGGGACCGTACCTCACCGGTCCCCTCGCCCACCGCGGCTTTTCGTGGCAGCGCCTGATCGAACACCTCTACCTCACCACCGAGGGCGTCTTCGGTATACCGCTGGGCGTGTCGGCCACCTTCGTCTTCATGTTCGTGCTGTTCGGCGCCTTCCTCGAGCGGTCAGGGGCCGGTGAGTACCTGATGCGCCTGGCCTTTGCCACCGTGGGAGGGATGCGCGGAGGTCCCGCGAAGGCGGCGGTGGTGGGAAGCGGGCTGCTCGGGATGATCTCGGGGAGCTCGGTGGCCAACGTGGTCACCACCGGGTCGCTGACCATTCCCATCATGAAGCGCACCGGGCTTCCCCCGGAGACCGCCGGTGCCGTGGAGGTCGCGGCCTCGACCAACGGTCAGTTCCTGCCGCCGGTCATGGGGGCGGCGGCGTTCGTCATGGCGGAGATGACCGGGATTCCGTACGTGGAGATCTGCAAGGCGGCCTTCGTGCCCGCGGTGTTGAGTTATATCGCCATCCTGGGGATCGTTCACATCGAGGCCTTGAAGCGAAACCTGAGGGGACTTCCGCGGGAGGAGATCCCGGCGGTGGTCCCCACGCTGCTAGGCGGACTGCACTTCCTGGTCCCGGTAGCGGTGCTGCTTTACCTGCTCCTTGCGGTGAGGGCGACCCCGCTGAAGGCCGGCTACCACGCGGTGCTGACCACGCTGATGCTCATCGTGGTCCTCCGGATCTACCGCATGGCCCGGGGATGCCGCGAGCAGGGCGCCGGAGCGGTGTGGGGCCAGACGCGCTCGCTGTGGACGGATGTTCTGGCTTCGCTGGAAACCGGCGCGAGAAACATGGCCGGTATCGCGGCGGCCTGCGCGTGCGCGGGGATCGTCGTGGGGGTCATCACCCTGACCGGGCTGGGACTGCGGATGACCTCGCTCATCGTGCAACTTTCAGGCGGCAAGCTCCTGCTCACCCTCATCTACACTTCCATCGCCTCGCTGATCCTGGGGCTGGGCCTCCCCACCACCGCCAAGTACATCGTGGTCTCGGTACTCACCGCCCCGGCGATCCTCCTGGTGGGTCCCAACGTCCCGCTCATCGCCGCCCACCTGTTCATCTTCTACTACGGCATCCTGGCGGACGACACCCCACCGGTGGGGCTGGCAGCCTATGCGGCCGCGGGCATCGCCCGCTCCGATCCGATCAAGACCGGGTTCCTGGGGTTCAAGTTCGACCTCTCTGCTTTCTTGCTTCCGTTCATCTTCGTTTACAATCCGGGGCTGCTGCTGGTGGACACGACGTGGTACCAGGCGCTGGCGCTGTGCGCGACCTCCATCGTGGGGATGTACGCCTTCTCGGCCGCGATCCAGGGATACCTGATCAGGCCTACCCGCTGGTGGGAGAGGCTGCTGCTTGCAGCGGTGGGCTTCGCCCTCGTGCGGCCGGGTCTGGTCACCGACATCGTGGGCATCGGGGGGCTGGCGCTCGTCTACATGGTGCAGAGGAGCCGCAACATGCCGGAGGTCCTGCCGGGACTGCCTCAGTCCAGGTAGTCCTTAAGCTTCTTCGAGCGGCTGGGGTGGCGTAGCTTGCGCAGGGCCTTGGCCTCGATCTGGCGGATGCGCTCGCGGGTCACGCCGAAGACCGCACCCACTTCTTCCAGCGTGCGGGCCCGGCCGTCGTCCAGGCCGAAGCGCAGGCGCAGCACCTTCTCCTCGCGGGGGGTGAGCGTCTCCAGCACCTCCTCCAGCTGCTCCTTGAGCAGCATGAAAGAAGCGGCCTCGGCGGGGGCGGGGGCCTCCTCGTCCTCGATGAAATCGCCGAGGTGCGAGTCCTCCTCCTCGCCGATGGGGGTCTCAAGCGAAACCGGCTCCTGAGCGATCTTCTGAATCTCCCGCACACGCTCGACCGGGATCCCCATCTCGTCCGCGATCTCCTCGGGGGTGGGCTCGCGGCCCAGCTCCTGGAGGAGCTGGCGGGCGACGCGGATGAGCTTGTTGATCGTCTCCACCATGTGCACGGGGATGCGGATGGTCCTGGCCTGGTCGGCGATGGCGCGGGTGATCGCCTGACGTATCCACCAGGTGGCGTAGGTGCTGAACTTGTAACCCTTGCGGTAGTCGAACTTCTCCACCGCCTTGATGAGGCCGAGATTGCCCTCCTGAATGAGGTCCAGGAAAAGCATGCCCCGGCCCACGTAACGCTTGGCGATGGAGACCACCAGCCGGAGGTTGGCCTCCGCCAGGCGGCGTTTGGCCTCCTCATCGCCCTGTTCGATGCGGCGGGCGAGCTCCACCTCGTCCTCGGCGGTCAGCAGAGGAACACGGCCGATCTCCTTGAGGTACATCCGTACGGGGTCGTCGATGGCCACGCCCTCGGGGATCGAGAGGTCCGTATCCTCTTCGGCCTCGGCGTCCGGGCGGGCACGCGAGGCAGGGCCCGGGGTTTGGGAGGTGTCGCTCACCACGTCGATTCCCTCTTCGGCCAGCACCTCGTAAAGGTCCTCGATCTGCTCGGCGGTGAGCTCCTCACCCTGCAGGGTGTCCATGATCTCGGAGTAGGTAAGCAGCCCCTGCTTCTTACCCCGCTGAACGAGCTCTCGCACGGAATCACTCATTATCTCCCGGTTGCCCACGGCCCCGACCCCTGTGAACGGGAACAAGTTTGGACGGTTTTCTTTCTCGCGCGAACCCGACATACCTTCTTGGGCGGACAAGTTCCCCGCCGGCCTCCGCAAACCGAAAAGGGAGCACGCACAAGGACGCGTCCGGCGGGCCAACCGGTCCTGCCGGTCGCCGGATAGCCTACCGTTGCCGAAAACATAGAAAACGAAAGCTGTTCCCGGCCTCCGCCCGTCGCCGGGCGGAGGCGCCGGTCTTACGCAGTTGCCCGCTGCCGGCAGGCAGCGTTCTCGTCCCTATCAAGGACAAGCCCGCAAGCGTCGCACCTGAACGTCCGCTCCCGCAAGGGCAGATCCTCCTTCACCGCCCCGCAGCGGGAGCATGTCTTGCACCGTCCCGGAAGCCCGGGGGCTTTCGGCTCGCGCCCCACCTCGCAAGTGAAGCTCTCAAACCACCGCCCTCCCGGGACACCGCGGCCCGCAGGATGCGGGCCTTCCCCACCTCCATCCTCTCCAGGAGCGCCGTCGTCGGCTCGTGTCCGCACCCGGCCAATCCTGGGCAGGACGACGTGGCTTTGGCCGTCCACCCGGATCGCGCCGGTGGTGAAGCACACCGACTCCCGGCACCGCGTTACTCTTCAAATCCGTTAGCAGTTGTGAACCCCTGGAGCTCCCTGAGGAGGTCCTGTAGTTCTTCCAGCAGGGACTGGTCTATTCCTTCCCCTCTGGCTTCACGTTCCTTTATTTCGCGCTGCAATTCGCCCACGCGCCTGCGCCGGTGGAGGCGATGGAGCGTTCGCAGGCAGTCCTCGGCGACGCGGGCCAAGACCTCCGGCGGCCGGTCGTCCTGCAGCAGGCTGGCCGCCAGCGACCGGGTCTTGCCGTTCTCCAGCGTCTCCACAAACTCCCCCACCGTGGCGCCCCCGCCCGCCGCCACCTCCAGCAGCCCCTGGGCTATCTCCCGGTGCATCGGATCCTCAAAGAGGTCCAGGCAGCCGCGGGCGGCGGCGTGACGGGCCAGTTCGGGGTCGGCCGCCATGGCCCGCAGGAGCTCCTCTGCCGCCCGGCGGGCGGTGCCGACACGTTGCCGCACTCTTCCAGCACTGCTATTATCCCACCGGGCTGCGCTGCTATCCGCCGGCGGAGCGTGTTTGCGCCGGTATTCCTCGAGGTCACGCGCCAGCGCGCGGGTGCTGACCCCGATCGCGCGCGCGAAGCGTTCGAGGTAAGCCTCCCGCTCCACCTCGTTGTCCAGCGAGGCCAGCACCGGCAGGAGCGAGCGGGCCACCGCCACCTTCCCCTGCACCGCCGAAAGGTCGGCATCCCGGCAGGCCAGGTGGAAATGGTACTCGGGCAAGGGCAAGGCCGCGTCGAGGACGTGTTCCAGCTCCTCCTTGCCCCGCTCCCGCAGGCAGTCGTCGGGGTCCTGCCCCGCCGGTAGCACGGCCACGCGGACGTTGCACCCCACCTCCCGCAGGAGGTTCAACCCGCGCAAGGTGGCCGTGGTCCCGGCGGCGTCGGCATCGTAGGCGATGACCACCTCCGGGGCCAGCTGCAAAAGCAGCCGGGCCTGCTCCCGGGTGAAGGCGGTGCCCAGCGAGGCTACCGCGTGGTCGAGGCCGGCCTGATGGCAGGCGATGACGTCGGTGTAACCCTCGACCAAAAGCGCCCGGCCCCGGGCACGGATGCCTTCGCGGGCCTGCGGCAACCCGTAAAGGAGCCGGCCCTTGCTGAAGAGGGCGGTCTCCGGGGAGTTGAGGTACTTGGGATGCTCCGCTCCCAGAGCACGCGCCCCGAAACCCACCACCCTTCCCCAGGGGCTGGCGATGGGGAACATCAGGCGGTCACGGAAACGGTCGTAATGTCCCTCGCCGGAATCGCGTTTACCGACCAGGCCGGCCTGTTCGAGGTCGGCAGGCTCAAGTCCCCGCCGCCGCAGGGAATCGAGCAGGCCCGACCATCCGGGCGGGGCATAGCCCAGCCGGAAGGTCTGGACCGCCGCGCTGCCGATGCCTCGCGCGGCAAGGTACTTGCGGGCACGGTCGCCCTCCGGCGCTTTCAGCAACATGTCGTGGTAGAAAGCGGCCGCGAGTTCAAGGGCCTGCGCGGCGCGCTCCCTGTCCTGCGCCCGGCGCCGCTCCTCGGGGGTCCTGGGCTGCTCGGGAAGGGTCAGGCCGGCCCGCTCCGCCAGCATGCGCAGGACTTCGGGGAAAGGCAGACTCTCGCGGCGCATCAGGAAGTCGAAGACCGTTCCCCCCGCCTGACAGCCGAAGCAGTAAAAGATCCCCTTGTCGGGACTGACGGTGAAGGAGGGGGTCTTCTCGCTGTGGAAGGGGCACAGCCCCAGGTAGTTCTTGCCCGTCCGCTTGAGGTTGACGTATTGCGAGATCACCTGGACGATGTCGGTGCGGGCCCTTACCTCCTCCACCACCTGCCGGGACAGCTTGGCCGTCACGGTCATCACCCCCTTTCACGGCCGCCCGCACTCGTCCGGCCGGGGGAGGAAATGGCGGCGGAAGGTGGCCATCGCGTAGCGGTCGGTCATCCCCGCCACGTGGTCACAGGCCGCCCTCCAGGAGGGCTCGCCGGTTTGCTGTCCGGTCTCCGCCGCCAGGCGTTCGGGGTGCTCGCAGTACATGCGGTACAGGGCCACGATCACCGTTTGGGCCCGTGCCTCCTCCTCCGCGGCCTCCGGACGCAGGTAAACACGCTCAAATAGGAACTCCCGCAGCTCCTGGCAGGCCCGGTCGACGACGTCGCTCATGCGGATCTCGCCGTCGCGGCTGGCCTGGATGACGTCGGCGACCATGGTGTGGATGCGCTCACCGTGACTGCCGCCGAGCACCCGCACCGCAGCCGGTGGCAGGTCCTCGGGCCGGAGGATGCCGTCACGGATGGCGTCGTCGATGTCGTGGTTGATATAGGCGATGCGGTCCGAGAGCCTTACCAGCCTTCCTTCGGGAGTGCGGGGACTGCCCTCGCTGCCGTGGGCGGCGATGCCGTCCCGCACCTCGGCCGTCAGGTTCAGGCCCCGCCGTCCGGGCCTTCCCTGCTCGAGCAGGTCGACCACGCGCAGGCTCTGCTCGGCGTGGCGGAAGCCGCCGGGTACCTCGGCGTCGAGCGCGCGTTCCCCGGCATGGCCGAACGGCGTGTGGCCGAGGTCATGCCCCAGGGCAATGGCCTCCGTGAGGTCCTCGTTGAGGCGAAGCGCCCGGGCCACCGTGCGCGCGATCTGCGAAACCTCAAGCGAATGCGTTAGCCGGGTACGGTAGTGGTCGCCCGAAGGGGTCCCGAACACCTGGGTCTTGTCCTTCAACCGGCGGAAGGCCTTGGAATGGATGATGCGGTCGCGGTCGCGCTGGAAGGCCGTCCGCACCTCGCACTCCGGTTCCGGCCAGGCCCGGCCCGTGCTCCGGCAGGACAGCGTGGCGTAAGGCGCCAGCGTGTTCGCCTCGCGCTTCTCGGTCTCCAGTCGGATGCTCACCGCATGACCCCCCGCCCGCCGCCTGTGTAATTCCCTCGCTGCGAGGCTACTTCCTGCCGCAGACAACCCTACAATCACGAGGGACTGGCCGTCCTGACGGCCGCGGTGGGCTTCCTGGAGGAACTGGGGCGGCGGGCGGGAGGCGGACCGGACCACCGGGGGCGGCTGCTTGGGGCCATGGCCGCCATCGCCGACCACGAGGAAAGACTGGGCAGGCATCTGGCGGCGGGGTTGGCCGCCATCCCCGGGGTGACCCGCTACGGCCCGCCGGCGGACACGCCGCACACGCCCACCTTCGCGTTCACGGTAAGGAGCTACCCGCCGCACGCGGTCGCCCGACATCTTGGAGAGCGGGGCGTCTTCGTGTCCAGCGGCCACTTCTACGCACCTCCCCCCGTCGAGCGCCTGGGGCTGGCGGGCCGCGGGGGTCTGGTCCGGCCAGGGCTTGCCCCCTACAACTTGCCCGAGGAGGTCGACCGGTTGCTCGAAGCACTTGAGGAGCTGGCCGGATAGTTTTGGCCCCGGCGCATACCACTATGCCCGGGGAGGAGATGGGCGACGGACGGCGGCGAGCACCGCGAGCACTGGCGCAGTTCACTGGGTTTCGTGTTGGCCAGCGTGGGCTCGGCGGTGGGACTGGGCAACATCTGGCGCTTTCCGACGGTGGTCTCCGGCTCGGGCGGGGGGGCGTTCGTGCTGGTGTACCTCGGGGCCATCGGCCTGCTGGGCCTTCCACTGCTGATGGCGGAACTGGCCCTCGGACGGCGCGGCCGTGGCAGTGTGCTTACGTGCTTCCGCACCCTGGCCCCCGGGACGGCATGGTGGGGGATCGGCCTGATAAGCGTGACCGCGGTCACCATCATCCTGTCGTTCTACGCGGTGATCGCCGGGTGGGTGAGCATCTACCTCGGCGCCGGCCTCGCCGGACGCTTCCGTGGCCTGGATGTCGCCACGCTGCAGGCCCTGTTCTTCGACATCGCCGGCCATCCGTGGCTGCCCCTGGCAGCCCAGGCGGCGTTCCTCGCCCTCACCGCCGGGATCGTGGCGCTGGGCGTGCGGGCGGGCATCGAACGCTGGAGCCGGGTGCTGATGCCGGGCATCGTGGTCATCCTGCTGGTGCTGCTGGGCAGGGTAGTGCTGTTGCCCGGAGCCCCGGCCGGACTGGGCTGGTTTTTGCGCCCGCGCCCGGAGCTGATCACCCCGGCCGTGGCCCTGCGGGCCGTCGGCCAGGTGTTCTTCAGCTTCAGCCTGGGCATGGGGGCCATGGTGACCTACGGGAGCTATCTCGACGCCCGTCAGCCCATTACTTCCAGCGCCGTCTACATCGCACTGGCCGACCTGGCGGTGGCCTTGCTGGGAGGGCTGGTCGTCATACCGGCCCTGTTCGCCTTCGGCATCGAACCCACCATGGGCCCCGGTCTCATCTTCGTGGCCTTGCCCGCCGTCCTGGGCGCCATGCCCCTGGGCATGCTGTGGTCGGCCCTGTTTTTCCTGATGCTGTACGCGGCCGCCCTCACCTCGTCGGTGGCGATGCTGGAAACCATCGTCGCCCACGCCGGCAGGCGGCGCCGGTGGGCGACCGGCCTGGCAGCGTCAGGTGTTTTCCTGCTCGGCATCCCGTCGGCGCTTGCGGCCGGGCCCCTGTCCGCCTTCCGCCCGCTTGGCCATGATTTCCTGGGGCTGGCCGACTTCATAGCCTCGAACGTCCTGCTTCCGCTGGGCGGGCTAGGCACCGCCGTCTTCGTCGGCTGGGTATGGGGGGCGGAAAGGGCCCGGGCCGAGCTCGAGCGCCTATCACCACGCTCCCGAGCCGGCGGCGCCTGGGCCCTGGCCATGCGATACCTGGTTCCGGCGCTGCTGGCCTACGTGTTCGTCACCGGTCTGACGGGATGAACTTCCCTGCGCCCCCGGATCGCAGGACGGCCTGTGCGGCGGCCAGCCGTGCGATCGGCACCCGGAACGGCGAGCAGCTGACATAGTCCAGCCCGGCCTCGTGGAAAAAGGCGATGGACACGGGGTCGCCGCCGTGCTCACCGCATACTCCGATCTTCAGCGCCGCACGGGCCCGGCGCCCTCCCTCGACCGCCAGCCGGACCAGACGGCCGACTCCCTGACGATCGATGATCATGAACGGGTTATCCTTCAGAAGACCCAGGTCGAGGTACCGGTGCAGGAACTTGGCCTCCGCATCGTCACGGCTGAAACCGAAGGTGGTCTGGGTAAGATCGTTGGTGCCGAAGGAGAAGAAGTCGGCACGGGCTCCGATCTCCTCGGCAACCAGGCAGGCACGGGGAACCTCGATCATCGTGCCCACCAGGTAGTCGAAGCTTACGCCCTCCCGGGCCATCACCTCGGCGGCCATGCGGTGCACCAGCTCACGGGTGAAATCCAGCTCGGACGCCATTCCCACCAGAGGGATCATCACCTCGGGCCGGGCGTCCACTCCCCGGCGCACCAGCGCGGCGGTCGCCTCGAAGATGGCGCGGGCCTGCATCTCGTAGATCTCGGGATGGCTGACGCCGAGACGAACGCCGCGGTGGCCGAGCATGGGGTTGGCCTCCTCGAGGGCGCGCGACCGGCGGAGAAGCTGCTCCGCCTGGCGCAGGGCCTCCCGCAGTCTCTCGGCTGCGGCGGCGTCGGCGGCGCCTTCCAGTTCCCGCCGGTGGCGGCCGACGGTCTCGCGCAGCTCCTCAAGATCGGGGAGGAACTCGTGCAGCGGCGGATCCAGCAGACGGATGGTTACCGGCAACCCCCGCATGGCTTCCAGGATGGCCTCGAAATCGGCCCGTTGCATGGGCAAGAGGCGGTCAAGCCACTGCCGCCTCTCCTCCGGCGTCTCCGCCAGGATCATCGCCTGCACCACCGGCAGGCGGTCGGCGGCGATGAACATGTGCTCCGTGCGGCAAAGGCCGATGCCCTCGGCACCGAACTCGCGGGCCCGCCTCGCATCATCGGGCGTATCGGCGTTGGCCCGCACGCCCAGCTTCCGCACCGCGTCGGCCCACCCGAGCAGGGTGCGGAAGGCCGGCGAGAGCTCGGGCTGCACCAGCGGGACCTCGCCGTGGATGACCTGGCCGGTGGAACCGTCGATGGACAGCACCTCGCCGTCGCTGATGGTGCGCCCGCCCACCTCGATGCTGCGGCCGTCGGGAGAAAAGCGCATGGCCTCGCAGCCTACCACGCAGGGTTTGCCCATGCCGCGGGCGACGATCGCGGCGTGGCAGGTCATGCCGCCCCGGCTGGTGAGCACCCCCTGGGCGGCGACGATGCCGTGGATGTCGTCGGGAGTAGTCTCCGGCCTGACCAGCAGCACCTTCTCCCCGGCGGCGGCCCGGGCAGCCGCTTCATCGGCGTCCAGCGTGACGCGGCCGGTGGCGGCCCCGGGCGAGGCCGGCAGACCGGTGGCGATCACGTCCACCCGGGCTTGGGGGTCGATGCCGGGATGAAGCAGGCGGCCGAGCCCCTCCGGATCCACCCGCAGCACCGCCTCTTCACGGGTGATCAGTCCCTCGTCTGCCAGGTCCACGGCCACGCGGATCGCCGCCGCCGCCGTCCGCTTGCCTGAACGCGTCTGCAGCACGTATAGCTTCCCTTGCTCGATGGTGAACTCGATGTCCTGCAGGTCGCGGTAGTGGGTCTCCAGCGTGCGCGCGTGCCGCAGGAGCTCGTCGTAGACCGCCGGCAGATCCTCGGCCAGCCGGGCGATGGGCTGGGGAGTACGGATACCCGCCACCACGTCCTCGCCCTGCGCGCAGAGCAGGTACTCGCCGTACAGCCGGCGATCGCCGGTGGCCGGATCGCGGGTGAAGATCACCCCGGTCCCGGAGTCGGCGCCGCGGTTGCCGAAGACCATCGCCTGCACGTTGACCGCCGTGCCAAGGTCATGGGGAATGCCGTGGAGATTGCGGTAGACGACGGCCCGGGGGTTGTTCCAGGAGTCGAACACCGCCCTGACCGCAAGCCAGAGCTGCTCGCGGGGATCGGTGGGAAACGAACGGCCAACGTGCCGTTCCGCAAGCTCCAGGAAAGCTTCGACCACCTGTTCAAGTGCTTGCGCGTCAAGCTCGCGGTCGTGCCGTACGCGGCGACGCTCACGCTGCGCCGTCAACACCTCGTCGAACAGACGATGGGGTATCCCCAGCACCACGTCACCGAACATCTGGAGGAAACGCCGGTAGCAGTCGAGGGCGAAGGCGCGGTCGCCGCCCGAGGCGCGGGCCAGACCTTCCACCGCCGCGGGGTGCAGGCCCACGTTGAGGATAGTGTCCATCATCCCCGGCATGGAGGCGGCCGCCCCCGACCTGACGGAGACCAGGAGCGGGTCTTGTGCCGCCCCGAAAGCTCGGCCTACCTCCTGTTCCAGCGCCCGCAGGCCCTCCTCTACCTGGTCCTCGAGCCCGGCGGGGAGCTGGCGGCCTGCGGTGCAGTAATCGCGGCACGCGGCGGTGGTTATGGTGAAGCCCGGGGGCACCGGCAACCCCAGCCTCGACATCTCCGCCAGATTGGCGCCCTTGCCGCCGAGCAGATCCCGCATGTCGGCCCGGCCTTCCCCAAAGCGGTACACATAACGGGTGGTCAAGACGAGGCTTCCCCTTTCCGCAAAAGCTCGAGTATCCGGCTGGCTGTTTCCTCCACCGCCATCCGGGTGATGTCGATCACCGAGCAGCCGAGCTTCCTGAACACGCGGTCGGCGTAGGCAAGCTCTGTGACAACCCGGTCCAACTCCGCGTACTCCGCTCCCGGTTGCAGGCCGATCACCTTCAGCCGCTGCTTGCGAATGTCCAGAATGTACTGGGGATCGGCGGTGAGCCCCACAAGCCGCCAGGAGGGCAGGCTCCGCAGTTCCGCGGGAGGTTCCACTTCCGGAATCAGGGGTACGTTGGCCGCGCGGATGTTGCGGTGGGCCAGGTACATGCAGACCGGCGTCTTGGAGACACGCGAGATGCCCAGCAGCACGCAGTCGGCGTCCACCAGCCCGCGCGGGTTCTTGCCGTCGTCGTGCTTGACGGCGAACTCCACCGCCTCGATGCGGCGGAAGTACTCTTCGTCAAGGCGGCGTGCGAGTCCGGGCTCGAAGCGGGGGGCAAGTCCGGTCATGCGGGAGATGCCCTCCATCACCGGCCCCATGATGTCGATGGCGGGGATGCCCAGGGTCTGGGTGGCCTCGCGCAGCACGTCACGCAGATGTGGCTGCACCAGCGTGAACACGATCACCGCCGGCCGGTTGCGCGCGGCTCTTACGATGTCCAGCACCGCCTCGGCGTCGGCCACATGGGGGAAACGCCGGATCTGGAATCTCCCGCCGTCGAACTGGCTGGCGGCCGCCCGGGTAACCAGCTCGGCCGTCTCGCCGATCGAGTCGGAGACCACGAAGATGCAGCCCAGCCGGTCGTCGACCGGCGCCCCCTCGCGGCGGTCCATGGCTCCCCTCCTACCGGTTGCGCTCGGCTACCTTCTGTTTCTCTGGACGGACGGAGGTTCCTTCCCGGGCTGGCCCTCCCCTGAGAGGCGGCCGAGGTCGGCCGCGGCGTTGATGAGCGCGGCGATCTCCGCCAGCAGCGCCAGTCGGTTGTCGCGGACGGTCGGGTCCGGGGCCATCACCAGCACCCCATCGAAGAAGGCATCCACGGCGGGCCGCAGGCCCGCCAGCACCGACCAGCACTCCTCGTACCTCCCGTCGGCCAGCAGGGATCGCGCACGATCCCGCAGGGCGGTGAACGCACGGTACAGGTCGAGTTCGGCGGGCTCGCTGAGACTCCCCGGGTCCGGGCTCCGGTCGGGCCGGGCGCGGCCGGCCAGGCCCACGACGCGGATGTTGGTGGCCAAGAGGTCGGCGAAGGCCGGTGTGGACCGGAACCTCTCCAGGGCGCGCGCCCGGGCCAGCGCCCGACTGAGGGGGTCGTGGCCGGCGGCCAGCACGGCCTCAACTACATCCGGCCTCAGTCCCTCGTCGGCCAGCAGCGACCGGAAGCGCACGAGCAGGAAATCGGTGAGACGGTCGGCCACCTGGCGATCGGTAGCCTCTGCGTGCAGCTCGATCGCCCGCGAAAGCAGCCCGTCCAACCGGATGCCCCCCAGCGGTCCGGCCAGCAGCCTCACCACCCCGTGGGCCAGGCGCCGTTGCCCGAAGGGATCCTGGGAACCCGAGGCCTCCAGACCCGCCCGGAAGAATGCGACCAGCGCGTCCACGCGATCGGCCAGGCCGACGGCGGCGCCGGGCCGGGACGCGGGGGGATCGTCCTCCGCCGTCCGGGGCAGGCAGTGCTCGTATATCGCCCTGGCGACGGCCGGGTCCTCTCCCGACCGTCGCGCATACTCGCAGCCCATCACCCCTGCGAGTTCGGGGTACTCGTAGACCATGCGCGTGGCCAGGTCGGCCTTGCACAGCTCGGCCGCACGCAGTGCCACCTTACGCTCCCTCTCGTCCATCCCCAGCTCGCGGGCAAGGTGCGCGGTGAGCGCCACGATGCGGTGCACGCGGTCCCGCACCGTTCCCAGGCCCTCGCCGAAGCTCATGGATTGCAGGCGCTCCAGCAGGGCATCAAGCGGCTCGCGGCAGTCTTCCTGGTAGAAGAACCTGGCGTCCGCCAGCCTCGCCCGCAGCACCCAGGCGTTGCCCCGCGCCACCGTATCCAGCCCGCGGCGGCCGCCGCAGCGCACGGCGACGAACCTCGGCAGGAGTTTGCCGGCCGCGTCCTCCACCGGAAAACAGCGCTGATGGTGGCGCATGACGGTGACCAGCACCTCGCGCGGCAGGTCAAGGTAGTCCGGGTCGTAACCGCCGACCACCGCGGTAGGGTGCTCCACCAGGTTGTTCACTTCGTCAAGCAGGCCCGGTACCCAAACCACGCGTCCCTGCTCCCGTCGCGCCGCGGCCTCGACCCTGCGGCGGACCATGCGGCGGCGCTCGGCGGGGTCCACGATCACGCAGGCCCGGCGCATCACCGCCGGGTACTGCTGAGCCGATTCCACCTCGTGCGGGCCGGGCGCAAGGAAGCGGTGACCGCGCGTGTAACGGTCGGACCACACACCCACCAGTTCAAACCTCACCAGCTCGTCGTCCAAGAGCGCCAGCACCCAGCGGATGGGCCGGATGAACCGCGTCTCACCCACTCCCCACCGCATCGGCCGCGCGAACTCCAGCGCGGTTACGGTGGCCGGCAAGACCTCGGTCAGCACCTGGACGGCGGGCCGACCCGGCTCGCGTCGCACCACGTACAGGTAGCCGGCGCGCACCTCAAGCTCGTCGATTCGGACTCCCTGGTTGCGCGCGAAACCCCGGGCGGCCGCCGTGGGGTTCCCGTCGCGGTCGAAGGCCACGCCGACGGGAGGTCCCTTGACCTCGGTGACGGCGTCCCGCTGGCGGGCGGCGAGGCCCTCGACGAGCAGGACCAGGCGCCTCGGCGTCCCCATGACCCGCAGCGAACCGTGGTCAAGCCGGGCCGCGGCCAGGTGCACGGCGGCCTGCGCCGCCAGTTGCTCGAGCAGTTCATCCAGCAGGCGGGCCGGTATCTCCTCGGTGCCCACCTCCAGCAAGAGGTCTCGAATTCGGGATTCGGCCACCGCGTTCACCACCTACAGGGAGTACTGCCGAAGCAACGGATAGCCCAGGGCCTGGCGCTGCTGGAGGTAGACCTGGGCCGTGCGCCGGGACAGGCGCTGTACCCTGGCCAGCAGGGCGGCCCGGCGCGCCACCCCCATCACCCCTCTGGCATCCAGGAGGTTGAAGGTGTGAGAGCACCGCAGCACGCAGTCATAGGCCGGCAGCACCAGCTCGCGGTCCAGGGCCCGGGAGGCCTCGGTCTCATAAAGCTCGAACAGCTGGGTCAGCACCCCGGGATCGGCGGCTTCCATGGCGTAGGTGGTATGCTCCACCTCCGCACGGTGGAAGAGATCCCGGTAGGTCAGCCCCGGCGTCCACACCAGATCGAAGACGTTCTCCACCTCCTGCAGGTAGGCGGCAACCCGCTCCAGTCCGTAGGCCAGCTCCACCGCAACCGGGCGGCAGTCATAGCCACCGACCTGCTGGAAGTAGGTGAACTGGGTGATCTCCATGCCGTCCAGCCAGACCTCCCACCCGAGCCCCCATGCCCCCAGGGTGGGGGCCTCCCAGTTGTCCTCGACGAAGCGCACGTCGTGCTCCCGCAGGTCAAGGCCCAGCGCGGTCAGGCTCTCAAGGTACAGATCCTGGATATCGTCGGGAGACGGCTTGAGGATCACCTGGTACTGGTGGTGCTGGTAGACCCGATTGGGGTTCTCGCCGAAACGGCCGTCGGCGGGACGCCGGCAGGGCTGGACATAGGCCACCTTCCAGGGCTCGGGTCCGAGCACCCGGAGGAAGGTGGCCGGGCTCATGGTTCCCGCCCCGAGTTCGACGTCGTAGGGCTGGACCACCGCGCAACCGCGGTCGGCCCAGAAGCGGTGCAACCGGGCGATGATCTCCTGGAAAGTCACCCTGGCACCTCCCGTGAAATGAAATCTCCCGCCCCTTCCAGGGACGGGAGACCTTTCTCCCGCGGTTCCACCCTGGTTGCCGCCTCAAGCGGCGGCCCCCTCAACTCGCCGGGCTTTACTCCCCCGCCGGGGCGGGGTTTCCTCCCGGGGCTCAGGAGCGCCTTCGCCGGGCACCGCGTGCCGGACCTTGCACCCTTCCGCCGGCTCGCTGCATCGCGTGCTCCCGGGTACTCCTCTCCGTCAACGCCTGCCCAATCCCTGTCCATAACTGTAGCAGAGGCGGCGGACGACTGTCAAATGCGCTCGCGCTCGGCGGCAGGCCTTTCTTGACCGCGGCGGACCCTTTCGGCTATCATGAAGCTGCATGATGGTAGCCCATCCCAGTTGCCGGGTGGCGGTACACGTGGAGCAAGGTTGGCACGGTCAGGGCCGGCTGCTTGCCGCCTTCGGCCGGTTGCTCGACCTTCTGGCAAAGCGGGTCGAGGCCCACTACGGCCCTCGGCTGGTCAGCCTGGCCGTCTTTGGTTCGGTGGCCCGCCGCACCCCCGGTCCCACGTCTGACGTGGATCTGTTGCTGGTGGTGGACCCCCTGCCCCCTGGGCGGACCGCACGCGTCGAGGAGTTCGCACCGGTGGAAACCGGCCTTGCGGACCTGCTTGGCGAGCTAAAAACCATGGGAGTGGACACCCGCTTGTCCCCCGTGTTCAGGACACCCGCGGAGGTCAGGCGGTATGGCGGTCCGCTGTTCCTGGACATGACGGAGGAGGTTGTGATACTTCATGACCGCGAGGGTTTCCTCCGGGGCTACCTCGACCGTCTGAAGCGCAGACTTCAGGCCGGAGGCGCCCGCAGGGTGCCGTACCGGGGCGCCTGGTACTGGGATCTCGGATCCCCTGGATCGAGAGGCGATGATGGCGATGACGGGTGAGATGACCCTTGCGCAGGCCTACGTCTTCAAGGCCACCGCGCGCCTGAAGGCGCTCGAGGTTCTGCTGGAAGAAGGCTCTTACTCCGATGTGGTGAGGGAAGCCCAGGAGGCTGTGGAACTCGCCCTCAAGGGCCTGCTCCGGCAGTTCGGGATCGACCCGCCGAAGCAGCATGACGTGGGCGGCCTGGTGATCGAGTATGCAGCACGCTTGCCGGTGGAGACGGCGAAAGAAACCCATCGCCTGGCCGCCATCTCCAAGCGCCTCAGGAAAGAACGTGAGCTCGCCTTTTACGGCGACGTGGATTTCGTCCCCACCCTCGAGTACTCGCGGGCAGATGCCCTGCGGGCCATCGAGGAGGTTCGGTATGTGGTGGCGACGGTCGGCCGGGTAGTTCGAGTTCCCTGCCGCGCAGGCTCCGCACCGGGGACGGACGGTGAGGGGCCTGGCTAGGTCCTCGCCCTGCGGAGGGTGTCCAGGAACTTCAGGGCCCGCAGCGGTCGGTCCAGGTGGTAGACCAGGCACGCCCGCAAGAGGCCTTCCATCTCCCTCCGATCGCGCTCGCAGATGACCAGGCGGCCCAGGTGTCTTGGGGTGGCCTCCTTGAGGTACAGCATTGCCCCCAGCACCCCCGGGCTGACGGCGACCGCCCCGCCCGTGGAACAGGACGGGCACAGCACGCCGCCGTGCGCGGGGCTGAAACGCGGCTCCGGCGAGGCCGGAACCGAGCCGCAGCTTGCGCAGTTTCGCAAGGCCAGCTCGAAACCGGCCACCGCCAGCAGGCGAAGCTCAAAGGCCCTGCTGGCGAGCTCGGGGTCGAATCCGCTCGCCAGCAGGTGCAGGCCGCTCAGGAGAAGTGCGAAGAGCCCGCTCTCCGTTTCCTCCTCGCGGGCCACCGTATCGACCAGCTCCAGAAAATGCTCGGCATAGGTAAGCCGGGTAAGGTCCTGGCGTACGGAAGGGAAGGAATCGACCAGCTCAACCTGGGTGATGATGTCCAGCGACCTCGTGTGGGCGAGCAGGCAGCGGACGTGCGAGAGGGGTTGCAGCGCTCCCGCCAGCCGGCTGCGCGGGCGGCGGGCGCCGCGGGCCACCGCCCGAACCTTGCCGCCTTCACGGCCGCACAGCGTGACCAGACGGTCGGCTTCGCCCAGTTCCCCGACACGCAGCACGATCGCTTCCAGGTTACGGGTGGGCAAATCCATCCACCCCTCAAGACTCGTCGTGGTAGCCCAGCGAACACAGCGCGGCCTGTCTTTGCCGCCAGTCGGGGTTGACCTTCACCCACAGCTCGAGGTACACCCGGGTGCCCAGCAGTGCCTCGATCTCCTGACGCGCCAGCTGCCCTGCCTGCTTGAGCAGACTGCCACCCTGGCCGATGACGATCTTCTTCTGGGAGTGCCGTTCCACGTGAACCGTCGCACGGATGAGCACCACGCCGCCGGGTCGTTCCGTCCACTCCTCGATCTTGACCGCCAGGGCGTGGGGGACCTCCTCGCGCGTCAGTAACATCAGTTTCTCGCGCACCAGCTCGGCCACCACGAAACGCTCGGGCTGGTCGGTCACCACGTCGGGCGGGAAGTAGGCAGGCCCTTTGGGCAAGAGCTCGAGCATCTTCGTTACCAGGTGCTCGAGATCGGGATCGTTCAGCGCGGATATCACGAAGGTGGCCTGGAAATCCCCCAGGCTTCGGTACTCCTCGGCAATGCAGGTGGCCGCGGCGGCGGAGACGAGATCCGCCTTGTTCACCACGAGCAGCTTGGGAGGGCTCACTTCACGGAGGGCATCGGCAAGGTAACGGTCGCCGGGTCCCGGCGCGACGGCCTCCACCACGAACAGGAGGATCTCTACCTCCCGCATCGCCCGGCGGACGACCCCCACCATGTATTCGCCGAGCCGATTGCGCGGGCGGTGCATGCCCGGGGTATCCACCAGCACGATCTGTCCCTGAGGCCGGTGCACCACGCCGGCGATGCGATTGCGGGTGGTTTGCGGCTTCTCGGTAACGATCGCCAGCTTCTGCCCCACCAGCCGGTTGAGCAGCGTCGATTTCCCCACGTTGGGTCGACCCACCAGCACCGCGAACCCCGAGCGGAAAGCGTCGCCGCTCACCCGTTCCCACCCCGGAGTGCGAAGGGCTGCGGCAGGAGCGCTTGCAGGTCGAGTCTGTGGAAGGGGCCTTCCGGACCGGCCAGGACCAGCACCCAGGAGGTGCCGAACTCGGCCAGCGACTGCAGGCAGGCGCCGCAGGGGACTGTCGCCGACGCCGCCACCACCGCAAGGGCCTCGAACTTGCGCCTGCCGGCGGCCACCGCGCAGGCCAGCGCAACCCGCTCGGCGCAGAGGGTGAGTCCGTAGGAGGCGTTCTCCACGTTTGCCCCCGTGAACACCGTGCCGTCGCAGGCCAGGATGGCGGCACCCACCGTGAATCCCGAATACGGCGCGTAAGCCCGCTCCCGGGCCTCACGGGCTGCCTTCACCAGCGCCGCCAGATCGACCGCGGCCGCTTTCACGGAGTCACCTCGATCTTCATGTCGTCGGGTACGACCTGGATCCATATCGGTCCGGGCTCGAGCACAAGCTCGCTCCCGTCGGCGAGGGTGAAGACCGTGCGGGCGGCACGGTCTTTCTTGCTCCAGCGGGCATCGGCCGCGATCCCCCGCGCGAAGACGGTGGCCTTGCCGCTGCCGACCAGCTGCAAGTCCAGGTACCCCTCGGGGCTGCCTTTGATGGGCGTGTGGCGGACGTACATCACGATCACGGTGCGCGCCCGGACCTGGCGGCGGGTGTCGGTGGCGCAGGTGTGCGGCGAGCCGTTCTGAAAGCGCAGGTAATACCCTGACTCCGCATCGTAGCGGTACTCGGCCACGCTGGGAAGCGAAGAAGGCCCGTAGGCGATCTTGAGGCCGGTGGCCGGCGAGCCCTGCCAGGAAGGCCCGGGCTCGAAGCGGAACAGGCTCGGAGGTGTCCGACCCGCCTCGTATTCGTAGCCCAGCTTGACGACCGCCCGGCGGAGTAGCTCGGTGCTGCTGCGAAGGTTGTGCGGTGCCTTGCGGCCGGCATGGCGCTCGTAGTAGGTCCGCGCCCTGGCTATCTCATCCAGGCTGGCCACCTTCATGCGCTCGATGTCGGTCAGCGTGGCGGGCGTCCCACCACAGTGGGCCAGCGCTGCGTCCAGCTCCAGCACCCAGTCCAGGTAGTAGGGGCGAGCGCTGCGGATCGGCAGGATGACCTGGGCTTCGCGGTGCAGGTAAAAGGCCACGAAGCGGGTGATGCCACCCTCGGCCAACACCTCATAGACCAAACAGGCCTGGGTCAGGCCCGCCTGCGGCCGCGCCTGCGAGTGGTTGTCCACCACCACCGCCAGGACCCGCCGGGCCACCTCCTCCTCGGCGGCCGGCTCTCCGTCCAGCGGGCACACGGCCGCGGGCGGCGGTTCGGGAGCCGCCGGCCAGCTCTCCACCGGGTCGATGGGGAGGCGGCAGCCCGCCGGCCCGGCGAACACGAGCACCGCCAGCAAGAGGAGCTTGCCGTACCTCATCCTGTGTCCCCCGCAAGCACGCGACTGCTCCCTAACCGCTCACTTCTGACGCCGGCGGCCGCCGCCCGGTTCCGGCAGGCGGATCGGCGCCCAGCACCATGCCGCCGGAGATCACGAGCTTGAGGCCTTCTTCCACCGGCATGTCCAGGTGGGCAACTTCCTCCCTCGGCACCAGCAGCAGGAACCCGGAAGTGGGATTGGGCGTGGTGGGCAAAAACACGCTGACGAGATCATCTCTGCCCAACCGCGCGGCGATCTCTCCCCCGACGCGCCCGGTCACGAAGGCCAGCGACCACATCCCTCGCCGAGGGTATTCGATGAGGGCCACGCGCTTGAACGCGGCCTGATCTTGCCGGGCGAAGGCATCCACTATCTGCTTGACCGTCTGGTAGACCCCGCGCACCAGGGGCGTGCGGGCGATCAACGCCTCGCCCAGCGCGATCATCCGGCGCCCTACGTAGTTGGTGGCGACGAACCCCACCAGCAGGATGACCAGCAGCGTCACCGCCAGCCCCAGTCCCGGCACCGGCCGCCCGAAGGCCAGCACGATCCATCTACCCGTCAGCCCGTCCAGCAGGCGGAACAGCCAGGAAATCACCGTCCAGGTCGCCAGCACGGGGAGCAGTACCAGCAGTCCTGCCAGAAAGAAGTTGCGCAGATGCTTCATCAGGGCTCACCTCGCCTGAGCGGCCGGCATCTCGCCTCGACGGCCATGGCGACCAGCGCGAGCAGCACCGCCAGGTAGAGCACGGACGCCGCGGGATACTGACCGATCGCGGGCAGACGCCCGAGCATGACCTCCCGTCGCGGCCCGAACAGGATAAGTCCGCCGGTCAGTGCCGCCAGTGCCGCCACCAGCACCGCGGCCGCCGCGACCTGCTTGGCCTCGCCTACCAGGAACGAAGGTTCTCCCCCGGCTTCCACATCGCCCAGACGTTCCATGGCCGTGTTCACCAGCTCGGCGAAGACCACCACGCCGATCAACGTCACCAGACACGTCCACCGCAAGGCGTCGAAGTCGGCAAGCCAGCCAAGACCCAGAGCTAGCCAGGCGGCCGCCACGTGAAACCGCAGGTTCGGCTCTTTGAGGTAGGCGGCGACCAGGCCTCGCCAGGCCCCGGCCAGGCTCCGCAAGAGGTTCCGGCGGTCAGTCGGCGTCATCATGAGTCCCGGACAGGCGGCGCATGGCCTTGCGTTCACACTCCCGCATGCGCTCGGCGTCGGTGGCATCGGCGTGGTCGTGCCCCAGCAGGTGCAGGATGCCGTGGATCACCAGCAGCTCCAGCTCCGCGCCGAGGTCGGCGTTCTGGGCCTGAGCCCTTTCGAGCGAGATCACCACGTCCCCCAGATGGGCAAGGCCATCGCCCCCCGGCGTGGCGGCGTCCTGGGGGAAGGCCAGCACGTCGGTGGGACCGTCCTCACCCCGGTAGCGCCGATTGAGCTCGGCGATGCCCGCGTCGTCCACCAGGCACACGCTCACCTCCGCCGGTCCCTGCCACCCTCCGGCGGCGAGGGCCTCCCGGGCCGCTTCTTTCACCCGCCGCCTCAGGTCCGGGCCAAAGGCCACCTTTCGCTGCCGGTTGAGGATGTCGACGATCGCCTTCACCGCCCACCTCCCCCGTGGGCGTCCGTCTCCTCGGCAGGTTTGGTCTTCCTGAGGTCGCCCAGGCCATCGGGGTACTGGATCCGCGTATGGAAGATGCCCGTCAGCAGCCTGGTGAACTCGCCGGCGATGGTGTCCAGATCCCGCATGGTCAAGTCCGACCGGTCAAGCTGCCCGTCGTCGAGTCGCTCGCGGATGATCTTGCGCACCATGGCCTCGATCCTTCCCGGGTTGGGTCGGTGCAGTGAACGCACGGCAGCCTCGCAGGCGTCGGCCAACATCACGATGGCGGTCTCCTTGCTCTGGGGGATCGGTCCATCGTAGCGGAAATCCTCTTCCACCACCTGCTCGGAGCGCCCGTTCTCGGTAGCGCGGTTGAAGAAGTAGGTCACCAGAGTGGTGCCGTGATGCTGGCGGATGAAGTCCACGAGCGTGCCGGGAAGCTCGTGTTCCTCGGCCAGCTCGACCCCGTCCCTCACGTGTGAGGTGATGATGAGAGCGGACAGGTGCGGAGAGAGCTTGTCGTGGGGGTTTTCGTCCCCGAACAGCTGGTTGTCGGCGAAGAAGTAGGGGCGCTTTATCTTGCCCACGTCGTGGTAGTAGGCCCCCACCCTGGCCAGCAGGGCGTCGCCTCCCACCCGCTCGGTGGCCGACTCCGCCAGGTTGGCGACCATGAGGCTGTGGTGGTGCGTACCGGGAGCCTCCATCAGCAGCCGGCGCAGAAGCGGCTGGTTGGGGTTGCTCAGCTCCAGGAGCTTGAGCGGGGTTACGATGCCGAAGAGGTTCTCGAGGAAAGGCAGCGAGCCGATGGTCAGGATCGCCGACAAAAGGCCGTTGCCCAATCCCCAGAGATGGTCGAGCCAGGTGGCCAGTTCGGTGAAGGAACGGCCGCCCGCCAGCGCCAGGGCGAAGATGGTTGCGCCGTTGGCGGCGCTTATGAGCACCCCCGACCGCATCAGGTCGGAACGATGGGCCACGCTGGCCACGCTGTACACACCGGTCAGCCCTCCGGCCAAGGCCACCACCAGGTGTCCGAGGTCGGGGCCGGTCGCCAGGCCGGCCAGCACCGCCAGGAAGGCCGCGAGCACCACGCCGAGCTGCGCACCCAGCAGGATGGTGGCCAGCATCGAACCCAACGCTACCGGCACCAGGTAGCCGGATAACGACTCGGTCATCCAACACAGGGCCACCGTTCCGCTCAGGATGATGGCCAAAAGCAGCACCATGCGGTTGCTCGCGAACACCGCGGGCTGGAAGAGCTTCAGGTAGAAGGCAAGGCCTGCCAACAGAATGGCCGCCAGCAACGCCACGCCCACGCGGATGAGGTAGTCGGGGGTGGTGCGCAAAAGCCCCAGATCCTCGAGGATCGCCACCTGGTGCTCGGTGATGACGTCACGCTCCCTGACCACCACCTGGCCCTGGATGATGCGCACCGGTTCTACCTGGTCGGCCGCCTCCTGGCGCTTGCGCCTGGTCTCCACCTCGTCGAAGAAGAGGTTGGGCTCGATCAGCTGGCGTGCCAGTTCCGCGCCGAACAGCCGCAGATTCCTGTCCAGGTCCAGTGCCCCGAGCTCGGTGGCAGCCTGCCTGCGAACGGTATCGACGTGCTCGGGCTTGATGCCCATGCGCAGCTGGCCGTCAACCACGTCGCGGATCCCCGCCTCAAGGGCCGCCAACTCCTCCTCTTGCGCACCGATCACCGCCAGCAGCACCGAGTCGGGCAGTTCCTCACCGACCAGCTCGCGCAGCGGCCGGATCTTCTCGGACTTCGGGTCGTCGGCGGACGCCAGGCCGCGGACGGTCTCGAAGATGGCGGCAAGCGAGCTCTTGGAACGCTGCCACACGGCGGGGTCGATGCGGTAGAAGTCGGGAACCGCCGCCCGCGCCGCTTCGCGGAGCTCTTCGGTCCGCAGGCGGTCGACAATGGTGCGGGGAGCCCAGATGTCCTTGGGCGCCACCTGCCCCGCCTGCAGCTGCAGGCGGGCGGGCACCAGCGCCGGCATCAGGAACGCGGTGACCAGCGCGAAGACCAAAGCCGCCCACAGCAGCCGGAGCCAGCCCGCGCCGGCGGCGTCCCTGCCCCTGAAGAGCCGGCGAACCCCTTCGTCAGTGAGCCAGCGCGCGGTCACCGCGGCTCACCTCCCGGCGGCGCGGTCACTGCGTTCTCGGTGCGCGGACGCGAGCGCTCGTATTCCTCATAAGCTCTGATGATCTTCTGCACCAGCTCGTGGCGGACCACATCCTTCTCCGTCAGGTAGACGAAAGCGATGCCCTCGACATCGCGCAGCACCGTGCGCACTTCCTCCAGGCCGGAGAAACGGCCGCGGGGAAGGTCGACCTGCGTGATGTCCCCCGTCACCACCGCCCGCGACCCCAGTCCCAGCCGCGTGAGGAACATCTTCATCTGCTCCGGCGTGGTGTTCTGCGCCTCGTCCAGCAGGACGAAGGAGTCGTCCAGCGTTCTGCCGCGCATGTACGCCAAGGGAGCAACCTCGATGCTTCCGCGTTCCATGTACTTTTGAAAGCTCTCCAGCCCCAGTATATCGTACAGCGCATCGTAGATGGGACGCAGGTACGGATGGATCTTCTCCTCGAGCGCTCCCGGCAAAAACCCCAGCCTCTCTCCGGCTTCCACCGCCGGCCGTGTCAGCACTATGCGGTTGACCTCTCTCCGCTTCAGCGCGGCCACCGCCAGGGCCACCGCCAGATAGGTCTTGCCCGTACCGGCGGGGCCGATGCCGAACACCAGGCCCGAGCCGCGGATCGCCTCCACATAGGCCTTCTGGCCCAGCGTCTTGGCACGGATGGGTTTGCCGCGGTGGGTGACGACGATGATCTCCGAGAACACGCCCTCAAGGTCGACGTCGTCCCCTTCCTGTATCAGGCGGATGGCGTACCTCAGTTCCTGACCGGAGATGGGCATCCCCGTCCGCGAAACCTCGAGCAGACGGCGGAACAGGCCTGCCACCTGGCCGACCTGCTGGCCCGGCCCG
This sequence comes from Symbiobacterium thermophilum, assembly GCA_020725145.1. Taxonomy (GTDB): domain Bacteria; phylum Bacillota; class Sulfobacillia; order UBA995; family UBA995; genus DYFO01. Next base: position 26,472 of record DYFO01000019.1, read on the forward strand.
GTGATGACCAGTTCCTCTCCGCGGGCGATCACCTTCACGCCGAAGCTCTCCTCAATGGTCCGCAGGTGCTGGTCGTACCGACCGAAGAGGTTCAGCGCTTCCTCATTGCCGGCGATGAGCACCCGCGCCTCAGCTTGTCCGTCTCGTGTCGACGCCGCCAGCCCTCTCATCCCCCTCCCGGAGGCTGCTCAGGGGCTTTCAACCGCTTGCCGCGGCAGGCCGATGTCCTCCAGGACCTCGACCGCCACCGACACCCGGACCTCGCCCGCAAGGTCGGTGCGTTCGACGCGGGAACTCAGGATCCTGGCCTGTGCGGGCACCAGGGTGACGGCTTGCTCGCGGGCCAGACCTTCGGCAAGGTGGGCGGCTTCGTCCGGGCTAAGGTGGCGATGTTTGCGCTCCAGTTCAAAGAACGCGTCGGTCAGGAATTCGACGGGCAGGTTGACGTTCCTCCAGCCGACCCGGAGCACGTGCCGGCAGCTCTCGTATAACTCGAAGGGAACCCTGCGGCCGCTCAGCACGATCACCCGGCCGGCGATGCGTACCGACCTTCGCAGGTGAACCCGCCCGGTCATCCGGTCCTGCCGCCCGACCAGTGGCACCGCTGCTTCCCCAGTATACCACACGCGGGCACGGACGAGCCCCGCGGCGTGAGGCGGGCGCCCCGGCAGCGGCGGGGGTGGACGGATGAGCACCTGGCCCTCCGACACCACCTGGCCGGGGTGGACGAGGGCCTGACCCCGGAAGACGAGCACGGTGTGCACGATACCGTCGCAGGCCGCCACCAGCTCCAGCGGGTACGCGGGAGGCGGCGGTGGCGGTGGAGGGTCCTTCTCCACCACCTCGACGGTGGCGACCACGCCTTTCAGTTCCACTCCGACCCACGACAGCTCGTCAAGCGCCAACAGCATGCGCCGTTCGACGGCGTTGAGGTCAAGACCCCAGCGGAGGCGTCCGGGTCGGAGGCCGGCGGCACGCGCCGCCGACAGGATCGCCTCCTGCGGCAGCCGCACGGCCCCGCGTACCTCCACCAGCCAGACGACCGCCGTGAGCCCTTGCAAGGCCAGTGCGGCCAGCAGACAGCCCACCACCGTTCCCAGCCGGGCCCTGAGTCCCTGGATGAAAAACGGCAGGCCGCGCCTATCCTCCAGCCGGACCCGCACGCCCGCGAGCCGGGCCAGCCGGCGGGCACGCCGAAGTTCGCCCGGCGGCAGTTTGAGCCGCAGCGCGTCACCGTCCCAGCGGAGCCGGGCCACCGGGACCCGGCTGTCGGTGCACAGCCTGACGAAGCGGCTTGCACCGGGGCCCTGTACCCGGAGTTCGATCTCGCCAACCAGGTAGGACCGCCAGGGAGCCGGCCGCACCTAGCCGTGGTCCTCCTCTGCCGACCCGAATTCGAGCGAGGCGAAGCGGCCACTGGCGCGGATCTCGCCCTCGTGCACGCCGTCGATCACCAGGTCGCGACCCCGCAGGCGGATCGGGCCGCTACGGGTGATGATCAGCAGCTCGTGCGGGCTAAAACCGGCCAGTCCCTGGTGGTTCTCCAGGGTGAACTCGAGGTTGCCCACGATCGTCAGGCGCGGAAGGTCGAGTACCACGTCGGCAGGCAGGTCCAAGGAACGGAGCAACCTGCCCCCCGGCCGCCAACCCGGAGCCGCCCTGCGCGCCACCTGCCTCTGCCCCCCGTCCCCGCGGCTCAGTCTATGCGGGAGACACCCTCCTATGCCGGGTCGCCGGGCAGGAGTTCCCTGACGCGTCGGCTCACCTCGGCACCGTCCGCGCGCCCGCGCAGCCTGGGCATGAGCAGGGCCATGACCTTCCCCAGGTCGCGTTGTGAGCGCGCCTGCGCCTCGGCCACGGCCTCCGCCACCAGACGGTCGAGTTCGTCGGGCGTCAGCGGTGCCGGCAGGTAGGCGGCGATGATCGCAACCTCGCGCTCGAGGTCGGCGGCAACCTCCTCCTTGCCCAAGCGTCGGTACTCGGCCGCAGCCTCGCGGCGCTTTCTGATCTCGCGGGCCAGCACGGCTGCCGTCTCGTCATCGTCGAGCTCGCCGCGCTTGTCGATGGCCGCGTTCTGAAGCGATGCCCGGGCCATACGCAGCACGGACAGACGGAAAGCGTCCTTACGCTTCAGCGCCTCACGCAGGTCGAGGTTCAAGCGCTCGGTCAGCTTCATCCCCCGGTCTCCTCCGAAACGTCGACCGGCCTTCCGGCCGGTCGCGTGCTTCACTGGTAGCTGCGGCGCTGGCGTTTCCGCCTGGCCGCCTCGGATTTCTTCTTCTTCCGCACGCTGGGCTTCTCGTAGTGCTCGCGGCGGCGCACCTCGGCAAGAACCCCGGCCTTCTGGCACTGACGCTTGAAGCGGCGAAGGGCGCTGTCCAGTGACTCGTTCTTGCCCACCCGGATCTCGGACACCGGCATCCCTCCTCCCGCTCCCGCGTTGCACGAAAACAGGCGCAGCCATTATATCCCCGTTGCCGCCTTATGTCAACCCGGACTGCAAAGGACGCCGAGCGTGCGGCCGCCCAGGACGTGGAGGTGGAGGTGCCCGACCGTCTGGCCGCCTTCCTCGCCCACGTTGATCACCACGCGGTACCCGGCCGGAGCCAGACTGCGACCCAGTCGCGCGGCCACCCGCAGCAGCCCGGCCATAAGCTCGGCGTCGCCTTCCTCCAACTCCCCCAGGTTGCTCACGTGGCGCCGCGGCACCACCAGCACGTGAACCGGCGCCACCGGGTGAATGTCCCGGAAGGCGACCACCGCTTCGTCCTGGTACACCCGGTCGCTCGGCAGCTCGCCGGCGACGACGCGGCAGAAGATACACTCCTGCGCCAAGCGCTTCACCCCCGGCCGCCCCTGGTGGAGATCATTTGCCGACGGTGTCAAATTATTCTACACCGGGCTTCGATTACCTCCCCTCGTGTTCACGGCAGTTCGCCATGCACCGGCCTGCCCTCCACCAGCGTCGCCGTCACCTGCGCCTCCAGCAGCCACTCGGGCGGCCCGCGCAGGATATCGTGCGACAGCACGACCAGGTCGGCCGGCGCACCCGGCGCCAGGGTTCCCCTCCGCCCCTCCTCGCCCGCCGCGTAGGCGGCCGCACGGGTGAAACCCTCCAAGGCCTCGCGCACACCGATGCACTCTTCGGGGTACCAGGGAGGCACCTCGGGCTCGTCTTCGCGCTTGCGGGTGACCGCGGCGTACATCCCCCGCAGTGGGTCCAGAGGTTCCACCGGCGCATCCGAGCCCATCGCCAGCACCGCCCCGGCGTCCAGCAGTGAACGAAAGGGGTAGGCCCGCCGCGCCCGCCTGCCCCAGTGGCGGTCGGCGAGGTAACGGTCCGAGGTGGCGTGGATGGGCTGCACGGAGGCTACCACTCCCAGCCGGGCGAAACGGGCAACGTCGTCGGGATGCAGACACTGGGCGTGCTCCACGCGGTGGCGGAGGCCGCGGCGGCGGCTGGCCTCCAGGTGCTCCTCGAACACGTCCAGGCACACGCGGTTGGCGCGGTCGCCGATGGCGTGGACGGCGCAGGGCCAACCCGCCTCCACCGCCGCCCGCACGCGGGCGGACAGCTCCGCCCGCTCCATCACCGGCACGCCGCGGTAGTCCTCCTCTCCCTCGTACGGCTCCAGCATGTCGGCGGTGCGCTGTCCCAGCGCGCCGTCCAGAAAGAACTTGAGGTGCCCCAAGGATAACCACCGGTCGCCGAGCCCGGCCTCCAGGCCCAGCGAGGCCAGGGCCTCGAGGCGATCCTGAGGCAGCATGAAGTGCACCCGCAAGGTCAGTTCGCCCGCGCGCCGCAGGTGCTGGAAGACCCGCAGCGACTCGGCGCCTTCGGGCACGTGGACCCCGGTAAGCCCGCGCGCGTGGGCCAGCTTCAGGCCCTGTCGCACCGCGTCGGCCGCCTCCTCGATGCCGGGTGCAGGAACCAGCCGCGAGACCAGCGAGACGGCGTTTTCCAGCAAGAGTCCTGTGGGCTCGCCGTCGGCTTCCCGCTCAATGCGTCCGCCGGCAGGGTCGGGCGTGTCGCGGTCCACCCCCGCCAGGCGCAGCGCGAGGCTGTTCGCCCACAGCGCGTGGCCGTCCTTGCTCGTCAGCGCCACCGGACAGGCGGCCACATCCAGGTACTTCCGATGCGGATGGCCGCCCCCTTGCCAGAGGTTGCGGTTCCACCCCGAACCGACCACCCAGGCGCCGGGGCGGGCGGCGGCCGCGGCGGCTACCCGCCGCCCCACCTCCTCCGGGCTGCGAGCGTCCTCGAGGCGCAGGCCGGCCAGCCCGGACGCGAAGGCGGCGAAGTGGGCGTGGCAGTCGGTGAAGCCCGGTACCACACAGGCACCGTCCAGGTTCACCGTCCGGTACCTCCCCCGCAGGGCGGCCTCGGCTTGGGCCTGCGAGCCCGCGGCAACCACTTTGCCCCCCGCGATGGCGAGCGCCGTTACGGGCCGATCGCACCCGGGCTCCAGGGTGTGGATGACACCTCCACGCAAGAGCAGACCCGACGTCACCGGTCCCCACTCCCCTCCGGCCCAAGCAGCACACGTTCCCCCTCTTCGAGGCCCTCCAGGATCTCCACCCTCACCCCGTCATTGCGTCCTGCCCGGACCTGGCGAAGCACGATCCGGTCCTGGTCGTCCAGCACCCACACGTAATGCCGGCCTGCCTGCTCCCGCAATGCTTCCAGCGGGATAAGCACCTGCTCGGGGCGTGGCCTGCCCGCTATCGTCGCCCATACCCCCATCCCCGCCATGGCCCCCTCGGGCAGCGGCTCGAGCGTAGCCTCGAAGAAAGCCTCACCATCCTGGAGCACCGCCTCGGGCCACACGGCGGTGACCACCGCGGCGTACGCCCGGTCGGGCCAGGCAGCCAGCCGGACGGTCGCCGGATCCCCGGGGCGCACCCGCCCGACGTCCTCCTCGTGGATCAGGACTTTCAGTACCAGACGCGAGTAGTCGACCACCGTCGCCAGTACCTGCCCGCGATCCACCGGAGCACCCGGGGCCACCGGCACCGACACCACGCGGCCGGCCAGCGGTGAGCGGACCCCGAGCGCGGCCAGCGCGGCTCGCGCCGCCTCCAGCGCCTCCGTCCGGTCCGCCAGCTGGGCCCGGGCGTCCCGAAGCTCGCCGGTCGTTGCGGAAGGCCGCCCCGACTCCAGGGCCGCAAGCTCGGCCGTCGTCCGCTCAAGCCGGTAGCGTAGCTCAACCATCGTCAGCTCGAGCTCGGCGTTCACCAGCCGGGCAAGCGGCTGACCCGCGGTCACCCACTCGCCCTTTCTCACGTACACCTCGTCCACCACGCCCCCCGAGGCCGAGACGACCGGTGCTCGCTCCAGCGGCGCGATCTGTCCCCATGCCACCATAGCCTCGCGGTGCTCGGGATGGTAAAGTGAGCCCCGCACCGTCATGCCACCCATCACCGGGCCGGGGTTATAAAGCAGGACGGTTACCGGGTAGGCGCGGCGGGTCCCCTGCGGCACGCCGTCCCGATCCACGTCCACCACCCGGCCGAGCAGTTCGCGGCCGAGGGCTTCCACATATACCAGCATGACCAGGCCGGGCTCCACGATGGGGATGTCCTCTTCACGGACCATGAGCACGGCGTGCAGGTTCGCATCGTCGAGGATGGTGCCCACCTCCTCCCCGGGCAGAACCTGCCGGCCGGCCTTCAGGAGCGTCCACTCCGCCAGCAGGCCGCCGCGCGGGGCGCGCAGCACGAGCTGCCGTGAGAGCTCCTCGAGCTTGGCCAGCTCCAATAGCAGGCGATCCCTCGCCAGTCGGATCGGCTCGACGTCGGCCTTCCGCTCAAGCTCCTGCAGCCGGGCCTGCGCCAGGTCGACCTCGCGCTCGAGCCGTGCGACGGCCAACCAGAGATCGGGGCAGGCCAGTTCGAGCACCGTCTGGCCGGGCACCACGTCGACTCCGACCGCCGCCAGTACACGGCTCACGCTGCCGCTCACCGGGCTCGTGAGATCGTACCTCACCGGCGCCTTGACCCGTCCGCGGGCCTCTACGCCTGAGGTAAGCCGATCGTAGACCGCAAGCGCGGTCGGAGGGGGTTCGGGCTGGGGGGGCTGCCTGCAACCGGCCATCGCCGTCACCAGCACAAGCGCCGTGCTCAGCCAGGTCAGGGCGTGGACACCGCGTCGGCACCTTGCCATTCCACCACCATCTCCCCGTCAGCTCTCGTGCGCGAAAACGGCACCGCGTGGTTCTTTCCCGTCGGGTGCACGGCGCTTTCATTCGTTGCCGGAACGGCCAAAGCCTTCCTACGCGGGAGGGCGATGATGGTAGGTGGTCAGAAGTTGCGATCGGGCACGGTGGCGCTCGATCGCCAGTTCGATCAGCCGCGTGATCAGCTCGGGGTAGGGTATGCCGCTTGCCTCCCAGAGCTTGGGGTACATGCTGATGGGGGTGAAGCCGGGGATGGTGTTGAGCTCGTTCACCACTATCCGGGAGGTCTCCACGGTCACGAAGAAGTCGACCCTGGCCATGCCCTCGGCCTCAAGGGCGACGAAGGCGGCCACCGCCAGCCGACGCACCTCGCGGCTTATCTCCGCGGGCAGGTCGGCGGGGATGAACAGCCTTGAGGTCCCGTCCACGTACTTGGCATGGTAGTCGTAGAACTCGCGTGAAGGCACTATCTCGCCGCAGACCGAGGCCACCGGGTCGTCGTTGCCCAGCACGCTGACCTCGATCTCCCGGCCCGGCACCGCCTCCTCGATCAGGGCCTTGCGGTCGTACCTGAGGGCCAGATCCACGGCGGCGGGCAGCGCGTCCGGGACCTTCACCTTGGTGATGCCGATGCTGGAACCCAGATTGGCCGGCTTGACGAAACAGGGATAGCCCAACCGGTCGGCCACCGCCCTCATGACCTCCTCGGGGTCGCGCTCCCACACAGGCGCCCTCACCACGAGGTGGCGGGCCACCGGAATGCCCGCATGGGTCAGCAAGGCCTTCTGCACCGCCTTGTCCATCCCCAAGGCCGAGCCCAGCACGCCCGCCCCCACATAGGGCAAGTTGGCCAGCTCCAGCAATCCCTGTACGGTGCCGTCTTCGCCGAAGGTACCGTGGAGCACGGGGAATACCACGTCCAGCGGTTCGGGTCCGACGGGCGGGGGCCCGGTGCCTTCCATGGGAACCAGTCCCTGCTGCTGAGGATCGGCCACGAGGGTCACCGGAATGCCGTCCAGGCAGGTAGTGCCCGCCTCCAGCGCCCGCAATGCATCCTTCGCCAGTAGCCAACGCCCTTCGCGGGTGATGGCTATGGGCACCGGTTCAAAGCGTGTTGTGTCGATGGCGCGCAGGATCGAGCGCGCGGAGATCAGGGAAACCTCGTGCTCGCCGGAACGCCCGCCGAAGATCACCCCCACCCGCAGTCGCTTCCCTGGCATCTTGTAGGCTTCCCCCCGGTTACCCTATTCTGTGTCGATCCGACACATCCCTGGCTTCGCCGACGATCTCACCCCAGGTACGTCCACCTTCCAGATGGGTCACCCGCACCGGGACGAACCTGCCCCGCAGCGTGGGCGACCCGGAGAAGGTGACCTTGAGGTAGTTGTCGGAATGCCCTTCCAGGTTCGCTCCGGCCCTCTCCACCAGGACTTCCAGCGTCCGGCCGATGAAGCGGGCGCGGTAGGCCGTGGAAAGTTCTTCACCGATGGCCAGCAGCCGACGGGCGCGTTCGGTCCGCCGTCGCGGCAGCACCTGGTCGGGCAGGGCGGCCGCCGCCGTACCCGTGCGGGGCGAGTAGCGAAAGACGTGCAGACGGGCCGGTCCAAGCTCGCGAACCAGATTGCAGGTCGCCGCGAAGTCCTCGTCGCTCTCCCCGGGGAAACCCACGAGAACGTCGGTGGTCACCGCGAGGTCGGGAAGTCTTCGGCCGAGCTCCCTGACTGCCGCCAGGTACGCCTCGGGGGTGTAGCGCCTGCCCATCGCCCGGAGCACCCGGGCACTGCCGCTTTGCAGCGGGATGGCGAGATGTCTGCACACCCGCGGCTCCTGGACCAGCAGGTCGCAAAGCCGCGGCGTCAGTTGCGTGACCTCCACGGAGCTGAGGCGAACGCGGATGCCGGGATGCGCCTTGAGGCAGGCCTCCACCGCGTCGGCCAGCTCCCGCGACGGGTCAAGATCACTTCCATATGCGCCCAGGCATATCCCTACCAGAACGATCTCCCGGTAGCCGGCCGCGGCCAGGCACGCTGCCTCTTCCCGGACTTTTGCGATCTCCCGGCTCCGGGCCGGACCCCGCGCCCTGGGAACCACGCAGTAGGTGCAGCCCAGGTTGCAGCCATCCTGAATCTTGAGCGTCGCCCGGGTGCGGCCCCTGCCGTGCCCGGCGGACAGCTCCTGGTACACGGGTCGGACGCCGTGCTCGCGCACGGCCACCAGTGGCCGCGGCCTGCCCCGCAGCGCCTCGTCCACCAGCTCGGGCAGGAGGTGCCGATCGACGGTCCCGACCACCACGTCCGCCCCGTCGGCCACCGCCGCGTCTGCCGCCACCTGGGGGTAGCAGCCGACCACCGCCACGACCGCCCGCGGTGCCGCGGTGCGCGCCCGCCGCACCGCCCGCCGTGACCGGGCCTGGCCGCCGGCCGTGACCACGCAGGTGTTGATGACGTAGACGTCCGCCGCATCGTCCGGCTCCACGATACGGTAGCCGTGCCGGCGGAAGGACTCGCGCAACGCCTCCGTGTCGTACTGGTTTACCTTGCACCCCACCGTCACGAACGCGCAGGTAGGGCCCTGGACACCAGGACGCACCAGCCCTGTCTCCCCCTCCGGCGTACCAAGGTCAGTCCCGTCTCCTCAAGCGCCGCCGCGGCCTCCGATGCCCTGCCGCGCGGCACTCCGGACACCACCAGGTGCCCGGCTAGCGCCAGCGCTCCGGCCAGCAACGGCGCAAGCCGCACGATGAGTTCGGTCTCAAGGTTGGCGACCACCAGCGAAGCCGGTGCCTGCCTGGGCAACCATGCCGCAAGATCGTCCTGTTCCACCACCACGCGGGTTGCCACCCGGTTGCGGGCGACGGTCGCACGGGCGGCGGCCACCGCCAGCGGGTCGCAGTCCACCGCCCTTACGCGTCCGGCGCCGAGCACCGCTGCGGCCACCGCCAGCACGCCCGAGCCGGTACCGCAGTCGAGCACGGTGTCTCCCGGCCCCAGCAGTCGCTCGAGCTCCGCCAGGCACAACCGGGTGGTGGGATGCTCGCCGGTGCCGAAGGCAAGCCCGGGCACCAACAAGACGGCGAGCTCCCCGGGGGGCAGGTCGGCGGAGCGCCAGGCGGGCATCACCCACAACCGGCGCCCCACCTTGAGCGGGCCAAACTCGCGCCGCCAGGACCGGGTCCAGTCGGCGGGCCGCAACCGCTGGTGCCTGACACGGGCCGGCCCGGGGTCAAGGCCCCACCCTTCAAGGTCGCCCAGGAAACGGCACAGGGCCCGCATGCGGGCACGGTAGCCGCCTCCGGGTGGGAAATAACCCACCACGCGAAGCCGCCGTCCGCCGCCGTGGAGGGCCACTCCGGTGGCGCCCAGGGTCCGCAGGTACTCCGCCACCGCCTCGGCGGCCTCGGCGCGCACGCTCACCGCGAGGACGGACCAGGCAGCGTCAGGAGTCGGGACCAAAGGCGTCTACCACCCGGCGGAAGAACCCCTTGCCCGACTCGCCGGTTCTTTCGTGGGTCAGGCGGGCGAACTCCTCCAGCAGCTCCCGCTGCCGCTGTGTCAGCCGGCGGGGCACCACCACTTTCACCCGCACATGCAGGTCTCCCCGATCGCCCCTGCCCGGGACGGGCATGCCCTTGCCGCGCACGCGCAGGACGGCACCGGGCTGCGTGCCGGGGGGAACGGTCACCGTGACCTCGCCGTCCAGCGTGGGCACCCGCAGTTCGCCCCCCAGCGCCGCGGCGGCCATCCCCACCTCGAGCTCGCAGTGAAGGTCACGGCCGCGCCGGGTGAAGATGCGGTGGGGGCGGAGTTTGATCACCACGTAAAGGTCGCCGGGCGGGCCTCCCCGCGTGCCGGCTTCTCCCTCGCCGGCCAGCCGCAGCCGTGTTCCTTCATCCACTCCCGGAGGCACCGTCACCTCTATGCGGCGGCGGCGGACGGCCCTCCCCGCTCCCCGACACTCGGGACACGGGTCTTCCACCACCCTGCCCTCACCGCCACAGCGGTCGCAGGTCTGCAGGCTGACGAAGCGTCCGAGCAGTGTGTTCTGGACGGTTTCCACACGGCCGCTGCCCCCGCAACGCCGGCAGGTACGGGGTGGACTGCCGATGCGGGCCCCGGTCCCGTCGCACAGGGGGCAGTTCTCCTCGCGGGCAAGTTCCAGCTCCACCGTGGTCCCCTTGTAGGCGTCTTCCAGGTCGAGCTCGAGCTCGTACCCGAGGTTGCGACCGCGGCGGGGGCCGCGCCGGGCTTGCGGCTGGGCCTCGCCGAAGAAGGCCTCGAACAGGTCGCCGAGTCCCGAGAACGGGTCGAAACCGGGACCCGCCTCGCGGGCGCCGGACGCGGCGTGCCCGAAGCGGTCGTAGGCGGCCCGCTTCTCGGGGTCGCCCAGCACCTCGTAAGCTTCGTTGATCTCCTTGAATTTCTCCTCCGCGGATGGGTCGCCGGGGTTGACGTCGGGGTGATGCTTGCGGGCAAGCTGGCGAAAGGCCTTCTTGATCTCCTCCTGGCTGGCCCCGCGCGAGACCCCCAGCACCTCGTAGTAATCACGCTTCTTGGCGGCGGACATGGGCACCACCCCGTGCCAGAAGGTACGCGGTCGCGGCCTGCGGCCGGTCCCCTGGCGCCGTCTCCATCATAACGGGCAGGGGCGGCGCGAGGCCACCCCCAGGAACAGGGCTGCCGAACCGCGGCGACGTCACCCCAACCGGCGTCGCCACAGCTCCTGGCTGAGCATTTCCCGGACCATGGACACCATACCCACTACCCGGGCGTAGCGCATCCGTCGCGGCCCCAGGATGCCGATGCGGCCGAGCAGCTTGCCGCCAACGTAGTAGGCGGCGCTCACCAGGCTGCAGTCGTGCATGTCCGGGCAGGGATTCTCCTCGCCGATGGTCACCACCACGTCTTCAGGGTCAACGTTCAGTTCGGTCAGGAGCTCCTGGATCAGCTGCTGGCGTTCGAACACCGAGAACAGCCTGCGTATCTTGTCCACGTCGCGGAATTCGGGCTGCTTGAGTATGTTGGAGGTACCCCCGACGAAGAGGACGTCCTCCTCCTCCTGCGCCCCACCGAGCTCGATCATGCCGCGGAGGCTTTCCAGCAACCCCACGCCGCGCGGGAAGTCTACACGGGCCCGATCCAGGCCCCGCGTGGCCACGGCGGCAAGGTCCATCCCGGCGAAAGCACCGTTGAGCGCAGATACCATTCCTTCCAGGTACTCAAGGGGCACACCCTCCGGGCGATCGACCAGCCGGGTCTGAATGAGACCCGAACCCGTCAGCAGCACGACCAGCAGGCGGTTGCCGTTGACGGGGATGACCTCCAGGCACTTGAAGGTCGCCTTCTCAAGCTGGGGCCCTACCACCAGCGAGGTATACTGGGTCATCTGTGATAAAACCCCGGCCGTGCGACGGATGAGGGCGCGGACGGGCACCGTGCGGTCGCCGCAAACCCGCCGGAGCGGCTCCAGCTCGCGCTCTCCGGGGATGCCCACCGCCATCAGGTGGTCGACGTAGTACCGGTAGCCGCGGCTGGAAGGCACGCGCCCCGCCGAGGTATGGGGTTGCTCCACGAACCCCATCTCCTCCAGATCGGCCATCTCATTACGGATGGTGGCAGGACTGACGCCTAGTCCGTGTCGGCGGGCGATGGCACGCGAGCCCACCGGCTGCGCGGTTTCTATGTAATCCTCCACCAGTGCCTGCAAGATACGTCGCTTGCGCTCGTCCATGGATGTTCCCCCCTGCGCCAGGGGACGCACGCCTGAGGGATGCTTAGCACTCCAGGCGCGAGAGTGCTAAGCGTCGATCTTAAGATAGCACCCGTTTCGACTGGCTGTCAAGGTGCCGCGATCACTCAGCTAAAATGTAGCCGAAGGGACATTGGCTCACTCAGACAAA
>DYFO01000020.1 GCA_020725145.1 Symbiobacterium thermophilum
CCCGCCCGGCAACGGACGGGTGTCCGGAACAGATTTCTATGTTCCGGGCAACGGTTCGCGATGTGCTGGCCGGCCGCCGGCCCTGGGGCGGGTCTGAGCCCCCGCTGTTTTTCGTGCTGGCGGCCGTCCCATCCTACTTCCTCGGCATCTTTGAGGGCACGCGGCTGTGCGCCGCCCTGGTCAGCTCCTCGCTGGCTTTCAGCGGTTACCTGCTCGCGGCAGAGCTGCTCGGGCATGGCTGGTGGGCGGTAGGGGCGGCCGCCGCCATGACTTTCGCCTCCCCCTACCTGACCATCATGATGGACCTGTACAAGAACTGCCTGGCCCTTGCCATCTTGCCGGTTTGGCTCTGGGCGCACCTGGGATTGAGTCGAGGTCGTCGGCTGCCGTGGCTGCTGGTGGCCGGCGTCGGGCTGGCGGCCAGTCATCTTGCGGTGTTCGCCTATGCTCTCGTCCTCTCCGCCATGGCGGAGATCTTGGAGCTCGGTTGGCGCTGGGGGAAGGGTGAGCGCCCCGGCGTTCACCGCGCATGGCTGACGGGGTTACTGGTGGCCCTGGGTACGTTGACGGTTGCCCTTGCCGTTACACCCTCTCTTCGAGAGACGGCCGTGCGCTACTGGCAGGCGGTAACCTTCTCGCCTCAGGCGGCCCGCTGGGAGGTGCTCAACTCGTTCCGGGCGCTGGCACCGCACTACTCCGGGTTGGGCCTGATAGCGGCGGCCGGACTGCTCTCCGCCTTCCCCTGGGAGGACCGGCAAAGACGCTATCTGGTCGCGTGGAGCGCCGGTGCACTCGTGCTGGCGCAGCCGCCGGTTCACCTGCACGAGCGATTTGCCCTTCTGCTCTTCCCCTTCGTCATACTCTGGGCGTTGCACTTCGTGGTCGGCGTGGGCCGGCCGGCCGCAGGCTACTCGCGCTGGCCTGCCTGTTGATGTTACTGGGGATGGTGGGGCCGGCGGAGCGGGCGGTGCTGTCTTCCCGGAACTGGCGGCCGGTGGTCGAACCGGCCGAACTCGAGATACTGGCGCGGGCAGCGGGCGTGGCCGCGGCGGCGGAGCCGGTGCTCGCCTTCCACGAAGGAACTCAGTACTGGCTGGCCTTCGCGGCCGGGCTCAAAGTGATCTCGCGGGGACATGCCGAGCTGTGGGATGAGATGGCCCGACGCGTGGCGCATGGAGAGCAACCCCTGCTCTTCGTTCGGGCCGGCCGGCCGCCTGCGCATCCCCGTCGCACGGTGTGGGCGGGTGGACGCTTCGAGATCGTGCGGGTGCTTGCCCTGCGCCCCGATAAACCGGCACAGCCCGGGGGGCCTCCTCCGCTGCCGGGCCCGCCCCCGGCCGGGGACTTCGTGGTACGTCTGTTCTGGACGACGATCCAACGGATGGTCTTCCTGCCGGCCTGGTTGTCGGGGCTGCTTCCGCTGCCCGGACCCGCCCGCTACCTGAGCTACCTTGGATTGGGTTTGGGACTGACCGCTTTGGGCTGGGGGTTCGCCGCAGGCCGGTCGAAGCGAGTCGGGCTGGGGCGGCAGGCGGCGGCCAAAGGTGTTTCGGCGGGCCGGCAGGGACTATAGCACGGCGTACCGAATGCGCACACGTCTGAGGCGGCACAACCGTTGTGAGGTCGGTGCGGCGTGCGAGACGAGCTGAAGGTGGTTGCCAGCAATCGCAAGGCGCGGCACGAGTACCACCTCGAGGAAACCCTCGAGGCCGGACTGGTGCTGGTCGGCTCGGAGGTGAAGTCGCTGCGTCTGGGTCGGGCCAGCCTGACCGACAGCTACGCCACCGTGGAGCGGGGCGAGGTTTACCTTCACAACATGCATATCAGCCCATACGAACAGGCCAACCGCTTCAACCACGAGCCCAAACGGACGCGGAAGCTGCTTTTGCACAGGGAGGAGATCCGACGCCTGGCCGGCAAGATCTCGCAGCGCGGCTATACGCTGGTGCCCCTGCGGGTTTACTTCCGCGGGGGTCGGGCGAAGGTGGAGATCGCCCTGGCCCGCGGCAAGAAGATCTACGACAAGCGACGTGACATCGCCGAACGCGATGCCCGACGGGCCATCGACCGCGCCCTCAAGGAAGGCCGCCGATAGCGTTCAGCTGCGACGGCTGCCCCTGCGCCCCTGATAGCTCTGCCACCTGAGGTCCTTGCAGATGGTGCTGGCCTCCTGGATGGTGGGAGGGGGCCCCGACACCGCAGCGTCCAGCCTGTCGATCAGGTCGGTCAACTCCCGGATCTCCGCTTGTACCTGCGGGTCGGCCTCCGAACCGCGTGCCTGCAGGCCCTGCAGTACATCCAGTTGCTCCTTTAGCATCCGCACCCCCTTCGCGTACTCCCCCCGGTCCAGGACGCTTGCTACCTGGTCTTTTGTCATCGCGGCCCTGGTGAGCTCCACCACCCGGACGACATCCAAGTTGGGTTGGTACAGCTCGGCGGGCCCGTCCCCCACCCTTAGCCGAACGGTGACGGTCACGACGACTGCGTCCAGATCGCCAAGGCAATCGGCGTACTCGAGGTTCAGCTTGAGGAGCTCGTGCTCTCCCGCCGCGAGCGCGGAATGGGCGATCTCCGTCGCAAGGATCTTCGACTCGTGCTCGTGCATGTCCGGAAGGTCGAGGATCACGCCCGCGGGTGCCGGCGATGGCTCGTATCCCAGCACACCGGTTACCTCGCAACCCGCCTGCCCCGTCGCCGTCAGCCGTATGCCCTGGGCCACCACTCTCAGGAGTCCCTGCAGCTCCGCAGCGAAGATCCGCGGGATCCGATCGGGGTCCTCGAGGCGGGAAATGCTGTGGGCCGGACATGCACGTCGCCGAGCTTCTCCGCCCTATACTGTAGGGTCACGGCGGAGGAGGGGACGGCGTGTTGTCGGGGATCCTGGCAGGCCTTGCACCGGTCCTGTGCCTGCTGGTCGGATGTGTAAGCGGAGGCCAGAGCTTCCCCCACCCCCTTTCTGAGGAAGAGGAGGCCCACTTCCTGCGGCGGCTGTCCGCGGGCGACGAGGTGGCCCGCAACGTGCTGATCGAGCGCAACCTGCGGCTTGTCGCCCATATCGTCAAGAAGTTCGACAACACCGGACAGGACGTCGACGACCTGATCTCCATCGGCACCGTGGGGTTGATCAAGGGCATCACCACCTACGATCGCGGCAAAGGCACGCGTCTGGCCACCTACGCGGCCCGTTGCATCGAGAACGAGATCCTCATGCACCTGCGGGCGGCGAAGCGGGCCCGTGCGGAGGTGTCGCTTTACGACCCCATCGGTACCGACCGCGAGGGAAACGAGATCACGCTGATGGACGTGCTGCGGACGGACGACGACCCGGTCCCGGAAGTGGTGGGTGCGGAACTGGACGCCGAATGCCTGCGAACCAGGCTGGCAGGCCTCGGCACCAGGGAGCGCCTGGTGCTGGAGCTTCGGTACGGGCTGCGCAACGGGGTCAAGCGCACGCAACGCGAGATCGCGCGCATGCTCGGCATATCGCGCTCCTACGTCTCCCGCATCGAGAAAAAAGCGGTCAACCGGCTGTATCGCGAGCTCGGGCCCCAGGGGCAGTTGCGCGCGCCATAAGCAGAGTCGAGCAGACTTAACGGCGGTCTTGCCTTTCCTCGAGGAAGGCCTGCAGCAGGGCCGCGAACTCCTGAGGGCGTTCCAGCATGGGAAGGTGTCCGGCCCGGGGGATGAGGGCGAGTTTTGCACCGGCGATGCCGCGGGCGAGCTCCTCCGACAGCTCCGGCGGCGTGAAGCGATCCTCGGTGCCGCAGATCACCATGGTGGGTGCACGGACTTCGGCCAGGCGGCTTCGCGCGTCAAATGCCGCGGCCGCGGCGAAGGCCGTCAGCACCGACGACCGGGCATTCTCCTCCCAGCGGCGACGGCTGATCTCCACCAGTTGCGGCGAAGCTTCCGGGCTGAAGGCCAGCCCGTGCTCGCCATCGAGGAAACGCTGCAAGAAGACCGGATCGATGCGGAATCGGGCGGCGGTGCTCACGAGGACCAGCCCGCCCAAAGGAACGATCTCGCGAAGGGCCAGGGAGAGCGCGATGGCCCCCCCCAGCGAGTGCCCCACGACCACCAGTTGTGGCGTGGCCTCTACCACTGCGAGGAAGTCTTCCACCACTCGCGCGTACGCGTCAACCTTCCGAAGCGGCAGGCCCCCGGTCCCGCCGTGCCCGGGGAGATCGGGGGCAAGTGCGGACCAGCCGGGAGGCACCGCTCGCAGCTGTGTAAGCCAGGTCAGCGCCGAGCCTCCCGCGCCGTGCAGGAAAAGACATGTTCCCCGAAGGGGCCCGCGCGGCGGCACCTGACGAACTTGCATGCGAAAGCTACCCATCATCGTCGCCCCCTTACCACACCATGGGTCGCGCTTCCTGCCGCGTAGTGTGTGCTATAATGGGGAGGTGGCAGGAGGGCGGGAGAGGCTCGTGGTGGCTTCCGGTGGTCGCATCCCGTGGTGGCTGAGGCGGCTGACCCCCGATGACTACTGCGCTTCGGTGCTGGACGTCGACCCCCGGGAACTTACCGCCAAAGGCATCCGAGGGGTGATCCTCGACCTCGACAACACCCTTGCCCCCTGGGGCAGGGGGAAGCCCGCACCCGAACTGCAGGGCTGGATCGCCGAGGCCCGGGCGGCCGGGCTGGCCTGTCACATCGTCTCCAACGACCACGGCCCCCGCGTCCGGTACTTCACGCAGGTGCTGGGCATCGAGGGCACGCCCCGCGCGGCCAAGCCGGCAGGACGCGCGTTTCGGCGTGCCATGCACGAGATGCGGACGCTGCCGTCGGAGACGGTGGTGATCGGCGACCAGATCTTCACCGACGTTCTCGGAGGCAAGCATCAGGGCTGTCACACCATTTTAGTGGTGCCGGTCAGCGATGAGGAGATGGGCTGGACCAGGCTGGTGCGGCGCCTGGAACGGGCGGTGCTGAGGCGACTGCAGGTGTCAGGCCTGTTGCCTGCGCGACCCCGGCGGCGGGGAGACGGGTCGTGATCCTCGAGATAACGCTCTTTGGGCTGGCCGGCCTTTGCGTGGGCAGCTTCCTCAACGTCTGTATCCATCGCCTGCCGCGACGCGAGAGCCTGATCTTCCCCGCCTCGCGCTGCCCGTGCTGTGGCACGGCCCTGCGGCCCTGGGAGCTGGTGCCCGTCCTGTCGTACCTGTGGCTGCGGGGACGCTGTGCTTCCTGCGGCGAGCGCATCTCCGGGCGCTATACGCTGGTGGAGCTGCTCTCCGCGGCCGGATGGGTGGCGGTAGGGGCAGTACGGGGCCCGACGCTGGCCGCCGCCGCCGACCTCGTCTTGCTGTCGGTGCTCATTGTGGCCGCCTTTGCCGACCT
The DNA here is from genome assembly GCA_020725145.1 of Symbiobacterium thermophilum. Lineage (GTDB taxonomy): Bacteria > Bacillota > Sulfobacillia > UBA995 > UBA995 > DYFO01. The sequence continues at coordinate 5,341 of DYFO01000020.1, forward strand.
TGAGACGCAGCTGATCCCCGACCGTCTGACGCTCCCCGGCACACTTGCGGGACTGGTTTTCGTCGCCCTCCGGCCGGCGGGGCTTGCGTCGGCGCTAGGTGGGCTCGGCCTGGGGGGAGGCGTCCTCTTGCTGCTCGCCCTGGTCAGCGGGGGCGGCATGGGAGGAGGGGACGTGAAGCTGGCAGCGCTCATGGGGGTATTCCTGGGCTGGCCGCGCATCGCGGCCGCTTTGGCGGTGGCTTTCCTGGCCGGCGGGATGACGGGTCTGGCCCTGGTGCTAACAGGCCGCAAGGCCCGACGCGACCGGATCCCGTTCGGTCCCTTCCTCGCGCTTGGAGGAGTGACCGCACTGTTCTGGGGTGAGGCCCTCATCAGGTGGTACCTCGCCGGGCTGGGGAGGTAGCAGACGGTGACCAGGGCCGGTGCCCCTTCCCTGGCAAGGCGGGTGGTACGGGCCATCGACGGGGCGCGGTCGGACATCGTTGCCTTGAGCCGACACATTCACGCCCACCCCGAGCTTGGCTACCAGGAGAGGGTCGCGGCGTCGGCGGTTGCCCAGATGTTGCGCAAACACGGCTACCGAGTGACGATGCCGCTGGCAGGGCTGCCCACCGCCCTCCGGGCCGAGCTTCCCGGAGCGCCCCAGCGCCCCACCATCGCTTTATTGGCGGAGTACGACGCGTTGCCGGGGCTGGGCCACGCGTGCGGCCACAACCTGATCGCCGCGGCAGCGGTCGGGGTGGCCCTGGGCATGGCCGCGGCGGCCGCCGAGATCCCCGGCAGGGTGGTGGTGATAGGCACGCCGGCGGAAGAAGGCGGGGTGGACGGCGCCGGCGGCAAGGTGCTGCTCCTGGAGCGGGGGGTGTTTCGGGACGTGGATGCCGCGCTGCTGGCGCATCCCTCGAGCCGGACGGTGGTGGCCAGCCGCTCCACGGCTCGCGAGGCGTTGGAGGTGGCCTTCGAGGGCAGGGCGGCCCACCCTGTTCTGTCTCCCGGGGCGGGGCGCAGCGCCCTGGACGCGCTACTGCTGACCTTCAACGCCGTGAATGCCCTGCGCGGCCGCCTTGAGGATGGGGTGCAGTGCCATGGTGTCATAACCTCCGGCGGCACCACACCCGACGTGGTCCCCGATCATGCCGTGGCCCGCTTTTACGTGCGTGCCCCCACCGCGGAGCTTCTGTCCGGCGCGGTCGAGCGGGTTCGCCGTTGCATCGAGGCTGCCGCCCAGGCCACGGACACCCGGGCCACCGTGCGGCCGTTCAGTCATACCTACCTTGACCTCAGGCCGAATCCCGTGCTGGCCGATCTGGTACAACACAGCTTCGAGCGGTGGGGGATGCGCCCGGAGCCGGCGGCACATGCCGCCGCGGGGTCGACCGACATGGGAAACGTGAGCCATGCGCTGCCGAGCCTCCATCCCTACTTCGCGGCGGGAACCGAACCCCACCCCACCCATACCGCGGCTTTCGCACGACTCGCCGGCTCGGCTGCAGCTCACCGCAGCTTACTGGTGGCGGTGAAGGCCCTGGCCACCGCCTGCCTTGAGTTGCTGGTGGAGCCGGAAGCGCTCTGCCGTGCCTGGCGGGCTTTTCGCGGCGACGTGTCACTTTTCTGACGCTTGGCACCACGGGCGACACCTCCTCACAAGGTGGTGGCCGTGCCGGCGGGGAATCCCCCACCCAGATGGCAACCCGGGAGGGGGACCGGCGTTGAACGGGAAGGATACGGGGTCGGGTACGGTGATGGCCAGGGTCAGGGTGATCACCGACAGCGTGTGTGACCTGCCCGAGAGACTGGCCGAGGAGTACCGTATCACCGTGGTGCCGGTGCTGGTCCACTTCGGGCTGGAACAGTACCGCGACCGGATCGAGATGAGCATCAAGGAGTTCATGCGGCGGCTGCCGCTTGCCGCCATCCCTCCCAAGACCTCGCAGCCTCCACCGTGGGACTTCTATCAGGCCTACCAGGATGCCACGGCCGACGGCAGTTCGGTGGTTTCCATCCACGTATCCTCCAAGCTCAGTGGAACCTACCAGTCCGCGATGATCGCGCGTTCGATGCTCGAGGATCGCGACATCGAGGTGGTGGATTCGGGACTTGGGTCCATGGCTCAAGGATGGGTGGTGTTGAAGGCCGCGCGCGAAGCGCTGGCCGGCAAAGGCAAGCAGGAGGTGCTCGAGGCGGTCGCCCGCGTGGCGGCGAGGGTCAAGACCCTCATCGTAGTGGATACTCTGGAGTACCTGGCGCGTAACGGCCGCATCGGCAAGGCCCAGGCGTGGGTGGGCAGCATGCTCAAGATCAAGCCCATCCTCACCCTCGAGGAGGGCATGATCGCTCCGCTGGAGAAGGTGCTGGGTGGTGCCCGGGTGCTGGGCCGGCTGGTGGAACTGGTGCAGTCAAGTCTGGAGAAGGGAAAGCGGGCGATGCTGAGCATCATCCACGCCGATGCTCCGGAGCAGGCGGCACGGCTGAAGCAGGAGCTGGAGAAGCTGTTCGACTTCGACGAGATCATCATCGCACCGACCGGTCCCGCCATCGCCGCCAACGTGGGTCCCGGAGCCTACGGCGTGATGCTCTATCAGGACTAGGAGGATGGGTCACCCGGTGCGCTGCGCTATCTACATAGACGGTTGTCCCCGTGGGACGTGGATGGGACACTACTTGGAGGAACTCGGCTGCAGCTGGCTGGCGGAAAGTCCCCAACGGGTGATCGCCGACGCCTCCGGCGCGATCGCCGCTTACCTGAGCTGGCTGCACCGAAACGGCGAGCCGGCGGTTGAGGTGCCCGCCGCAGAGGATATCCACGTCGAAGTGGCACAGGTGCAGGAGGTCGACGGTTTCGGCCAATCGGGCGCGGCGGTAGGGTTCTTCGCCCCGGACACGCAGCCGGTGACCGACGCCGAGATCGCCACCGCCCTGCGCCGACTGGGCTACGCCCGGCGCAACCTCCTGGAAACGATCGCCGGATTGCCCCCGGAGGCTCTGGACTGGCGTCCGCCCGGGGGCAAGCGCAGCGTGTGCCAGAACCTGGAGCACGTTCGCAACTGCCACGGGTTTTATCTGTCGCGTTTGCTGGGCATGGACGGGGTGCTGGCCGCCTTGCCTCCGCCGTGGCCCGAGGAGCTTTTCTTCAGCCTTACATGGACTTTGGAGCACACCGCGGCTTTCCTGGCCGCTTTCCCCGCGGAACTCCGCGCGGTAACCGTCAGAGCTCACAAGCCGGACGAGAACTGGACCGCCCGCAAGATGCTCCGACGCTTTGTGGAGCACGAGCGAGAGCATGTGGACGTCGTCAGCCGGACGGTGCAAGCGTGGCGGGCGGCGGCTGCCGTGCGCTGACAGAAGAGCTCGTACGGCGGCTGCCCTTTCCATGTCATATGGCCGTCTGGCGTGATATCATTCAAGCAGCAGGTCCCGACGTGGGCGCCGGGCCTGTGAAGCGATGGAGGTGGGCTGTTTTTGCGCTTGACCCGCGGTGACCTCGTCTTGCTCGGCACGCTGGTACTGATCTGCCTGGGATTGCGCTTTGCGATGGGTGCCGGTCTCGACCGCTCACGGGCAGAGGTCGCCGTGGTGGTGGACGGGCGGACGCACGGGGCGTTCCCGCTTCACGAGGACCGCGTGCTGACCCTTTCCGGGCGTCTGGGAGAGGCGGTGGTGGAGATCGCCGGTGGTCGGGTGCGCATCGCCAGTTCGGAGTGCGCGGACCACCGCTGGCACGCCGGGTGGCTGGCGGAACGGGGAACGCTCGTGTGCGTGCCCAACCGGGTGCTGGTGGAGGTCAGGGCGGGTACGGAAACAGAGCCGGACGCGATCACGAGGTAGGCAGGACACGGAGCGGTGGCGGGAGAAGAAGTGACCATGCCCCGCTCCAAGCGTACCGTTCGCACGGCTTGTCCCCTGAACTGCTGGGATACCTGCACGTGGCTGGTCGAAGCGGCCGGACGGCGAGTCCTGACGGTGAGGGGCGACCCCGACCATCCCATCACCCAGGGATTCGTCTGTCCCAAAGCTCAGTACCAGGTTGAGCGCCACCATTCTCCGCGGCGGCTGCGTACCCCCCTGCTGCGCAACGGCGAACGGTGGCAGACGATCGGCTGGGACGCGGCCATAGACGAACTGGCCGAACGTCTCGATCGGGCGAGGGGCAAAGAGGGGTCGCTTTCGATCCTGAGCTACTGGGATGCGGGCGCGATGGGGTTGCTCAAGCAGCTCGACCTCCGCTTCTGGAACCTCTTCGGCCCGATAAGCGTTCCCACCGGCAGCCTGTGCTGGTCGGCGGGTCTGGCCGCGCAGCAAGCCGACTTCGGCGGAAACCTCGCGCACGATCCTACCGACCATGCAGCGTCGAACTTCATCCTCATCTGGGGCAGGAACCCGATCGACACCAACGTCCACCTGTGGCCTTTCCTGAGACCGGCCAGGGAGCGAGGCGCACGCATGGTGGTGGTGGACCCGGTGGCTACCGCCACCGCGCGCCAGGCCGATCTGCACATCTCGCCCCGTCCCGGCAGCGATCTTGCGCTGGCGCTGGCGATGGGGTGCGTGATCGTTGACGAAGACCTCGTCGACGCCGAATACGTGGGGTCGCACGTAAGGGGCTTCGAGGACTACTGCCGTCTGTGCCGGCAGTTTCCGCCCGAGCAGGTTGAGGCCAAGACGGGGGTTGGGGCGGGCGTCATCCGCGAACTGGCCCGCGAGTACGCGCGTTCCCGCCCGGCCACCATCTTGATGGGCTATGGACTGCAGCGGTACGCCTGGGGAGGCGCGGCCGTCCGCGCCATCGACGCCCTGGCCGCCATTACCGGCAACGTCGGGGTTGCAGGAGGCGGGGCCAATTACGCCAGCACCTTCATCTCTTCCAGCTTCGCCGACCTTACGGGGCAGGCCGAGCGCAAACCCCGCCATCGGCCGGTACCTCGACCCAAGCTTGCCCAACACCTCCAGGAGCTGGACGACCCGCCCATTACCACTGCGGTGGTGGCGCGGTCCAATCCGGTAGCCCAGTTGCCGAACACCGGCCGGACGCTGGAGGCCTTCCGGTCGCTCGACTTCCTGGCGGTGATCGACTTCACGCTCACCGATACGGCGGAATTGGCAGATCTGGTGTTGCCGGCCACCACGGTCTTTGAGGAGACCGACGTGTACTTTTGCTCCTGGCACAATTACCTGACCGGGGCGGAGCCGGCAGTGGATCCCGAACCGGGTTGCCGCTCCGATCTTGAGATCTACGCCGCTCTGGCGACGCGCCTGGGCCTGGGAGAGGCGTTTGGAAGCCACTGGACTCCCCGCGAGTGGATCGAGGAAGCCCTGCAGCCGCTGGCAGCCTGGGGGATCACGGCCGAACGGCTGCTCGGGCAGTCCCTGCGCCACCCCGGGGCTCCCCTGGTGGCCTGGCAGGACGGGCGGTTTCTCACCCCGAGCGGCAAGGTGGAGCTGCTTGGTCCGGGCTTCAGCCCTCCGCCTTCCCCCCAGGTGGACGAGCGGTACCCATTCCGCCTGGTGACACCCCAGCATCGCCGCACCATTCACTCGCAGTTCTACGAACGCGTTCAGGAGGCGCTGGGAGTGCCCGAGGAGGGGCCGCCGGCGGTGCTCATCAACGATCGGTTGGCCAGCAAGCTGGGTCTTTTCGCCGGGGAGCGCGTGTGTGCCGTATCGCCCTGGGGCAGGCTCGTGTGCCAGGTTCGCCCCGTGCCCGGGCTCAATCCCGATACTTTGGTCATTTACTCTGGGGGCCGTGTCGGCCGAACTTGCGCGAACGTCCTCACGCCCGACCGGTTGACCGACATCGGCCTGGGAGCCGCGTACTACGAGTGCCCGTGCCGCCTGGAGCGCGAGAGCGTGATGGCACGGGGAGGTGAACGCGAGCATGAGCCTGCTTAGCCACCTGGAGTGTTCCGCATGCGGCCGCATCTGGTCACCCACCGTGCCTCGCAACCTGTGCGATTGCGGCCGGCCGCTGCTGGCCCGTTACGATCTCGACACCGGCCGCAGGCGGTTTGCCGACGGTTTGAACGCGCAGGGGCGCGGGCTTTGGCGCTGGGCCCAACTTCTGCCCGTGGGCGAGCCCGGCCATCGCCTTGAGCTGGGGGAGGGTGGTACGCCCTCGCTTCCGCTACCACGCCTGGCCGGACGGCTTGGGCTCGGGGCTGTGTACCTGAAGGACGAGGCGGGCAATCCTACCGGCACTTTCAAGGCACGAGGGGCGGCGGTTGCCGTCTCAAAGGCCCGCGAACTCGGCATCACCCGGGTGGCCATTCCCTCAGCGGGCAACGCAGGGGCGGCGTGGGCGGCCTACTGCGCCAGGGCGGGGATCCGCCTCCTGGTGGTGCTGCCATGCGATACCCCCGCGGCCGCCCAGGAGGAGTGCCGCCTGTACGGCGCCGAGGTGGAGGTGGTCGAAGGCTCCCTCGCCGATGCCGGGAGGGTGGCAGCCGAGCGGGCCAGGGCCGAAGGATGGTTCGAGGCGGCAACCCTCAAGGAGCCTTACCGGGTCGAGGGAAAGAAGACGGTGGGCCTGGAGCTCTGGGAGGAGTTCGGGGCGGGAATAGACGCCATCGTCCATCCCTGTGGCGGTGGGGTGGGGCTGATCGGCATTCACAAAGCCTATCAAGAACTTGCCGCCCTGGGGATGGTGGCCGGGGGTGAGGTCCCGCGGCTCGTTGCCGTGCAGGCGGCCGGATGTGCGCCCGTCGTGCGGGCGATGCGGGAGGGGGCCGAACGCGCGGACCTTTGGCCCGAGCCCCGCACCCTCGCCGCCGGGCTGCGGGTTCCTCGGGTGCTGGGAGACACGCTGGTGCTCAAGGCCCTGCGGCAGACGGGCGGGACGGCGGTGGCGGTGGAGGATCGCGAGATGCTGGAGGCCACCGTCGAAGTGGCCAGGCACGAGGGTATCTGGGTGTGCCCGGAGGGGGCGGCGGCGGTAGCCGCCCTCACCCGGTTACGGGAAACCGGTTTTCTCGGGCCGGGTGACCGGGTGGTGGTGGTCAACACCGGCACCGGTCTCAAGCATCCCGAGCTGGCCGCCGCCGCGCGCGCAAGCGGGCCGTGGCAAAAGGACACTCGTGGACTCAGCCCAGCGGTTTGACCCGCCGCAGCGCGTGCGCCAGCGGCAGGGCGATGGCCGCGCTGCCCACCGCCTGCACGATGCTGCCGGGGACCTCCGCCAGCGCCGCCCGGTAGTCCCAGAGCACGCTGCCGGCCACGAAGTAGCCGAACATCATCCACACTCCTCCGGCCAGGATAGCAAGCAGCGTGAGGGGAGTCAGGCGACCGGCCTGCTGAAACGCCCGGTGGCCGATAACCCCGACCAGCAGCCCTTCCAATCCCTTGATGGCCAGGGTCCAAGGGGCCCACATGGTGGCCCCCAGCAAGATGTCGGCGAGGGCGGAGCCCACTCCCCCCGCAAGCAGCGCCAGGCGGGGGCCCAGCAGCAGGGCGACGAGGAAGATCACGCTATCGCCCACGTTGACGTAGCCTTGGGTCGCCGGTACGGGCACGGTGATCGCCATGGTGGCCAGGGTTACCAGGGCAATGCAGAGGGCGGAGACGGTTAGCAGACGAAGCCGGCTGGACACGGCACGGACCTCCTTTTGCCCTCGGAACAGGGATGGGAGAATCCGGCCGTGCCGATCCAAAACCCCCGGACAGGCGTCCGGGGGCAGGATGGCACAAAGCCATGTCTCCTCCCATTCGGACTTTACCGTCGGCTCCGGATTCGCACCGGCTCAACCGCTGGGGCTGACGGGCTCGTCCCCTCTAAGGGGCATCACCGCCGGTCGGGAATTGGAGACGGGGCCGTCTCCTCACCCTGCCCCGAAGACATCTCTGCCACCTAATATAAGCCCGGCCGCCCCGGACGTCAATGGGGCTGGCGGGCCGCGAAATCTTACGGCAGGATCCGGCGCAAGGGAGGATGCCAATGTCGCGACGCGTGAGACTGGTATGCTTTGACCTTGGGAATACCCTGGTGCGCTACTTCGGCGCCGCGGAGTTCCCCGCTCTCCGGGATGACGCTGTGAAGCGGGTGGCGGCCCTTCTCCGACGACAGGGGTGGGAGGTCCCCGGGTCGTCCACGCTGGTACCGCGTGTGGCCGCGGAGGACTACGAGGCTTCCGATTTCGCGGTACGCCCGCTCGAACAACGTCTGACCCGGATCTTCTTCGGCGAAGGTGTCCAGCCCGACCCCAGGTTGCTGGAGGAGATGTGCGGGGAGTTCGTGGCTCCGCTGCTGGAGCGCGGACGCCGCTTCCCCGACGCCCTGCCCGTGTTGCAGGCCCTCCGAGGGCAGGGATTGGCCACCGCTGTCGTCTCCAACACACCGTGGGGAAGCCCTGCTCCCCCCTGGCGCTCGGATCTTTCGCGCCATGCCCTGTCCGAGTCGCTGGATTTCACGGTTTTCTGCCGTGACCTGGGGTGGCGCAAACCCTCTCCGCGCATCTTCCGGCATGTGCTGGCGCTGGCAGGGGTCGTTCCGGAAGAAGCGCTGTTCGTAGGCGACCATCCCGTATGGGATGTGGAGGGACCGCGGGCCTGCGGGATGCGAGCGGTACTGCTCGTTCGCGAAGGAAGCTCTCCCGGCGGCGCCATCAGCAGCCTGGAGGAATTGCCGGAGCTCGTCTGAAACGCGTGCCAATCTGTCAATCTTATCGGCAGGTGTCAAGTGCCCGGGGTATCCCCGCTTGTGCTGTCAGATAATGTAGGTGAGCGCCGACGCTTCTTGCCCTGCCAGGAGAGGTCATGGGTGCTTACCTGCCCGTGTCGAGGGTGGACATGGCGGCCGGATCCGGCTCGCTGCTGCTCCAGTCCCCTGTCCGTGCCTGGCACGTGCAAGGTCAAGACCAAAGACCCGGGCCGGTATGCAGGAGCGGACAAGGGATACGACGAATCAGCAGCGACGACAAACCGGGGGAGCTCGGAAGAGCCCGGGCTGAGAACGGAGCCGCGACGAAGGTTCCGGACCCCTAGGGACCTGACCTGGGTAATGCCAGCGTAGGGAGCATAGCGTCGCGATCGAGCGCGATGGCGTGCCCCTTGTGGCGCGCCATCGGTGTTGTTGAAGGTTGAAAGTTGAAGGAGGGGGTGGGCTTGGTTCCCCGGGCCATGACGGTGGCCGGCTCCGACTCCGGAGGAGGGGCCGGTATACAGGCGGATCTGCGGACCTTCTTCGCGCTTGGAGTATACGGCACCAGCGCGGTGACCGCCATCACCGCCCAGGACACGCAGGGGGTGCGGGCGGCGCAAGCACTGCCGCCCGATCTGGTAGTGGCACAGATGGAGGCGGTGCTCGACGACATCGGTACCGACGCGGTCAAGACGGGAATGCTGGCCAATGCCGACATCGTCACTGCGGTGGCCGAAATCCTGCGACGGCGGGGTATCGAGAACCTGGTGGTGGATCCGGTCATGTACTCCAAGTCCGGTTACCCGCTGCTTGACGAACAGGGCAGGCAGGCGGTGCTCCGGTGCCTCTTCCCGCTGGCCACCGTGGTCACACCCAACCTGGCCGAGGCCGCGGCGCTGACCGGTCTGACCATCCTCACCCCGGAGGACATGCGCGAGGCGGCACGCCGGTTGCTGGACAGAGGGCCGCGTGTCGTGGTGGTCAAGGGCGGGCATCTTCCCGGCCAGGCGATCGACATCTTCCACGACGGCCAGACCTTCCGCGAGTTCAGGGCTGCCCGTATCCAGACCCGAGCCACCCACGGCACCGGGTGCACCTTTGCCGCGGCGATCTCTGCCGGGCTGGCCCGGGGTAGGTCCCCGATGCGGGCGGTGGAAGAAGCGAAGCGCTACGTCACCGCCTGCATTCGCCACGGGCTGCAACTCGGGAGTGGTCACGCCCCTACCGGTCACTGGGCCGGCCCTCCGCGGCCGCTTTGGGACTTGGAGGAGAACGTCCCATGAACTCGCTGCTTGAAGAGGCGGGAGGGGCAATCGCCCGTCTCCGACAAGCCCGCCCGCTGGTGCACTGCCTGACCAACCCGGTGACGGCCGCACTGGTGGCCGGTGCGGTGCTGGCGCTGGGAGGCCTTCCGGTCATGGCGACCGCGCCGCGCGAGATCGTCGAACTACTGCCATCGGTGCGCGCCGTCGTCATCAACCTCGGGATCCTCGACCGGCGGCGGGCGCGTACGGCGGTGTGGCTCGCGGCGGCGGCGGGCGCCCGCGGCATTCCCGTGGTGCTTGACCCGGTAGGTGCGGCCACGTTGACCACCCGGCGGAAGCTGGCCCGGCGCCTGCTCCAAGCGCGACAGGTCGCCGTGCTGCGCGGCAACGCCGCGGAGATAGCCGCTTTGGCGGGAGCGGGGGAAGTTCCGGCCGTCGGCGTGGACACGCTGGGTGAGGTGCCGGGGCTGGAGGGGCACGCGGCCTCCCTGAGCTTGCGCTCGGGGGCTACGGTGGTCGCGACCGGGAGTCGCGATCTGGTTACCGACGGCAGCCGGGTGGCCCTGGTGGACAACGGTCACCCCATGCTGGCCAGGGTTAGCGGCCTGGGTTGCGCCTTGTCGGGGTTGACGGCCTGCCTGCGGGCGGTGGAAAACGACTGCTTCACCGCTGCGGTGGCGGGCGCGGTGGTGGCCGGACTGGCAGGCCAGCACGCTGCCGGCAACAGCCCGGGTCCCGGCACGGTGGTCCCTGCCTTCCTGGACGCGCTGTACCGGGTGGAACCGATCGACATCATGACGGGGGGGAAGGTGAGTTGCCGGACCTTTCGCTCTACGTGATCGCCGATCCCGGCCTGACGTGCCACCGGGTGCCGGAGATCGTGCGGGCGGCGCTCGCGGGAGGAGCTACCGCCATCCAGCTCCGCTGCAAAACGGGGACCGACCGTGAGGCACTGTCCCTGGGAGAGCAACTGCGCGCGATCACTCAAGCGGCGGGGGTTCCTCTCATCGTCAACGATCGGGTGGACCTGGCGCTGGCTCTGGCGGCGGACGGGGTGCACCTGGGGCCGGACGACCTGCCGGTCGCGATGGCGCGCAGACTGCTGGGCGCCACCGCCATCATCGGCTACTCGGCGGGCGAGCCGGGCGAGGCGGTGGCTGCCGAAGCCGAAGGGGCCGACTACCTGGGGGTTGGACCACTGTTCGCCACCACCACCAAGCCCGACGCCGGTCGGCCACTGGGACCGGAAGGGCTGGCAGGTGTGGTCCGTGCCGTACGTGTCCCGGTGGTGGCCATCGGCGGCCTCGGGGTGGACACCGCCGCCTCCGCCATCGCCGCCGGGGCGGTCGGCGTGGCGGTGGCATCGGCGGTGATGACGGCCGCTTCGCCCGAAGCGGTGTGCCGGGAACTGATGGCCCGTATCCGACGGGCACGCTCACAAGGAGGTTGATCGTGGTGCGCGAGTCAATCTGGCGTCTAGCCCTCATGTCGATGCTGGTGGCCATCGGGGTGACCACCGCCCACTTCGTCGCCTTTCCCGTGGGACCGGCCCGCATCTTTCCCGTACAGCACGCGTTAAACGTGATAACCGCGGTGACCCTGGGAACGTGGCCTGCGGTCACCGTCGCCCTCGTGGTGGGGATCCTGCGCAACATCCTGGGCACCGGAACTCTGCTGGCCTTTCCCGGGGGCTTGGTGGGGGCATTCCTGGCCGGCTGGTGGTACCGGTGGGGTCGCGATCCGCTGTGGGCGGTGGCCGGCGAGGTGCTGGGCACCGGCCTGGGTGGCGCCCTTTTGGCCTACCCCGTGGCCCGGTTCCTCATGGGCCGGGAAGTGGCCTTGCTGTACTTCGTGGTTCCCTTCGCGTTGAGCAGCGTCAGTGGAGCGCTGACCGCTTACGTGGTGGTACGCCTGTTGAAAGGGCGACCGCGACCGCGACCGGGCTGAGAGAGCATGATCACGCGGGCCGGCCGGTAGAAGAAGGGTTGGGCTCCTCGACGGGGAAACAGGAGCTCCATGAGTAACGATGCCCGGACGCTGCCGGCCGGCCAAGCGGTTCGCGGAAGACTGCCCCTTGAGGACCTGGCCGCCGACGCCCAAAGGTTGCGCCGATCCATTCTTCAGCTAGCCTGGCCGGTGGCGGCGGAGATGCTCCTGCAGACGGTCACCCAGATCGTGGACATGATGATGGTGGCACGTTTGGGCCATCAGGCGGTGGCTGCGGTGGGGCTTTCCTTCCGCCCCATGTTCTTCGCTCTCTCGATTTTTCTCGGCGTCGGCGCCGGCACCACCGCCCTCGTGGCGCGAGCCATGGGCCGCCGCGAGCCGGACACCGCCTACCGGGTGGCACACCAGGCCGTGCTGGCGACGGTCGGGCTGGCGAGCATCCTGGCGGCGGGGTTTTACCTCTGGGCCCCCGCCATTCAGACCTTCATGGGTGCGGGACCGGAAGTGCTGCCGCTGGGTGTCGACTACCTTCGGGCGCTGGCCTTGGGCATGGTCTTCATGTACGCCGGTATCGTCATCACCGCCGCCCTCCGGGGTGCCGGGGACAGCCACACCTCGATGCGGGTGGGGGCGCTGGCGAACGTGCTGAACGTCTTTTTGAACTACGCGCTTATCTTCGGGCACTTCGGTTTTCCCGCCCTGGGGGTCAGGGGCGCCGGCATCGCCACCGCCGTGTCCCGCATGTTCGCAGGCCTTGTGCTGGCAGGGCTGGTCGTCGGCGGTCGCCTGGTCATCGTTCCACCGCGTCGCCTGCTGGAGTTCGACCCCGGAACCTTCATGCGGGTCATGCGGGTGGGCCTGCCGGCCACCGGCGAACGCATACTGATGAGCCTGGCGATGCTCGTCCACCTGCGCATGGTCGCCGTCGAGGGGACGGTGGCGGTGGCGGCCGCCACCATCAGCCAGAACATCGAGGAGCTGGCCTACATGCCTTCCATCGGACTGGCGGTGGCCGCGGCCACACTGGTGGGGCAGTTCCTGGGGCACGGGCGGCCCGATGCCGCCGAGCGCTCGGGCTGGGAATGTGTCCGGGTAGGCGTGATCTTCATGGGAGCGATGGGGGCCCTGTTCGCGATCTGGCCGGGCCTGTGGCTGGCGCTTTATGCGCCGTCGCCCGAACTTGCCCCGCTGGCGCGAACCCTGGTGCGGCTGATGGGTCTTGGCCAGCCGTTCGTGGCCGTCGCCTTCGTGCTTGCGGGAGGATTGCGCGGGGCCGGTGACACGCTGTCGGTGATGGGGGCGACGGCCTTCGGCATGTGGGCGGTGCGCCTGAGTCTGACCGCGGTCTTCATGGCCCGGGGATGGGGGACGGCAGGCGCGTGGGCGGCGATGCTGGTGGACTCCGCGGTGCGGGCGGCGGTGATGGCCTGGCTGTTTTCCCGTGGGAGATGGAAGCGGATAAGGCTGTAGAAGGTGAAGTCCTCCGCCGTGCAGTAATGGGAGGGACGGACCCGGGAGGAGGCGACCTCGACTGAACTGGAAAGGCAGACGGGTACTAATTACCGGGGCTTCCCGGGGGATCGGTCGCAGCCTGGCGCTGTGCCTGGCCCGGCGGGGGGCGCGGCTGGCCCTGTGCGCCCGATCGGTTGACGACCTCCTCGCGGTCGCCCGGACTGCCCGCGAACTCGGCGCGGAGGCCGTGCCCGTCCCCGGCGACGTTACCGATCCCGCGTGGGTGCGGCAAGTGGTCGGGACGGTCGTGGAGACCCTGGGCGGCCTGGACGTACTGGTGAACAATGCCGGAGTGGGTCTCCGGGCACCGGTTGCCCGGCTCTCGCCCGACGATCTCCACCGGGTGCTGGCCGTGAACCTGCTGGGACCGCTTCACTGCACTCAGGAGGTGCTACCCTACTTCCGCCGGCAGGGCGAAGGCCTCGTGATCAACATATCCTCGCTGGCAGGGGTTTTGCCCGTTCCCTTCCTCGGTGGCTACTCGGCCAGCAAGCATGCGCTGGTGGCGCTCTTCCGCTGCCTGCGGGCGGAGCTGCGGGCGGACGGGGTACGGGTGATGCTTGTGCACCCGGGCTCGGTGGACACCGATTTCCGCCGGCACGCCCTCGGGTTACCGTACCCGGAGCGCCGACGGTCATCCCGGGTCGGTGCCGACCGCGTCGCTGAAGTGGTGGCCCGGGCAGCCGAAGCGGGACGGGAAGAGGTGTTCACGGCCTGGTCCGATCGCGCCCTGCTGACGGTGGCCCGTGTTGTCCCCCGCCTGGCCGAGCGCGTTCTGCTCCGGCGATACGGACCGGATCCGGCCGAGGACCGCTAGCGCGCAACGAGAGGATCGACCCCATGCTGACACGCTATCGCGATGCACTTTCCGACCTCAATCCGGAGATCCGGCTGTTGCTCATCACCACGGCCGTGGCCGCGTTGGGCTGGGGCGTCACCGATCTCCTCACCAACCTGTACCTCCTGCGTGCGGGGCACAGCGAAGGCACCGTGGGCATACTGGTGTCCATCGGCGCCCTGGTGATGGCGGCGACCGCCGTGCCGCTGGGGATCGTGGTGGACCGTCATTCGCGGCGGCTGGCAGTGTGGCTAGGAGTCGGGTTATCGGGGGCAGGAACGCTCGTCATCGTCCTGGCGCAGAGCGTCGGCGCGCTTTACCTGGGAGCGGCGGTCGGGGGAGTGGCGGCCGCGCTGCTGACGGTAGGGGTTCCCGCCTTCGTGGCCGAACACACGGCGCCGCGGGTGCGGGCCTACGCCTTCACGCTGCTTTCTGTGGTTCACCTGGTCATGGCCACCGTCGGTCAGCTCGGTGGCGGGTTGCTACCCGAAGCACTGGGTGGCGGGGTGGGCGGTTACCGTGTGGCCTTGCTGCTCGGCGTGGGGTTCCTGGCGGTTGCCGCCGCAGGACGTTACCGGTTGCGCGACGCCCCCCGCGACGAGCCGACCGGACAGGGCCAACTCGGCAAGATCGCACACTGGCCGGTGGTGCTGCACTCCGCCGGCTCCAACCTCCTGATCGGCGTGGGGGCAGGGCTTTTCATCCCCTTCTTCAACGTCGTCTACCGCGTCCGTTACGGGCTGGATCCGGCCACCATCGGCTGGGTGTTCGCGGTACAGAGCCTGCTGATGTTGTTTGCGGTGATGCTGGCACCGGTGCTGTCCGAGCGGCGGGGCACCGTCAACACCACGACGGGCGCGTGGCTGCTGTCGGTGGCGTTTCTCCTGCTCATGTGGTGGGCGCCCGACCCCTGGTGGTTCACCGCGGGGTTTTGGATCCGAGGGACGCTGATGTTCTCGATCCAGCCCTTGCTGGACAGCTTTCGACAGGGATTGCTCAGTCCAGGCGAGCGGGCCACTGCTTCCAGCCTGTTCGGCATGACCTGGCACGTGGGATGGGCGGTGGGCGCGGCGGTTGGCGGCCAGCTCCTGGCACAGGGCCTGTACCAGGCACCTTTCATCGCGGCGACCGTGTTCTACCTGGCGTCAGGCCTATGGTTCTATGCGGCCTTCCGAAGGTCAGAGGAGTCGGCGGCTCAGTAATGACCCAGCAAGCCGCGGCGCATGGCGGTCCGCTCACAATGACGGTAGGCCCAAGACCCGGCCAACAACCACAGCGCGGTCACCCCAAGAAGGGCCGGAGCCGATGGCTGCCGCCAGAGCGGCACCCCGTGCACCAGACTCTGGTGGGCGGCTCGGGTGCTGAGTACGAAGGGCA
The DNA here is from genome assembly GCA_020725145.1 of Symbiobacterium thermophilum. Lineage (GTDB taxonomy): Bacteria > Bacillota > Sulfobacillia > UBA995 > UBA995 > DYFO01. Next base: position 20,906 of record DYFO01000020.1, read on the forward strand.
GGGCCCCGAGCAGCCAATTGCCGGGTACCGCGGCCAGACCGATGAGCCCGGCGATCAGGAACTGCATGATCTGGAAAGAAGCTTCGATGCGCTTGTAAAGAAGCGCCAGTCCTCCCAGCGCCAGTCCCAGGCTCCAGGCCTGCAGGATGGTGAGCATGGCCAGCGGCACCAGGGTGAACAGGTCGACCCTGAAGGCGCGTCCCGTGAACAGCACGCCGAAAGTGATGGGCAGGCAGGCGAAGATCAGGGGAAAGGTCAGGTCGCCGAGCAGGCGGCCGAGCGCCACCCAGCGAAACCCCCAGGGGCTCAAGTACAGCTGCTCCAGCGTTCCCGTCTGTGCCTCGAAGACCAGGCCGTAGGCCCAAGACTGGTAGGAAAGCACCGCCAGCGTCCAGATGAGCAGGCCAACCACCATGCCCTCGAGGCTGGGGCCCAGGGTGATGCCCTCGGCTGCCGCCAGTCCGCGCATGCCGCCGAGTATGACCCCAAAGAGCAGGGTGAAGGTGATCGCCGACGAGGCGAGGTTGAAGGCGTAGCGGCGATACTCCACCAGGACCTTCCATATCACGCCCCGAAGCACGTGCCAGGGGCTGCGGTCCTTCTCCTCCTCAAGCAAAGCTTCCTTCCCCCCGGATGACCTGCAGGAAGACTTCTCCCAGGTCGGGTACCTCGCGATCGATCTGGGCCACTCGCAGCCCGGCCTGGCGCATGAACTCCATGAGGTCGTAGAACTCGCCGGCGTCCATGACCTCCAGCCGGAAGGCACCGGCCGCGTCGTCGAAGCACACTCCGGGGAAGCGTGATAGCAGCTCCTGACGCTGCTCGATCCCCGGAGGGTTCTCCAACGTGAAGCGGTATGCACGGGCGGCGAAAATGTCGAGGAGGTTTGTCACGCTGTCGTTGACCACCAGGCGGCCCTTGCGCAGGATGGCCACGCGTCGGCAGATGCGTTCCACCAGGTCCATCTGGTGACTGGAAACGACGACGGTGGTGCCCTGCTCACGGGCCAGCTCGATGATGAGCCGTTCAAGCTCGCGCGCCGTCTCCACGTCCAACCCGAGTGTGGGCTCGTCTAGCAGGACCAGGGGACAGCGGCGGACCAGGGCACAGGCCACCGCTACCTTCTGCTGCATGCCGCGAGAGAGCTCACCGACCAAGGCCGTACGCCGATCCGCCAGGTCCAGCCGCTCCAGGAGCTCCTCCGCGCGAGGACGGGCCGCCGCCCACGAGTAGCCATGGAGGTTGGCGAAGAAACGAAGGTTCTCGATCACCGAGTGACGCCAGTAGACGTTGCGGCTTCCCTCGAGCACCGCGGCTACCCGCAGGCGGGCCTGGACCGGCTGTCTCCAGAGATCGTAGCCGGCGACGCGGATGGTTCCCGAGGATGGGATCACCAGGCCAAGACAGCACTTGATGATGGTGGTCTTGCCGGCTCCGTTGGGGCCGAGCAGGCCGATGACCATGCCTGCCTCCAGCGACAGGTCAAAGCCGTCGACGGCCACCACCTGGCGGCCGGTGCCGGGACGGTAGATCTTGCGCAGTTCGGTAATTTCCAGCACGTGACTCAAAGGCATTCACCAAAACCACCAAGTTCGACCTGGCGCCACCGGTGTCCTTCCGCTCAGTCACTCAGGAAAAACCGGGGCGGTGTCGGCTCACGCTCCACATTAAAGGTGATCGTGATCGTACGGGTGCGGCCGGGCATGGAGCCGGTCACCAACACGGAGCGGCGTCCGGCCAGCCAGTCGGAAAGGACGGGGAAAGGGACGGCCCAGCGACCCGACGTCGCGTCGGCGCCCAGGGAAAGCTCCGGCAGGCCGTCAACGGCGGCGGTCACGGCGGTTGCCGGAAAGCCCACTTCTGCCCACAGGACGGCCGTGGAACCGGCGCGGGCGGGGTCGGGGACGACCCAGGCCACGAGCGGAAGCGGCTGGTACACAATACAGGCGAGGCGGGCCGTACGTTCGGTACGGCCAAATCCCGCCTGCAGTACGACGTGCAGGGTGCCGTCGGGGAAATCGAGCGGAACCGCAAAGCTTCCCTGCCACCACTGGCAGTCGGAGGCAGCGCTGCCGGGAGCCAGGTCAAGCCGGGCGCCGCTCGGGAGGTGGCCGATGACCCACAGCGCTCCGCCGGTGGTCCCCGCGTTGACCTTCACCGTGTGCCCCGGGCCTGCGAGCGACGGCTCGAGGCTCCCCCAAAGCCTGGCCTGCTCCAACCGCACGGGATGCATGGGCGCACGGTGCACATGGTTACCGGCGTCGACCGCGTAGCCGCCGAGGTAGTAGGTACCGTCGGGTAGCACGTTGCCGAGGTTGTCCTGTCCGTTCCACAGCAAAAACCCCGGGGGTTGGCCGGTCCCCTGGCCCAGGGTGCGGAGGACGTGCCCGGAGTAGTCGGTCACGTTGATCTCCCAAGCCCGAATGCTGCGGTTTCGAAGGGTCTGCACGGTGACCACGGTGAAATCGTCAACCCCGTCGCCGTCCGGTGAGAAGGGGTTGGGTGCGGCGGTGAGTACAAGCAGACAGGAGCGGAACACGACGGTTGCAGCTTCCGCCCGCGTCATGGAGCTTTGTGGCCGTACCGTGCCGTCAGGGTAGCCGACGATTATCCGGAGTTTGATGGCCGCGGCCATCTCGGGCCAGCACCACTGACTGACGCTGAACCCGTCTATGAAGCGGCCAAGGAGCGTTCGCACCTCCTCGGGACCAAGCCCATGGGCGTAGTCCCTCAGCCCCAGTCCTCTGATCAAAATGGCCACCGCTTCCTCCCTGGTGATGGACTGGGCAGGGCGGAAGTATCCTCCCGGGTAACCGGTGACCAGTCCGGCAAGCCGGGCCGCGTCGATGAAGGGCTGACCGTTCTTGCCGGGATAGGTCTCATATCCCGGAGGTACGTCCAGGAAACCCGTCTGTCCCGGGGCCGGGGTGAGCCGGAAAGCCTTGGCCAAAAGCATGGCGTACTGCCCGCGGTCAATGAGCTTGTCCGGATGGAACCGTGACTGCCACTCGCGACTCAGGCCCCAGCCCGGCGACCAGGTGAGCACTTCCTCCAGGCTGCCGTCGGCAACTCTTTCCTCCCACAGACACCTTATGTATTCCTCCGCCCAATGCTGGGCAACGTCACGATACCAGGGGTCTGCCGCACCCACCGGCGAGGCCACGAGTGCGAGCAACACCAGTCCCGAGATGACCGCCCGCCGGCGTGGAATGTGCCTTCGGCCGTCGTGGGTCATGCCGTTCCTCCCTTCTCCTGCGGCCGGGCCTTGTTTGCCGCGGCACCTCAGGGTTCCTTCAACGACCCAGGTCAGCTGGTGGCATACGCTCGACAAGTCTTGACCCGCACTGACCCAAGGACACGTCCGGTCCCGCTGCCCGTCGACGGATCTCCTTTGACCGGTGCCACGTCCCCGGGTACAATGGGACCCACTGGAAGGAACTGGGGGGACTGCCGTGCGCAACCGTCGACTCCTCATCCTGACCATCCTGATAGCCGGCGCTACCGGGTTTGCCCTATACCAGTATCTTTCAGGTCTCGATCGACGGGTGAGCGTGGTGGTCGCCGCGGTGCCGCTGAAAGAACTAACGGTGCTTGAACCATCCATGCTCAGGGTCCTGAGCATTCCGGCCGGAGGGGTGCATCCACGGGCCACGAGTGCGCCCGAGACACTCGTCGGCAAGGTGGTGCTGGTTCCGATGGAAGTGGGCCAGCAGATCCTGGTGACTCAGGTCCGCGAACGCGGCTCCCTCGGTGGGGTTAGCCGCTACGCGGCCGCCCTTGACCCCGGTGAACGGGCCATGATGATCCCCACCACGCTGGCACGTGGGGTGGGGGGCGGGTTGACTGCAGGGGATCGCGTGGACGTCATCTTCGTTGCCGACGAGTTGAAGCTGGGCTGTTCCTTTTCGCGCGTTCTACTGCAGGCGGTGAGGGTCCTGGACGTCAGAGGCGACCGCGGGCAGCCGATAAGCTCGGAACGCGACGGGATGCCGGCAGGCGTCGTGGTAGCCGTAAGCCTCGACGATGCCGAACGTCTGGCATTCGCCCTCGAGAACGGTCAGCTATACCTGGTAAGCAGTGGCGGACGCCGTGAACCGGAGTTCAAGACCCCCGGCGCTTGCTTTGAGACGCTCTTTCGGGACGACTGGTGGGTGCCTGAGGGCGTGAACTCCCACTAGCGAAGTAAGGAGGGAGTCGGTTTTGCCCAGACGCGCGATCGGCCGGCGGTCAGACCCGTCCCGGCCTTTGCGGGTGTTCGTAGCGGCGTCGGACCCGAGCGTGGTGGAAGCGGTACTGGCAAACCCGGCGTACGAGCTGGCAGGCCACGTGCAACATGTGGAACATTGCCTGCCCATTGTGGGCGAACTGGACGTCGATGCGCTGGTGGTGGCAGACGAGGGCGATGATACCGTGGCGCTCGCACGCCACCTGAGGCTGATCTACCCTCGCCTGGCGCTGACCCTGCTCGTGGCCGCCGACCTGTCCCCGTCTGTCGCCGCCGGCCTGGAGAGGGCTGGGGTGAACGTGGTAAGGGAGTTGTCTTCACACTTCGGGGAAGTGGCGGCGAGCGCACTCCCCGGGCCGGCACCACCCCGCACGCAGGCCGACGGGGCCGCCTCGCCTCGTAGGTGGCTCTCGGGTCAACGTGGGCAGGAACGGCCCACACCCTCCATCCTGACGCAGCAGGTGGTGGCGGTGTGCAGTCCAAAGGGCGGTGTGGGGAAGACGCTACTTGCCACCAACCTTGCGGTGGCGGTGGCCACCCGCACACCCGCGCGCACGGTTCTCGTGGATCTCGACCTGGCTTCCAGTGATGTGGGAGTTCACCTGGACTTGTTGGAAGGGCCCACGATCGTAGACCTCCTCCCGTATCTACCGGAGGTGGGCTCTGCCGACCTGCGGCGCTTTGTCATGACCCATCGAGCCTCGGGCCTTGACGTCCTGCTGGGCCCGGCGCGCCCGGAGCTGGCGGGCCTTGTGAAGACCGAACACCTCCGTAGGATACTTGACTGGCTCAGGCGCGAGTACCACTTCGTTTTCCTGGATACGCCCCCGGACACCAGCAGCGACCTCGTCTGCGAATGTCTTGAGGCGGCGTCCAGGATCCTTCTCGTCACCACCACCGACGCGGCGTCACTCCGCCAGGCTCGGGTGATGGTCGACGTCCTCGATCGTCTGGGCACCGGCAAGGAGCGCGTGCTGCTGGTGGTCAACCAGCTTCACGAGGGTAGCCCGGTAACCCTCCGGGAAGTGCAGAGTTTCCTGGGGTTGAGTACGGTGTTCGGGTTGGTGACCGACCGTCGCCTGGCCGAAGGGGCGGTGTTTGAGGGCAAGCCGCTGGTGTTGCAGCCATCCGACCACCCGCTGGTCGTTTCTCTCCTGGAGGTAGCCGCAGCGTTGTGTCCGGGAATGCAACTGCCGGCCGACGGACGGCTGACACGGCCAAGAGGAGTCCTTGGCTGGCTGAAAAGGGTACTGCCATGACCGATGTTCCAGAAGAACGGCTGGCGCGTTTCGATCCGGCGGCCAAGACGGCCCAGACCGGTGACCTGGCCGTAACGCAGCTCGTTCCTGAAGGCCTGTTGGAGAGAGTCCGTGCCCTCATGGTGGAGCGCCACCGCGATCTCCTGGAAGCTTCACAGGACGGCCGCCGGCGCCGTGAACAGCTGCGTACCGCAGTGGGTCGCCTCCTGCTGGAAACCGGCTTGGGAAGCCACAGGCTTACCCGCGACGGCCTGGTCGACCGCCTTGTGGACTACCTGGTTGGCTACGGCCCTTTGGAACCGCTCCTGGCCGATCCCACGGTAACCGAGATCATGGTGAACGGTCCCGATATGGTCTATGTGGAGCGAGGCGGCCGCATCGAGCCGGTAGGGGTCAGGTTCAGGGACGAGCAACACCTCGAAGACGTCATCGCCCGCATAGTTGCCCCACTGGGGCGGCGCATCGACTACTCACTGCCCTTCGTCGACGCTCGGTTGCCGGATGGGTCGCGGGTGCATGCCATCATCCGCCCGCTGGCCGTGAGAGGTCCGGCGCTGACCATAAGGAAGTTCGCCCGACGCCCGCTCACCGCCGGCGACCTGGTCCGAAACGGTACGCTCAGCGAGGAGATGGCAGACTTCCTGTCCTTAGCCGTGCGAGGTCGTTGCAACCTGTTAATATCGGGCGGGGCAGGATCGGGGAAGACCACAACGCTCAACGTGCTGTCGGCCTTCATCCCCGACGGAATGGAGCGCATCGTCACCATTGAAGACGCGGCCGAGCTTCAGCTCGACCAGCAGCACGTGGTGGCCCTCGAAAGCAGGCCTCCCAACCTCGAGGGAAAGGGGGAGATCACCGTACGCATGCTGCTGCGGAACGCCCTGCGTATGCGTCCCGACCGGATAATCATCGGCGAATGCCGTGGTGGTGAGGCATTTGACCTGTTGCAGGCGATGAACACCGGTCACGAGGGGTGCATGTCTACGATTCACGCTAACAGCTGCGCTGATGCGCTCGTGCGCCTGGAGAACATGGTGCTGATGGCCGGGGAGAGTCTGCCGCATGAAGCGGTACGTGCGCAGGTCCGTGCAGGGGTTGACATAGTCGTTCACCAGGCGCGCTTCCGAGACGGCACCCGCCGCATCACGGAAATCGCCCTTGCCCGGGCCGACGGGAAAGAGGGGACGGTGACCATCTTTCGGTGGAACCCCGAGAGGGCCGGCTTTGAGCGTGTCGGCAACTCGCTGCCGCCACGCTTGCTGGCACGCCTGCGTCAGAACGGACTTAGCGCACCTGCCTGGCTGGCGACCGGCGGGGAACAGGAGGTGCCCCGGTGACGGGTTGGGGAGCCGAACACCTCGATCGCCTGCTCATATGCATCGGGGCCGCCTCGGCGATGGCCTCCGCCGTGATGTTGCTAACCCGTCAGGGCCTGGGCTTCGGCATCACTGCTCGACGGCTGGCAAATATGGTTCCTCGGGTTACCCACGCCGGGAAGCCGTCAGGGCTGCTCTCAAAGGTGATTCCCACGATGGCGACCGCGGCCGGAGGCCTGGTCTTGGGGATGGCGGCCGGGGGTGTGGCCGGAGCGGCTGTCGGGACCTGTCTGGCCTCATGGGCGAGGGGGCACTACCTCAGGCATAAGCAAGCTGCCCGCATCCGTGCTTTTCAAGAAGCGTTCCCCAACGCCTTGCTGGCGCTGGGTGCCTGCTTGCGCTCCGGGCAGAGCCTGCTTCAGGCCATCGAAGCCCTCACGGCCGAAGGAGACGGACCCGTCGTCCGGGCACTGCAGGGCGTGCTCGACGAGTACCGGACAGGCGTGCCACTGCTCACAGCCCTGGGCCGATTGGAGGGAGATTTCCCCGGGGAGGAAGTCCGCTATTTTTTGCAGGCGCTTGAGGCCCATCGCCTGAGCGGTGGCAACCTGGCCGAGGTGCTCGCCGGCGCCGCGACCGCCCTGCACGAACGTAGGATGTTGGTGGGGGAATTCGAGGCCAAGACCCAGGAAGCCCGTGTGTCAGCTCGTGTGCTGCTCGCCCTTCCCGTGGTCCTTGGGCTTTACTTTGCGTGGGCCAACCCGGAGATGCTTCGCCCGCTGTGGGAGACCACAACCGGCCGGCTAGGGGCCGCCTACGGCTTGGCGTCCTGGTTGATCGGACGCGAGCTGATGGCCCGGATGGTCCGAACGCTCGAGCTCTGAAGGAGGGGATCAGGTGAACATACCTGCCGCATTGGTCGCAGCGGCGGTTGCGGTACAGGTCGGCGCCCTGAGCCGGTGGCTCGTTCGCCACGTCGGGCACCGGCTGGGCAGGCTCGCGGGCAACCTGCCGTCGCGACGCCCGCCATGGTCGGGCGACGGGCTCAGACAAAGGCTTGCCCGTATCCCCATCGGCAGAGCGTTGAGGGCTCTGCCGGACGAGGCGGCAGGGTGGTGTCTGGGTGGGGGAGCGCTCGGAGCCGTGCTGGGGATGATCGGCTGGACATGCCTCGATCTGCCGTTCGTGTTCGTGCCGGCACTGGCCGTCCTGGGCGGACTGGCCCCCGTGGAGTGGTTTCGGGCCAGAGCACGTGTGCGACAGCGCTCCATCCTGTCCGACCTGGCAGGCGTACTGGACCTGCTGGCGGTGTGCGCGGACGGCGGCCTGAGTCTGGGCAAAGCCGTGGAGCTCGTGGCCGCCCGGGCCCCCGGGTCGCTTGGGGACGAACTTCGCCGCACCGTGCAGGAGATGGCCGCGGGACGTCCGGCGGGCCCGGCGCTGCAGGCCATGGCCCGGCGGATAGACCTCCCGGCCGTGAGCCTGCTGGTGGGAGCGTTGCTGCGGGCCGAGGAGCTGGGCACGCCGCTGACGGCCGTACTGCGTCAGCAGGCGTCCGCGGCGCGGGCGCAAAAGAGGCATGCCTTCGAGCGCAGTCTGGCCACGCTGCCGCTCAAGCTCACCCTGTGTACGCTGTGTTTCATCTTCCCGACCCTGTTCGTGCTGGTTGTTTTACCCAATCTGCTCTGGTTCATCCGCGCCAGGTGGTGAAAGTGGGGAAAGGAGGACCATCATGAATTGGCGTGAGAAGTTCACGCGCTGGTGGTACTGCGAGGGAGGTGCCACTACCACGGAATACGCTTTGCTTCTTGCCTTGGTAGTGGTTGTGCTCATCGGCACGCTGACCCAGCTGGGGGCGACGCTCAAGGCGAAGCTCGAGGAGATCATCTCCCGGCTCGGGACGGTGGGTCCGCCGTGAGCCCGCCCCTTACCCCTGAAGCTCATAACCCGGGCTCAAAGCGCCGGGGGACGGCAGAATCGGGGGTAGTGCTGGTGGAGTTCGTTCTCGTCGCGGGGCTCTTGCTGCTGCTCTGCTTCGGGATGATCGAGCTCGGGCTGCTGGTCAACGCCAAGCTCGTGCTGGCGGCGGCGGCCCGCGAGGGAGCGCGTCGGGCGGCGGTGGAGGGCGGAGCCACCGCCGGCGTGTACCACAAGATAACCGAGCAGTTGGAGCTGGGGAACATCCACGCCGACGAAGTCGATATCCGCATAAGCCCGGCAAGGGCGGCGTACGGCTCGGCCATCACCGTAACTCTCAGCTACGACTATCCGGTATTCATGCCCCTGCTCCGGAGCGTATTTGGCGCCACCGTGCACCTGCAATCGGAGGTAACGACCCGCAGTGAGCGGGTCAGAGGGCCGTGAAGCGACGGCACGAGGAAGGAGCGGTGCTGGTTACGGCGGTACTGATGTTGCCGGTGATGCTGCTCGCGCTGGCGCTGGTGGCCGATGCCGGGTGGCTGCTACTGGCCAGGCAGCTTGCCTCGAACGCCGCGGACATGGCGGCGCTGGCTGCCGTACAGGAGCTTGACGAGGAACTTCTGCGACAAGGGCAGCTGGCTCTGGATGGTTCGCGTGCTCGTGCGATGGCCATCGAGTACGCCCGGCATAACCTGCAGGCTGCCCTCCCCGGCCTTGACCTGCAGTCGGAGGTGGCCGTCAGCGTCGAGGTCCACCAGCCCTCTCCCTCTGTCAGCCCGCGGTGTCGGGTGACCGGACGGGAGCTTGAGCACCCCACGGTGTGCGTTAGCCTGGAGCTGACGCTACCGCTGCGACTGCTGCCGGTCCCCGGGGGACGGGTGCGGGTGAAAGCCCATGCCGACGCCAGCGTGGTGCTACCCTGAGTACGTCCGAGGTGCCACGGAACACGGGATCTATCGCGAACTCGGACGCCGGGGCAACCTGCCGGCGGGCAAGGCCTTCAGCGCACCATTCGGAGGCCGCCCGCAACCGTGGTCCGGTCGCCCGTCGCCGTCGGCCAAGAACTGCCGGACCAGGGCCGGCAGTTCCTCGATGACCGTGGTCCGGAGGCTGTAGCGGCCGCCCTGGAGCGAGAAGGACACCAGGCCGGCTGCCCGGAGGACGGCGAGGTGATGGTGAACGGTGCTCTTGCCCAGCCCGCTCCGGCGTGCGATCTCCGCCAGGCCGCAGGGGCCGCGGGCGAGATCGCGGAGGATCCGCAGCCGGCTGGCGTCGGACAGCGCACGCCCAAGGCGCAGCAGGCGGGCCGGGGGGGCCCCGGCCGCCTGGGGCGCGTCGGCGGGGTAGAGGACCAGAACCAGCTTACGCCACACATCGTAGCTGTTGAAGGGTCGGAGGTGCAATTGGGGCACCAGCACCACTCGTTCCAGACCCTGACATCCGTCAAGCCGGAGGCCGCCGGTGACGGTGTCGACCACCTCGGCCGCATCCCTGCCGGCAAGGTCACCGGCCCGGTCACGGGCCTCCTTCGACAGGGCTTCGAGCAAGGCCGGATCCAGCCGATCGAAATATTGCCGGTTCCAGGCATCCACGAGTTCCGTCCAGTCGTCGCGCAATCGGGTCAACGGGGGCAGGGTCGGCCCATCCACGGGCAGGAACGGTTCGAGCGCCGCATACAGCTCGCCGGCGGTCAGGCCCGCCAGCCATCGCAGGAAAGCGGTGGCGGATCGCGTTCCCGGGCATAGCCAGACCAGGATGTAAGGCGGAATGGCGAAACTGCCGGACAGGCGATCCAGGCGCGCGGCCAGGCGGGGGTCGAGTTGCTCACGCACCCGGCGACGCCAGCCCGCGCCCAGGTCGAGTACCCGAGTGGCCGCCGGCTTGCGGTAGCTTTCGAGGCTGGCGAGCAGCTCGTAGGCCGGAGCATGGTCGAACTCAACGGTGAAACCCATGGCGGACTCCTCCTCCGCCCAAACGTTCTACAGTTGTCAAACGCATTGGCGTGATCTACAATGATAGTACCATGCCCCGGTGTCAAAGCAAGCACGAATTCTGAAGGGAGTTGAGGCGGGTGGTCGACAGCCAGTTCCTGGCCGCCATGGCCGGCGGCCTGAAGCCAGCTCTGGTGGCGGTGCGCAGGGACATCCACGCTCACCCCGAGCTGTCGCTCCAGGAGGAGCGGACCTCCCGGCTCGTGGCCGACAGGCTTGCCGGGCTCGGCCTGGATGAGGTCCGGCACGGTGTGGGCGGGTTCGGAGTCGTGGCCGTCCTCAAGGGCGGGCAGCCAGGGCCGGTGGTGGCCTGGCGTGCCGATATGGACGCCGTGCCGATCGACGACGGTTTGCAGACCCCGTACCGGTCCAGGGTTCCCGGTGTAAAGCACTGCTGCGGCCACGACGCTCACACGGCCATCGGGCTGGGCATTGCCGAGATCCTCGCGCGGGTCCGCAAGGATCTGCCCGGCACGGTCAAGTTCATTTTCCAGCCGGCCGAGGAGCCTGCGCTGGGAGCCCGGGCCATGATCGCCGCCGGCGTGCTCCGAGATCCGCATCCGGAGGTCATTTTCGCCTGCCATGCCTTCCCCTTGCCGGCGGGTCAGTGCGGGCTGGGCCCCGGCACCAACCTGCCGCCGCTCGACGATGTGCGGGTGGTGTTGCGGGACGCCCGGGGCATCAGCACGCCCCGACGGCGGCAGGAAGCCCGGGAACGTTGCGCCGCAGCGGTGCGAGGCCTCAGCGATGTGCGGCTGCCCGACAGCATCGAGGCGTTTGACGAGCTGCTCGCGGCGGTCATCCGGGGTGACGCGCGGCTAATCAAGGCGATCGAGATTGGCTTTTCCCCCCAGGTCGCGGGCATGGGCGGGGGTGATTGCGATCTGGTAGGGGTGGCCCGGGCGGCGGATCCGGCGGGCAGAGCCGCCTTGCCCGGCAGGGTTCGCGCCCTGCTGGATCAGGTGCTGGGGGGGACGGGGCTGGATTATGAACTCCAGTGGCAGCAGGTGGTACCGGCCACTGCCAACGATCCGATCCTGACCGCGGAGGTAACGCCCGCAGCCGAAGCTGCCGTGGGACCCGGGAACCTCATCCCCTTCCGGGCTCCCCTGCCGGTTGGGTCAGAGGATTTCGCGGTCTTCCAGCAGGAGCTGCCGGGGGTCCTCTTCTGGCTCGGAGTGGCCAATCGCGATGCGGGGATACCGGCCATGCTGCACACACCGACGTTTGATATCGACGAGGAGAGCCTGGTCGTCGGCTGCCGGCTAGGCGCCGGAGTGATACTGGACTACTGTCGCCGGCACCGCCCGGTGTGAGACGGCGGTCGACCACCGGGAGACGATGCGGAGTGCTTCTGGTGCCGCTGCCGGCCCCCGGCCGGATCTTTTGGCACCTTCTCCCCGCCTGAACGGTGGCCGCTTGACTCCTTCCCGATCCCTCTCCGGCCAGGCCACGCATGTGGGACGTCTGACGGCCCACAGGAGGGCATGCCGCGCCGACCGGCGAACTGGAGACGGCCGAACGGCCCGCCGCCTCGGCTGAGCGTGGCACGCGTGCTGGCCGCCGGCGCCGGGGCGGGGCCAGAGAACCCGTCTTTCCTGCAGGCGGATGGGGAGGCATTGCCCTTCGGCGATGGGACGTTCGCATCGGTGCTATGTCTGTCGTTGCTGCACGAACTGGCCGACCGTAGCCGGGTTCTGGCGGAGATCCACCGCGTGCTTTCGCCCAACTCGGGTTTGAAACTCAGCTCTAGAGGAAGGCCCATGGTGCAGGGGTTTTGGGGAACAAGGGGGTGACGTACCACTACACCCTTCCGGGGTATCCAGTCAGAGGGGCACTTCGGTAACGTGTAGTGGCGGCCGCAGCCCCACGGCGCGGAACGCCACGTCAGCGCAGCCGCCAGTTCCGTGCGGGCCAGGTAGCGCTTCCCGTCCAGGTGAAGGTCAACGGCCTGCAACTGGCAGAGGTCAAGCAGCAAGTCGTCATAGCGGACTTCCTTGCCCAACGCCTTGAGCTTCCTGCGCAGGGCCGTCTCCAGCACGAGCGCCAGAAAGCAGACCACCACATGACCCCTGATACGCCTCTCCGTCCGGCCTGAGGTCGAGTCCCGACTTCAGTTCCCGGAACGCGTGCTCAACCTGCCAGAGGCTCTTGTAGGCCTGCGCCACCTCATCGGCGGCCAGAGAGGAGTTGGTGCGAAGCACCCATTTGCCGTCGTACCGGGACTCCTCCTCCAGGACCCGCCCGTCTACCGAGACGCCTGCCCCGTCGATGCGAAGGTACCGACGGTAGGCACGGTTGCCGATGAGCTGCTTCACTTCACCGGCAGCCAGCTTCTCTCTCAGCCTGGCCACCGCCGCTTCCCGCACCAGTCGGTCACGCTCGCGCTCCTCCGGGTTGAGGCACACGAGGTAGCGCACACCGGCGTGGACCACCTCCTTCACCTTGAGGTTCAAAGACACCTCGCGGTACCTCCCGGCCCGGGACAGCACCTCCCGTGCTGCCTTGAGCTTGCGCATCCGCACCCCGACGATGTACTCCAGGTTCGACCCTTCGAGCTCCCGGAGCAGTTCGCCGGACACCATCCCCCGGTCGGCAACCAGGATCACCCGTCTTGGGTGGAACTCTTGCTTGACCTTGCCTATCACGTGCCGGAAAGTGTCCACCTCGGCCGTGTTGCCGGGGAACACCTCGTGGGCTATCGGGAAGCCGTCGCCAGAGACCAGCACTCCGACCATGATCTGTACCCGGTCAGGCTGCTTGTCCTTCGAAAAGCCGTACTCCGCCAGCCCCTCCGCCGCCCGACCTTCAAAGTACGTGGTCGTCGCATCCCACAGAACAAGATCCAGCTCCAGGTTGAAAAGGTCCCTCACCTGGTCATACAGACCTTGCTCAAGTTCGGTCTTGTGCTCGGAAAGGAAGTCGAGGGCACGGTAGAAGTGATTGAGCTCCAGCCGCTCCCACTCGGGCCGGTATATTGTCCTCACCCAATCGCTTACCCGCAGCTTGGACATCGGGTCCAGGAGACGGTTGAGCACCATCGCGAAGGCCGCTTCCTCGAAATCAGTCCGGGCCGCAGCACCCTCAACCAGCCGTCCCAGCATCGCGGCCAGCCCCAGCTGTTCCCATGGCCGGCGGAAGATCAGCACCGGCCCCCAGGTCTTGGCCTGCCTGGCCCGGATCTGCCGAGCCCGCTCCAGCACCCACTGCTTCCGGGAGAACCGGGTCAGCTGCTCGATGAGCCCGTCGAGGGGACCCGCCTGCAGCTTCTCCAGCCGCCCAGGGTGGCCACTACCTTCTGGCGCATCTTGCCGCTCACCTGTTCACTGGTGACCAGCTGCAGGTAGGTACGAGTGCTCCCGTCGCGGTTGCGGAAGGTGGGCTAGCTCGGCCAATCGATTATGTACAGGGGGCCGGGCTCCAGGGTGTCACCCTCCTCCGACGACACCGCAAGCCACGGTCGAACGAGCAGGACGCGCCTCCTCAAATGACCATCGCTGGCCTCCGACTTGAGCTGGACCCGCAGGTAAGCCCCCCGCCCATCAAAGCGCACGGGATCGAATTCCAGGATCACGTCCTCAGGCAACCCGGGGCAGACCAGGGAAACGTCGACGGCGCGTGATCCTAACCAGACCTCGCCGTCGTAATGGCCGTGACGGTACGGTACTGCATAGAAGAGCAGGACCAGTGTGCTCAGATCCACGAGCTGTTGCCTGTCTTGGCCGGGAGACCTGGCGTCAAACAGCACCCTTCCGATCGGCAGGGCCCGCGTTGAACCTCCGCGGGCTATCGTGAGCGCCGTCAGGTGATGTTCGCCGGGGGAAAGAGGGGTAACTTCCATCCGGATTACCCATCGCCGGCAGGGCTTGTTCAGGTAAAGCGGAGCAATGCTAAAGGAGGTGACTACCAGCTCAGGGTTATCGGTCGCGACGGACATGATCGTCCCCGACGCATTGAGCCACGGCCACCGGCCATAGTCATTGAAGAGGATTGAGAGACTCGTGCTCCTGCCTACATAGCAGGCAACATAGCCTTCATGCGGGGGCTCGACGAAGTAGACCCCTCTGAACGCAAACGGTACTAGGAGTGCCAGCGTGATCAGCGCGAGAGTCCCTGCGGCAACTGCCTTCAGTCTATGGCGCGGGGATGGTTCCTTCTCGTGCCCCTCAGCTTCCTGCACGCTCACGCTCACCTCCCTGCTCAACGCGTTCTATTGGGCTGCGGCATTGCACTCTGCGCAATAGCACGTCCGGCGCTGCAGTTCGTAGGTCCGGTCTTCGGGGAAGACAAACCTGAAACCAGAGGCAGTATACTCTCCCTGGAACCAACGGGTTATCTCTCCTTTTACATCCTCGTCTGTGCAGTACCACTGCCAGTAAGTCGCTGACGAATGGAAATGCCTGTCCCAGTGCCCAATGGCCGCCTCCTCGCCGCGTGGGCAGAAGGAACACGTGGGATCGTTGGGACCCTTGGGAGTGTAGGGGCCGTATGTTGCGGTCGCTGTCCACGTACAACGATACTCAAGCTTGAGCCAGGCCAGCAGCGTTTGCAGAGGAACGGTCGCTCCTCCGCTGATCGTTGTGCCCCAGGTAACGGACGTTGACACGGAAACCGGTAGCGGATGCCGCGAGTACGCAGTGTCCCAGTAGTAATGCTGGTCGTGATAGTCAGAGGCATGGATCAGCTGGTGCTCATACCAGACCGCTCTGATGGACGCGCCAGCCGAATCGAGGGTTACCTTGGAGTTCTGCAGATGCCTCGCAAGGATGAGGCACTGTGCCAAGTCCGCCTCGCTCCAATTCCCGTCGAGTTCACCGCTCGTCAGCGCTTGTTCATCGATGAAAAGCCTACCGTCCTCAGTTAGCGTGTAACAGTGCGGGTTGGAGTTCAGCAGAGTCAACAGCGCCCGGCCGACCTTCTCCTCACACGTCGACATGCACCTGAAGACGGATTCGCGTACCGAGAGATAGCCCCCGAGAATGGCCAAGTCGTTGCGCATGAGAGCTCCGACCCTGGGTATGCAGCAAGAAGCCGGTTCCGCCAGGACAGGCGTCACAAGAAGCAGGTAGAGCAAGACCACCGACATCAGACCCGCTAAGCGACGCATACCTTCCACCCCCAGGACTGCCATTTGCTACCACGCCTGTCTCTAGCTAGCATACTGCGGCTTACCTCCGTTTGTCAAGGCGAAAAGTGTGGGCAAGGCCTTTGAGCAAAGCACTGCTTCCGACCCCGCCGACCGGCCCGTGATGCTGCGCATAGAGACCATGGCCGGGCACGGAGCGGGCAAGCCGGTTCGCAAGGTGGTCGCCGAGCAAGCGGACATCCTGACGTTTCTGGCGTGGCAGCTGGAATTGGGTTAGCAGAGGGCAGGAGGTCGGATTCGCCGCGCCGAAGGACCGACGGGGAGGGGAAGCCGTTGGCGCTGGGGTTTGTCTCACTGGCCAGCTCCAGCACCTTCGGCAATGCTTACCTGCTGGACGGGGGCCCCGGTGCTCGGGTCATGGTCGACTGCGGCGCAGGCCTCCGGCAACTTGAGACAGCCCTGGCGGACGTGGGCCTTGATCCGAGTCATATTGAGGCCATCTTCCTCACCCACGGCCACTCAGATCATGTTCGCGCGGTTACCCTCCGTGTCCCGTTTCCCCGGTCCTACGGCATTCCCGTGTACGCCACCGAAGGGCTGTGGCAGCTGCTTGACGGCTGCATCGGGTCGCTCGAACCCTCGCTGCGACGCGTGCTACCGGCAGGCGGCGAAACCACGGTCGGATCCTTGCGGGTACGGGCCATCCCCAAGCCGCACGATTGTGTGGACCCGGTAGGGTTGGTGATCGACGGAGCAATGGGCAGCTGGCTGTTCTTGACCGACCTCGGCCACGTGCCCCCTCACCTCCTGTGCGAAGGGAGAGAATGCGAGTACCTTGTGGTGGAGGCAAATCATGAACCGGCACTGGAACTTGCCTCGGGAAGGCCTGAGGTTCTGGTCCGGCGGGTGCTGGGCGACCGGGGGCACCTGTCTAACCAGCAGGCGGCCGCGGCGCTTCGCGAGATGGTCAATCGCCGCACCCGGGTGGTGTTCCTAGCCCATCTCAGTGTGGAGTGCAACACGCCGGCACTGGCCTACTCCACCTGTCGGCACGAGCTCGACCGCTGCGGGTACCGAGGTGAGCTCGGTGTGCTCCCGGCGGGCGGTCAGGTGTTGCGTTGGCCCCGGTTGTAGGTTACATGATGCCGCCACTACCGCTGTCTGCTGAGGTCTCGATATAAGCCTGCTCGTTGGCGGGGCACCGTCCTAGCTGCCACCGGTGGTTCGTCCAATTCGGCCTCAGAGTAGTCGCAACCCTCCAATGCAAGGCGTTCTTCGATCTGGGAGTTGCAGTTGTTGACGACTCGCGCGGTGGTATCCAGTTCACAGCTCTGGGCTAAAGTCTAAGAAGATCAGTCCGGGCATGAACTGAGCTGGCGGGGTTCCGGTCGAGGAGAAGCGTGCGGACTACGTCATCTGGCTCAGTGGTGAAAACCAAGGGTTGCCCCCCGGCACGATGACGCTTGCGTGTAAGCCATCACATGGCTGCGTCAAGCTGTGAACAAAGCGAGCATTGATGCGGGTCGGTGAGGGGTCTGGCTTTTTTTCCGCGGATGTGGTGAGCCTGTCGCACAGATAGCCTGAAGATCAGGCAGTTACACCTACATAACGTTGA
>DYFO01000021.1 GCA_020725145.1 Symbiobacterium thermophilum
CCGCGACGTGACCTATGACGAAGACCGCTGCCGCATCCGCACCGGCAATGGCCCGTGGGCGATGGCCACCCTGCGCAACCTGGCCATCGGCATCTTGCGCCTGTACCAGCCAGGCACCGTCGCCCGCGCAAACCGCGTGCTGGTGATGAACTCGCACCGACTTCTCGCGCTGATCGGCGCCTGACGCGCAACGCGCTTGGCGGCGTGGCCGGGCTGTTTTGCGGTGTCCTCCCGGGCTCGCTTGACGCAGGCAGCTCGGGCTGTCCAGGCCCATCGCGTCTCCCACCGCCGCCTATCTGACGGTGACCGGTCACTCCTCGCGGGTTGTGGTGAAAACCAGGGGCTGCCCCCCGGCACAACGACACCAGCGTGCGGCGGTACTGGTGTTGAAGGAGATTTACGATACATCCCGAATGCAAGACGGTTTATAACATTGTACCAAGTATTCCCTGCTGAGACAGGAGGTGGAATGAAGTGCGACGATCTCCAAAGGCAACCGCCGATCTCCGAGTAGGTATCGGGTTCGGCACCGCGGACGATCCCCGTCAGGCTGCCTCCGAGGCCGCGCGGCAGGCCCTGGAGGGCTCCGGCGAGCCTTCGCTCACCTTGCTGTTCACCACCGAGCACTTCGACCAGCAGGAGGCGTTTCTGGCCGTTGCCCAGCTGGTCGGTTCCTCGGCGCTGGCCGGCGCCTGCACCGCCGGTCTGATCGGGCCCGAAGGGGTGATGCCGCGGGGGATAGCGGTGTGCACGCTGGCCGGTTCCTCACTGGACGCGCGCACCGCGCTGGCTCCCATCGGCGGTGCCGATGCCCGGCAGGCCGGCCGCGCCGCGGCAGGCCCCCTGAAGGGGTCGGGGGGAGGAACGTTGCTGGTCTTCCCCGACGGCTTCGCCGCCGACATCTCCGAGGTGGTGCGTGGCCTTTACGACGCGCTGGGCCCCGAGGTGCTCTACGTAGGTGGGGGAACCGGCGACAACCTTCGCTTCTTTCGCACCTACCAGTTCGGCGAGCGCGGGGTCGCTACCGGTAGCGTTTCTGCGTGCCTGCTTCGCGGCCCGACCGTCGCCTGTCGCCTGGGCCACGGCTGGATGCCTCGAGGTGCTCCCCTCGTGGTCACCCGCGCCGAGGGCAAGGTGGTGCACGAACTGGACGGCTGGCCCGCCCTTGAGGTCTACTCGGGACGTCTCGGAGGCATCGATCCCGACCGCTTCGCCGACTACGGAGCACGTCATCCCCTGGGAATCCCCGATGCGGAGGGTAACTTCCTCATCCGCGACCCCCTCCGCCCCACCCCCGAAGGCGGCATTGAATTCGTCACCGAAGTCCCGCCTAACACGCTCGCCTTCATGATGAGCGCGAGTGCGGACGACCTGATCGGCACCGCGCGTCGGGTCGCCCGCGAAGCCCGAAGCGCCGTGGAACGTCCCCGGCTGGCCCTGATCTTCGACTGCGTCTCCCGGTACCTTGTCCTCCAGGACAGGTTCGATGAGGAACTCGCGGCCATGCGCGAGGAGCTGGGTCCCGAGGTGCCCTGCGTCGGCTTTTTGACTTTCGGGGAGGTGGGGGCCTTCAGTGACGTGCCGTTCTTTCACAATAAGACCGTCGCCGTGGCGCTCGTGGGTGAATGACGATGGAGTCATCATACGTGGCGATCCTCTACGAGGTGGCCGCGCTTGCGCCCTGGGACAGCGAGGAAGTGCTGGCCCGGGACCTGCTGGCCCGCTGGAGCCGCATCTTCAGCATTCGACGCATCGCCCTGTGCCTGACCGGCGAAGGCTCCGAACGTGTCTACACCTGGGGCTTCGAGACCGACCCCCAGCAGATGGTGAAGCCGGTCGACGACGGCTCCGGCAACGTGTACACGCGCTCGCTGGGAACACCCCCCGGCGAGCTGGGCTGGGTCTATCTCGAGCGGGCCAACCCCATCCCGCCCCACCAGCGTACGCTGCTCGACCTCTTCGTCCGCCGCTTGGAAGGTATACTCGAACTGAAGCGGGCCCAGGCGCAGCTGGTAGGCTCGGAACGACGGTACCGCGAGCTTTTGGAAACTATCGCCGACGGGGTGTTCGAGACCGACGCCGCGGCGAACATCAAGCTGGCCAACCGGGCGATGGGGGCGCTGCTGGGCGTGACCAACAGCCTGGTCAACCGTAACCTGCTCCTGGAGTTCACGGCCGGCGAAGCCACCGCCGAGATGCGTCGGGCCCTTGCCACCGTTGCAGAGACGGCGCGTACGCTGCCGAACCACCCCTGGCACTTCCGGCGGGCAGACGGCGAGGTGGGATACGCGGAAATGTCGCTGGCGCCCGTGCTGAGCCCCCGCGGTATCGTCACCGGGTACCGGGGGGTGGTGCGCGACCTCAGCGAGCACCATCGAAGCCGTCAGGAACGGCAGGCCATCCTGGACGCCATCCCCGACCTGGTGGCGTTGCTGGCACCGGACTTCACCGTGATCTGGGCCAACCAGGCCGAGTCCCGTGAGACCGGACTCCGGCTGGACGAGATGGCGGGCCGGACCTGTCACGAGATCCACTACGGGCGTGCGGAGCCCTGCCCTTCCTGCCCCGTCGTTCACGCGCTGCGCACCGGACAGCCCGCCACCCATGCCTGCACCGCCCCTAATGGCAGGGTCTGGGAACTGCGCGCCGTCCCGGTGCTGGCCGGCAACCGCGTCAGGGCGGTGGTGCGCCTGTCCAGGGACGTGACCGAGACCAGGCGCATCGGCGAACGGCTGCTGTACATGACCGCCCACGATGTGCTCACCGGCCTGTACAACCGCGTTTACCTGGAAGAGGAGCTCAAGCGGCTCGACCCCCAGCGACAGGGTCCAGTGGCGGTGGTAGTCACGGATCTCGACGGGCTGCGCCTGGTGAACGAGACGCTGGGGCATCAGGCCGGCGACGACCTGTTGGTGAAGGCGGCCAGGGTGCTGGGTAAAGTCTTCCGCGCCTCCGACATGGTGGCCAGGGCGGGTGACGACGAATTCGTGGCGGTGCTGCCCTACACCGGCAGCGCCACCGCCGAGCTGATCCGCGACCGCATCCTGGCCGCGATCGAGGAAGCCAACGCGACCTCGGGGGACGGCCCACCCATCAGCCTCGCGGTAGGTACCGCCTCCACCGACGAGCCGGGGGTCGAGACGGTCGCCGATGCCTTCCGCCGTGCCGAAGAGAACATGTACAAGGACAAGCTGACCCGCAGCTCAAGCGCCCACCATGCCATCGTCCAGACCTTGCTTGCCGCGCTGGGACAGCGCGACTACATCGCCGAAGGGCACGCGGTTCGGCTGGCCTCCATCGCCGGGCACCTCGGACGGGCCGCCGGCATTTCCTCCGCCGACCAGGCCAACCTTCGCCTGCTGGCCCAGGTTCATGACATCGGCAAGGTCGGCGTTCCCGATCAGATCCTTTTCAAGCCCGGCAAGCTCACCCGCCGGGAGTGGGCGAAGATGAAGCGCCACTGCGAGATCGGCTACCGCATCGCGTTGTCCTCGCCACGGCTGGCACCGGTCGCGCACATGATCCTGCAGCACCACGAGTGGTGGAACGGAGAGGGCTACCCCCAGGGCCTCAAGGGCACCCAGATCCACATCTGCGCCCGCATCCTGGCCATCGCCGACGCTTACGACGCCATGACCAGTGACCGCCCGTACCGAAAGGCCATGTCGCACGAAGAGGCTCTCGCGGAGCTTCGCCGGGGGGCAGGCACGCAGTTCGACCCGGAACTGGTGGAACGCTTCGTTGCCCTGTTCGCCGACCCCGAGCATCCTGCCGGCCCCTGGTAGGCGGCGACGGGCGGTATTGGGCGACTTTTGACCGACCGTTGACACCTCGCTGCGCCGGGGGATATGATAGGAGAGCGGACGGAAGATCTCTGGCCTTCCCGTTAGGTGAGGCTCCTGCGCGGTGAAGGCGGCTGCCCGGAATCGTCGAGAGACAGTAACGGGTCAACAGGCACCGACCGGCTTAAGGAGGTGCCCAACGCCGCCGGGGCGCGTCCCCTAGTCGCGCAGTGCCAAAGCCAGGACGAGAGGGAAGTGGCCATACCTTTTCAAGGCCCCTTCCCCTGTTCGGGAAGGGGCATTCTTATACCGGCGTGAGGGGGTGACCGTAGTGGACCTCAGGCAGACCGTCGCCGAGCTGCTCGCCGGGCCGGTCGACGCCGACACGGTGGCCGAACTGCTCAAGGAAGTCCAACCCTACGACCTCGCCGAGGTCATCTCCCAGTTACCCGACGAGGACCGTTTGCGCCTGGTGCGCTGGCTGCCTTCGGCCTTTGCCGCCGAGACGCTGGAGTACCTCACCCACGAGCTACAGTACGCCATCCTCGACCACCTGGGTGAGGAAGCGGCCAGCGCCGTGGTCAACGAGCTCTCCAGCGACGCCGTGGCCGACCTGGTGCTATCCGTTCACCCCCGCCAGGCCGAGCGGCTGCTGGGCCTGCTTCCCCCCGACTACCGGGAGACCGTCCTGAAGCTCACCTCGTACCCTGAGAACACCGCCGGCGGGCGCATGACCGTCGATTACATCTCGCTAAGGCAGACCTGGACCGCCGAACAGGTGCTGCAGCACATCCGCAAGGTCGCCAAGGACGTGGAGACCATCTCCTACCTGTACGTGGTGGATCACGAAGGCAAGCTTGCCGGAGTGACCTCGCTGCGCGACGTCTTTCTGGCCGATCCGCAGCAGAAGGTGCAGGACTTCATGTCGACCAGGGTGATCTCCGTGCTCGCCACCGCCGACCAGGAAGAAGCCGCCCGGACGATGGCCAACTACGACTTTCTGAGCATGCCGGTCACCGATCCCGCCGGGCGGCTGGTGGGTATCATCACCTGGGACGACATCATGGACGTCATCGAGGAAGAGGCCACCGAGGACATCCAGCGCATGGGCGGCACCGAACCCCTGGGCGAGCCGTACATGAACGTAAACCTCTTCACCCTCTACAGAAAGCGCGTGGGCTGGCTTTTGCTTCTGTTTGTGGCGCAGTCCTTCACGGGCACCATCCTCAAGCACTTCGAAGATTACCTCAGCCAGGTGGTTGCCCTCACCTTCTTCATCCCGCTTCTGATCGACACCGGAGGCAATTCGGGCTCGCAGGCCGCCACCACGGTGATACGCGCCATGGCGGTGGGCGAGGTCGCTCCCCTCGACTTTTTGCGCGTGATCTGGCGCGAAGCCCGGCTGGGCCTGATCCTCGGCGCCACCATGGCCGGAGCCACCCTCCTGTGGGCTTTCCTGCTCGACAGCAGCGTCGCCCTCGGGCTCACCGTCGCGGTGACGATCCTGGCCATCGTGCTGGTGGGGTCCACCGTGGGCGCGGCGTTACCGATCATCGGCCGCAAGCTCGGTTTTGACCCCGCGGTGCTCTCGGCCCCGCTGATCACCACCGTTGCCGACACGCTCGGCCTGCTCATCTATTTCAAGGCGGCACAGACGATCCTGGGTCTTTAGCTTCCATGAGCTTGGTCTGGACAAGCCCGCCTAATTGGAATAGGATATTGTTGTGTGACCGGTTGCACAGCTAAAAGCGGCTTTCCGGCAGAGCCGCCCGGCCGTGAGGTGGCGATGGTGCTGGCGGGTGGCGGCTGCCGTCCCGTGGAGGAGAGGAACCATGGCAGTCGCGATACGCAAGCCCCTGCGCGGGGGGATCCATCCTTCCGAGCAAAAGCACCTCACGGCGGACAAGCCGATCGTCAAGCCCCCTCCCCCGACCACCGTCACCATTCCCCTGTGGCAGCACACGGGAGCTTGCTGTAAACCGCTGGTATCCAAGGGCGACGCCGTGCGGCTGGGCCAGAAGATCGGGGAGGCCCCGGCTTTCGTCTCGGCCCCGGTGCACTCCAGCGTCTCGGGGACCGTGGTGGCGGTGGAACCGCGGCTCGATCCCGTAGGCCGGATGGTCACCGCGGTGGTGATCGAGGCGGACGCGCAGGACGCCCTGGCGGACGGCATCTCGCCGCGGGGCACGCTGGACAGCCTTTCGCCACCGGACATCCGTGAGATCATCCACGAGGCCGGCATCGTGGGACTGGGTGGTGCGTCCTTCCCCACCCGGGTCAAGCTATCGCCCCCGGCCGACAAGCCCATTGACTCCTACATCCTTAACGGTTGCGAGTGTGAGCCTTACCTCACCGGCGACCATCGCCTGATGCTGGAGCGCGCGGCCGACGCGGTGTTGGGGCTGTGCCTTCTGATGAAGGCGGCGGGCGTCGAGAAGGGATACGTGGCCGTCGAGGCCAACAAGCCCGACGCCGTCGAGACCCTCTTGCCGCTGGCCCGCGAGACAGGTATCACCGTGGTCGTGCTGCCCACCCGCTATCCCCAGGGCTCCGAGAAGCACCTCATCAAGGCCGTCCTGGGCCGCGAGGTGCCCTCCGGCGGGCTGCCCATGGACGTGGGCACCCTGGTGAGCAACGTCGGCACCGCGGTGGCGGTGGCAGACGCCGTCTATCGTGGCATGCCGCTGGTGGAGCGGGTGGTCACCGTCACCGGACGTCCGGTCCGCGAGCCGTCCAACCTGCTCCTGCGGCTGGGCACCAGTTTCGCCACCGCGCTGGAACTGGCAGGCGGGCTGACGGAACCCGCCGGCCGCGTGGTCATGGGAGGGCCCATGACCGGCGTCGCCCAGTTCAGCCTGGAGGTCCCGGTGGTCAAAGGCACCTCGGGCATCCTGGTCCTGGGCGAGGACGAAAGCCCGCCGCTTGCCAGCACACCCTGCATCCGCTGCGGGCGTTGCGTGGAATCGTGCCCCATGCGGCTGGTGCCCCTGTACTACGACGCCTGTGCAAGGGTCGGCAACTGGACCCGGGCACGGGAACTGGGCGTCATCGACTGCATCGAATGTGGCTCGTGCGCCTGGGGCTGCCCCGCGCGCCGACCGCTGGTTCACTCCATCAGGGTGGCCAAGAGTGAGATCCGCAACCTGGCGGCTCGCTCCTGATCCCGCAGGAACGGAGGGTAGCGCATTGGCAGCTAACGAGAATACCGCCGAGCGGCAGGGTCTGCTGGTGGTGGCAGCACCGCCTCACCTGTTCCGCCGTGAGCTGACGCCTCGCATCATGCTCGACGTGCTGCTCGCGTTGGCGCCGGCCTGCCTGGCGGGGCTTTACTTCTTCGGCCCCCGGGCTATGGCGGTGGTCGCCACCGGCGTGGCCTCAGCGATGATCGCCGAGGCTGCCGTCCAAAAGCTCATGGGTAGGCCGGTGCAGGTGCTGGATTTCAGCGCGGCCGTAACCGGGCTGCTGCTGGCCCTCAACCTGCCTCCCACCGCACCGCTTTGGCTTGCCGCGGTGGGCGCGTTCTTCGCCGTGGTCATCGTCAAACAACTGTTCGGGGGGCTGGGCGGCAACTTCCTCAACCCCGCACTGGCGGCCCGGGCCTTCTTGATGGCCGCCTGGCCCACCCAGATGACGACCTGGTCGGCCGCGGGGGACTGGGGACTTAACGCCCTGACCGGCGCCACCCCCCTGGCCTACCTGAAGCGCGGCATGCTGCACCGGGTGCCGCACTACATGGACCTTCTGCTGGGGTGGATACCGGGGACGATCGGTGAGACCTGCGCGCTGGCCCTGCTGGTGGGTGCGGCTTATCTGCTGTGGCGCCGCGTGATCGACTGGCGCATACCGGCCACCTTCATAGGCACGGTGGCCCTGCTGACGTGGGCGCTTGGCCCGCAAGGGCCGTTCACCGGCGACCCGCTGGCACACGTGCTGGCCGGAGGACTGATCCTGGGAGCTTTCTTCATGGCCACCGACTACGTTACCTCGCCGGTGACGCCCCGGGGTCGCGTGATCTTCGGCGCCGGTTGCGGTCTGCTCACGGTCCTGATCCGGCTGTACGGGGGATTCCCCGAAGGCGTGTCCTACTCCATCCTGATCATGAACATCGCGGCCCCGCTAATCGAACGCTACACCATGCCCAGGAAATTCGGGGAGGTGAAGCGAGCCCGATGAGAGACCTCCTCAGGCTGCCGCTGGTGCTGGCCTTGATCTGCGCGGTGGCCGCCGGCACCCTCACCTGGGTGCGCGATCTGACCGGCGCCGCCATCGAAGCCCGAGCGGCCGAGGCCCTGGCCGCCGCCCTGCGGGTGGCCCTGCCCGAGGCATCCCAGTTCAACGACCGGAGCGCAGAGCTGCCCGCGCTCGGCGACGCCTTCCGCAACGTGCACGAAGCCTACGAGGGAGTGCACGACGGCCGTACGGTGGGCATGGTCTTCGCGGTCGCCGGCCCGGGCTATGGGGGTAATGTCGAGGTGCTGGTGGGCATCGACGTCTCCGGCCGCATCGCCGCGCTGAAGGTGCTGTCCGCGGCGGGTGAGACCGCGGGACTGGGCACGAAGATCACCGAACCCTGGTTCCAGGAGCAGTTCGCCGGCAAGGGTGAAAAACCCCTTGAGTTCGGCACGGGCCCCGGACAGCTGCAGGTGATCACCGGGGCGACGATCTCCGCCCGATCCGTGCTGGCTTCCGCCAACCTCGCCCTGCAGGCTTTCAAGGAACTCCAAGAACGCTGAAGGGGGGTGCCCGGCTTGCGAGGACTCTGGGCTGACTTCAAAAACGGCCTGGTCGCCGAGAATCCCGTGCTGCGCCTGGTCCTCGGCATGTGCCCCGCCCTGGCGGTGAGCACCGCGCTGATGAACGGCTTTTGGATGGGCGTCGCGGTGATCTTCGTGCTGACCGGCTCCAACCTGCTCATCTCGCTCATCCGGGGGTTCATCCCCTCCCGGGTGAGGATCCCGTGCTTCATCGTGGTCATCGCCACCTTCGTGACGGCGGTCGACCTGACCATGAACGCTTTCTTGCCGGAGATGCACCACATCCTGGGCATTTTCGTGCCGCTGATCGTGGTCAACTGCATCATCCTGGCCCGGGCCGAGGCCTTCGCCTCGCGCCGTCCCGTGCTCAACGCGGTGGCCGACGGGCTGGGCATGGGCCTGGGATTCACGCTGGCACTGATGGTGGTCAGCGCGGTGCGTGAGATCCTGGGAACCGGCAACCTGGTGATAAACGGCGTGGCCTTGTTCGGCAAGGGTCTGCCTTTCGACCCGGCAAAGGTGATGGTGCTGCCGCCGGGCGCCTTCATCACCCTGGGACTGGCGGTCGCCGCGCTCAACTACCTGACCCGCAAGCCGTCGGCCCGGCGACTCGGGTCGCGCGAGGAGGTGAGGGCGTGAGCTTCGTCGCCATCATCATCGGCAGCGTGCTGGTGAACAACTTCGTCTTCATGCGCTTTTTGGGCATCTGCCCCTTCCTCGGCGTCTCCCGCCAGCTGTCCACCGCCACCGGCATGGGCATGGCGGTGGTCTTCGTGATGACCCTGGCATCGGCCATCACCTGGGTGTTCCACCACCTCTTGCTGGTACCGTTCGGCCTGGAGTACTTGCAGACGGTGGTCTTCATACTGGTCATCGCGTCGCTGGTGCAGTTCGTGGAGATGGTCATTCAGAAGATCAGCCCTCCTCTGTACCAGGCCCTGGGCATCTACCTTCCCATCATCACCACCAACTGCGCCATCCTGGGAGTGGCGCTGATCAACGTTCGCCAGCACTATGCTTTCCTCGAGAGCGTGGTCAACGGCCTGGCGGCAGGCATCGGCTTCACGCTGGCCATCGTGCTCTTCGCCGGCGTTCGCGAGCGTCTCGAATTCGCCGACGTGCCGCCGGCGATGAAAGGAGTCCCCATCGCCCTGGTGTCCGCCGGGCTGATGTCGGTGGCCTTCTTCGGCTTCCAGAACCTGTTCCGCGCGCTTTTGCCGTGAGGGAGGGAGGACGACCGTGCTGCAAGCAGTGGTGAGCCTGCTGGTGATCGGGGCCGCCTTCGGCTCCCTCCTGGCGGTGGCCTCGCGCAAGTTCGCGGTGGCCGTGGACCCGCGGGTCGAGACCATCCAGTCCTCGCTGCCCGGCGCCAACTGCGGCGCCTGCGGCTACCCGGGCTGTTCGGGCTTCGCCGAGGCGGTTGCCGCCGGCGAAGCCCCGGCCGACGGCTGTCCGGTAGGGGGGACCGAAGTGGCCCGCCGCATCGCCTCGATCATGGGCGTGGAAGTGGCCGAGCGCGAGCCGGAGGTGGCCCGCGTGCTATGCGGAGGCGGCGACCGCGAGGCAACCGTACACTACCGTTACTCGGGCATCGAGGACTGCCGTGCCGCGGCCCTCACCCCGGGCGGAGGCCCCAAAGCCTGCTCGTACGGCTGCCTGGGCATGGGCACCTGCGTGCGCGCGTGCCCCTTCGACGCCATGTACATGGATCGCAACCGTCTTCCCCGCGTGATCGAAAAACGCTGCACCGGCTGTGGCAACTGCGTGCGCGCCTGTCCGCGGAAGCTGATCGTGCTTGCCCCCGTCTCCAAGCGGGTACACATCCTGTGCAACTCCCGCGACCGTGGTCCGGTGGTGCGCAAGGTCTGCACCGTGGGCTGTATCGCCTGCCGGTTGTGCGTCAAGGAGTGCCCGCGCCAGACCATCGCCTTCGAGGAAAACCTCGCCCGCATCCAGTACTCAGGCTGCGACAGCTGCGAGGCATGCGTGGCCAAGTGCCCCACCAAGTGCATTGTGGTCTTCGGGCAAGCCGCGAAGGCAACGCGGGAAGCCTGACGCGCTTGCCCGGAGCCGTCCTTCGGGACGGCTCTTTCATTTCTTCGGCAGGGTGGCAGCCGCGCGCTTTGACGATGGCAGGATTGGCCTTGCCTTCTCGCGAACCGTCCCCGCGCCAGGCGGTAGCGGGAGATCTCGATGTGGCGACCCGGGCGCAGTGGGTCTTCATCTTCTCGCCCTGTCCATCATGATCGCCCGGACATGCCCCGAACGCCTGGCCGTGTTGGACTGGGCCTGGCCGTCGGCCCTGCTTGCCGCCGGGCTGGTTGTCATGTACCTGGCGATAAGCGACCGGCGGCCGAAGACCTCAGACCGAAAGGGAGAGAGTGGCTTGCGGAAATGGTTCACGATGCGCGAGCTGGCCGCTGTCCTGCTGGTGCTCGCTCTGACCGGCTGCCGGCCGACCGCGGCCGACGGTGAGCTCGAGGAGCTACGGGCGAGGATAGGGGAGCTTGAGGCCCAGCTACGGCGAGTGGAGGGAACGAGGCTGCCGGTGGATTATGAACTCTACGAGGATCTCCCCGGTGACGTAAGGAGCTGGGTGGACCTTTTCACCTCCGCACGGGTGGGCGCCCATCGGCGGTTCGGCGACCGTGTCTACCTGGTCGCCTCGTGGCCGGGAGTGGCCTTGTCGCTTTCCCGCGTGGAGGTGCGCACCGACGAGGTCGCGGTGGTCGCCTGGGCGGGACCGGCTTTCCCCGGACGCCGGCCGTTCGCGGTGGGCTCGGTGGCCGCGAGCGACTGGCCGTCGGATCGTGAGGTCAACTTCCGCCTGGAGGGGTCGCTCCTCGGCTTTGGCAACCGCCTGGGACTGCCGGAGGTCCCCTTGCCCTCCGGAGCGCGCATCGCCCTGGTCACGCCTTCTCCCGGGCAGGTGGTCTCAAGCCCCCTGCGGGTGGCCGGCTTCGCCACCCTGTTCGAAGCCTGGGTGGCCATCCGGCTCCTCGACGCGGAGGGAAGGGAACTCGCAGCCGGGGGAGCGCACGCCGGCTTTTACAACTGGGACAGCTTCCAGACCTCGCTGGAGTTTGACGCCCCTCCCGGTACCGAACTCGTGCTGGTACTGGAAGAGACGGCAACCGAAGGGGACGCCCCGCCACACGGAATTCGCATTCCTCTGAAGGCCGGGAAGTAATCTTAGCGATCTAGCTGTTGCAGGCGCCGGGTCACGGCGTCGCGCAGCTCGCCTTCCGGGGCGAGCGCGAGGAAGCGGCGGTAGGAAGCGGTGGCCGCCTTGGTGTGGCCCAACCAGTCTTCGGCCACCGCCCGGTTGAACCAGGCCAGCGCGTCCTCGGAGTCGATGGCCAGCACCCGCTGGAAGCAGGCCAGGGCTTCTTGCCACCGGTTCAGACGGACCAGTGAGCAGCCCATCCGCTGCCAGGCTTCCGCGTTGTCAGGGTACTCCCTCAGCACCTGCGCGCACGAGGCGACCACTTCCCCGTGGCGCTCCAGCCGGTCCAGGGCGGCGGCGCGGGCCAGCCAGACGATGGCGGCCTCGGGTTCGAGCTCGGCGGCGTGGTCATAGCAGTCCAGGGCCTGTTCGGGGTCACCGCGCTTCATCCACGCATTACCCCAGGCCATCCACACCGTGGCCGCCCCCGGGTCAAGGGCCAGCGCCTGTTCCCAGCAGCTCTCCGCCTCCTCGTACCTGCCCTGATGGGCCAGCACCTCCCCCCTCGCCCGCCAGGCGTCCACGAAGCTTCCGTCACGGCGGAGGGCCTCCTCGAACCAGCCCAGCGCCTCGCGCTCACGCGACTGCGCCACCAGCAGCATTCCCTTGAGGTGGGGACCGTGCGCCCCGTCGGGTTCGACCGCCGACAGACGCTCGGCACAGGCCATGGCCTCTTCCAGACGACCCTGCGCGGCCAGCGCGAATGCCTTGCCCCGCCAGCTCAAGGGGCAGTTGGGGGAAATGGCCAGGGCGCGATCCACGCTTTCAAGCGCCTCCTGGAAGCGGCGCAACTCGAACAGGCAGGCGCTGCGGCGCGTCCAGGCCGCGGCATCCTCCGGAGACAGGGTGGTCGCATGCGTGTAGCAGACGACGGCCGGACCGAACCTTCCTTCGCCGAAGAACGCGTCGCCGCGACGCTTCCAGGCCTCGGCCGACCTCGGCGTTCGCCGCAGGCGGAACCTGGCCCCCCGTCGCAACCTCATCCCTCCCGTCGGCGCCCGCAGGCGGGGCAGAACGGCAGGTGCAACGGCCGCCACCGACCGCACGCGGGGCAGTCGCAACCCACCGCCTCGCCGCAGGCAGGGCAGTAGGCCTGGGCCGGCCCGAGCTCATACCCGCAACCGACGCACCTGCCCCGGCGGGCCCGTGCCTGCCGCAGCCGGTCGGGGTGGAAGATGTAACGCTTCAGGGTGACGATGCCACCGGCGGTGATCGCCGACCCGAGGACGGCAATCAAAAGCTGCGCCGTGCGACGGAATAGCTCCACGAGGTAGCTGCCGACCAAAAAGAGCGTCTGCAGGATGGCGAAGGCCACCAGGGCGGTGCCGATCAGCAGAAGCTGACTGCGACGACGCCTGAGGCCCTGCCAGGCCCATACCGAGGCGGCCAGCACCGGCAACGCGTAGGCCAGCCGCAGCAGGAAGGTCTGCAGCTGGTAGCGACGTAATGCTTCATGATACCTTTCGTGGACCTCCGCGTACAGCTGCTCGAGCCGTCGATCGGGCCCCTGCAGCGCGGCTTGCCGGAGATCGCGGTCTCGTCTCGCCGCCTCCAGGCTCGCCGTCGCCGCCTCGTATTGCCGCAAGGCCTCACGATAGGCCGCCTCCCGCTCCGGGCTGAGCTGGCCGGCGTCAAGCGCGGTCCGCCACTCCTCGCGGCGGAACTCGTATTCCAGCCGCGCGCCCTGCCATGTGATCTCAGCTTTCCGGTAGCCCTCCTCGGCCGCCCATAGCTCCGCGCGCAGCTGCTCCGCCTCGCGCTGCAGCGCGTCGGGGATCAGTTCCGCCTGTATCGCCGCGTAATCCGGACGCGGCGGGACCCGGCCCAGCGCATCCAGCACCCAAAGCCCGCCCACCAGAAGGAACAGGACGAGTCCCGCGGCCAGCACCTTCTCGACCCGGGTGAACTCGACGGTCTCGTGCTCCTCAGGCGACCACGCCACGCGTTTATGCCTCCCTACCTGGCCCGCACGATGTCCTTGATCTTCATGAGCCGGCTGGCGTTGGACCGCTCCATCTCGCTGAGCTTCATGGCGATGTCGCGCACCGCCGCTTCCAGCTGCGGGATGAGCACGTACTCCAGGGCGTTGACCCGACGGCGGGTTTTCTCGATCTCCTCCGCCAAAAGCTCCACCGCCCGCTCGGCCTCCGCCAGTCCGACCAGCGAGCCCAAAGCGGTGTGGACCTCGCGGATGGCCGTGTCGAGTTCCGCCACGGTCTGGCCCAGCCCGTAGGGATGGGGATTGCCCCGCACCTCCACCCGCAGGCGCGGGATGGGCACGCTCATCACGTTCGCAAGCTCCGCCGCCACCTCGAGCCGGGCCTCCGGCACCGCCACAAAGGCGTCCAGCGACCCCGGCGTCATCGACGCGCGCGCAAGCCCCAGCTCGCGGTAGGCCGCCTCCAGCCGCTTCTCAACCTGCTGGCGAAGGCCTCTTGTCTCCCGCACGCGCGCCAGGAACACCTTCATCAGCTCGTCGCGCTTGTCTTTGAGCAGCTTGTGACCCCGGCGCGCCATCTTGAGCCGGTTCTTGAGCTTGAGCAGCTCCATGCGGGTCGCGTTGACCCTGGCCAGCACCCCCGATCACGCTCCCGCCGCCCGTTGCGCTCCGGGCAGGTACTTCTGCAGGTGCTTGTCGGAAACGCGCTTGAGCTCGCTCCGCGGCAGGGCGGCCATCAGCTCCCACCCTATGTCGAGGGTGGTCTCGATGGAGCGGTCCTCGGTCTCGCCCTGGCGCACGAAACGCTGCTCGAAGGCGTCGGCGAACTTCAAAAACTCGCGGTCGACCGCCGTCAGCGCCGCCTCTCCCAGCACCACCGCCAGCTCGCGGGCTTCCTTGCCACGGTCGTAGGCCGCCGACAGCTGGTTGAGCACGTCCGCGTGGTCCTCGCGGGTCTTTTCGGGGCCGATGCCCTTGTCCTTCAACCGCGACAGCGACTGCGAGACGTTGATCGGCGGGTAGATGCCCCGGTTGTGCAGCTCGCGGCTCAGAATGACCTGACCCTCGGTGATGTAGCCGGTAAGGTCGGGGATGGGGTGGGTCTTGTCGTCCTCCGGCATGGTCAGGATCGGCATCTGGGTGATGGAGCCGGGCTTGCCGCGGATACGGCCCGCCCGCTCGTACACCAGCGCAAGGTCGGTGTACATGTAACCCGGGTAGCCGCGACGACCGGGCACTTCCTTGCGGGCCGCGGACACCTCCCGCAGCGCCTCGCAGTAGTTGGTCATGTCGGTCAGGATAACCAGCACGTGCATGCCCTTCTCGAAGGCCAGATACTCGGCGGTGGTCAGGGCCATGCGCGGCGTGGCCAGCCGCTCGATCACCGGGTCGTCCGCCAGGTTGACGAAGAGCACCGCCCGCTCCACCGCCCCGGTACGCCGGAAGTCGCTGATGAAGTAGTCGGCCTCCTCGAAGGTAATACCCATGGCCGCGAAGACCACGGCGAAGGCTTCCTGGGCGCCGCGGACCTTGGCCTGCCGGGCGATCTGCGCGGCCATCTGCGGATGCGGCAGTCCCGCGCCGGAGAAGATGGGGAGCTTTTGCCCCCGCACCAGCGGGTTCATGCAGTCGATGGCGGAGATGCCGGTCTGGATGAACTCCGACGGATAGGCGCGGGCGGTGGGGTTCAGAGGGTTGCCGTTGACGTCGAGGCGCACCTCGGGGATCACCGGCGGGCCACCGTCGATGGGCCGGCCGAAGCCGTCGAACACCCGGCCCAACATCTCCGTGGACACCCCGAGCTCGATCACCTTGCCCAGGAAGCGTACCCGCGCCTCCTGCACGTCCAGGCCGGTGGTGCCCTCGAACAGCTGCACCAGCGCGCGTCCCTCCGAGGCCTCCAGCACGCGGCCGCGGCGTAGCTCACCGCCGGCCAGCTCCACCTCCACCAGCTCGTCGAACTTCACCCGATCCACCTGCTCCACCAGGAGCAGCGGACCGGATACCTCGGCGATCGTCCGATATTCCTTCAGCACCCCTTCTACCCCCTCAGGTCCTGGCCCGGGCCTGGCCCACCTGGGTGGCCACCTCGGCCGCCAGCGCGTCCAGCCGTTCGAGCTCTTCCTCGGGCGTGTAACGTGCCCGGGCGATCTTCTCCCGCACCGGCAGCTCGAGCAAGGCCTCCAGCGGGGCTCCCGCCTCGAGGGCGCGCAAGGCCTGGTCGTGGAAGGCCAGGATCAACCGGAGCAACCGGTGTTGCTTGGCCATGGAGCAGTAGGTGTCCACCTCGTGGAAGGCGCTCTGGTACAAAAAGTCCTCGCGGATGGACTTGGCCGTCTCCAAGGTAAGCCGCTGCCGCGGCGACAGGGCGTCCACTCCCACCAGACGCACTATCTCCTCAAGCTCCGCCTCTTCCTGCATGATGGCCATGGCCCGCGTGCGATTCTCGGGGAAATCCGGCCCGGCCTGCTCGGCGTAGTACGGATCCAGGCGCGAGGTGTAAAGCGAGTAGCTGAGCAGCCAGTTGATGGCCGGGAAGTGCTTGCGCTGCGCCAGGCGGTCGTCAAGTCCCCAGAACACCTTGACGATGCGTAAGGTGGCCTGGGTCACCGGCTCCGACAGGTCGCCGCCGGGCGGGCTCACCGCCCCCACGATGCTGAGCGAGCCCTCGCGTGCGGAGGAGCCCAGGCAGACCACGCGGCCCGAGCGCTCGTAGAACTCCGCCGCACGCGAGCCGAGGTAGGCCGGATAGCCTTCCTCGCCCGGCATCTCCTCCAGACGTCCCGAGATCTCCCGCAGGGCCTCGGCCCAGCGGGAGGTGCTGTCGGCCATCAGCGCCACGTCGTAACCCATGTCGCGGTAGTACTCGGCGATGGTGATGCCGGTGTAAATCGACGCCTCGCGGGCCGCCACGGGCATGTTGGAGGTGTTGGCCACCAGCACCGTCCGCTCCATCAGCGGCCGCCCGCTCCGCGGGTCCTTGAGCTCGGGAAACTCCAGCAGCACGTCGGTCATCTCGTTGCCGCGCTCGCCACAGCCGATGAAGACGATGATGTCGGCGTCCGCCCACTTGGACAGCTGGTGCTGAACCACGGTCTTGCCGCTTCCGAACGGCCCCGGGATGCAGGCGGTCCCCCCCTTGGCGATGGGGAAGAAGGTGTCGATCACCCGCTGCCCGGTGGTCAGGGGCACCACCGGCGGCAGCTTACGGCCCACCGGCCGCGGCCGGCGGACCGGCCAGCGCTGCAGCATGGCCACCTCGCGCCTGCCGGTGGGGGTCTTGAGCACCGCCACCGTCTGTTCCACGGTGGCCGCGCCCGCCCGCACCTCCTCCACCGTGCCCTCGGGCACGTCGGGCGGGACCAGCACGCGGTGTTCGACCAGCGGCGTCTCCTCGACCGTGCCCAAGAGGTCGCCGGCCTTCACCGTCTGACCCGGCTCCACCGCCGGGACGAACTCCCAGCGCCGCTCGCGGTCCAGTCCCGGAAGCTCGATGCCGCGGGTCACGTACTCGCCCGCCATGGCGGCGATGACATCAAGCGGCCGCTGGATGCCGTCGTAGATGGAACTCATCAGCCCGGGACCGAGCTCCACCGAGAGCGGCCGGCCGGTGCTGATCACCACCTCACCCGGACCGAGACCGGAGGTTTCCTCGTAGACCTGGATGGAGGCACGCCTTCCTCTAAGCTCGATGATCTCGCCGATCAGACCCCGCTCGCCCACCCGTACCACGTCGTACATCCTGGCTCCGGGTATGTCTTCCGCCACCACCAGCGGGCCCGCGACCTTCACCACTCTGCCCTTCATCAGCCATCCTCACCCTTGAAGAGAATGTCGGCCCCCACCGCCCGTTCCACCATTCGCCGGATGGCCGCCGCGGCGGTCCCCCGGCTGCCGCGCACTCCCGGCACCAGGCTGATCACCGGCAACGACCTCTGCTTGAGCCGGGCCAGCGTCTCGCCGAGCTCGATGCCCAGATCTTCCTCGAGGAACACCAGGGCAAAGCCCTCGCCGGCCATCCGCTCCAGGGCGACCTCGGCCTCGGCGGCCGACGCCACCTCGGCCACCTCCAACCCCAGGGGACGGAAGACGGCCGCGATGTCGCGGCTGCCCACGAAACCCACCTCAGGCATAGGGCTCCCTCAACCTCCCGCGCAAGACCTCCGCGTCCAACCCCAGCGCGACGCCCTGGAAGAGCAGCCGGAGGTTGCGGGCCTCCACCTCGCGGCCCCAGAGGAAGCCGCTGACCGCCTCAGGCCCCATGGCCACCCTCTTGGCTTGCCGGAAGCGGGCGGTCAGGGCGTCGTCGACCAGCTTGCCGAGTGAGGGCAGCGCTCCCTCGGCCATCGCCTCCTCGGCGGCGCGGGCCGCCACCTGCTCGCCGGGCGTTCCCGCGTAAAGCCGCGGCAACTCGCTCCAGGGCTCACCCACCGCCCGCAGGAAAAGCTCGGGATCCTGCGACCCCGGCACCAGCTTGTCGGCAAGGAAAGCGCTCCGCCTGCCCAGTAGTCGGGCGCGCAAGGTCATCTGCAGGTTGACAAGATCGGCCCACACCTCCACCAGCCGCTCGAGGAAAGCGCTGCCCGACCGGCGCGCCGCCTCGGCCATCAGCCAAAAGCGCCGGCGTTCGAGCAAGGCGTCCACCAGGTGCGGCGGCTCGCCCCTCGCCCTGCGCTCGCGTATCTCCTCTACCAGTTCCCCGGGAAGCCCGTCCACGGGCTCGCCGCTGCGGAAACCGGCGGCGGCTGCCGCGAAGCGGCGTCCCAGTTCCACCAGGTCCACCGGCGCCCCATCGGGGCTCAAGGCCCGCACCTCGCGGTAGCTCGCGGTCACCACGCGGTCGATGGCGGCCGCCGCATCCCCGGCAGCTTCCACCACCTCGCGGTAGTCGGTCTCCCCCAGCTGCCGTCCGAGCTCGGCCGGGGAGCCGGCCTCGGCCAGCCGGTGGAACTGGGCGGCGGTGAGCATCCGCGCTTCCTTGGCGCGGATGCGCCCGGTAAGGTGTGCGTACTCGGTATCTTCCACCCGCCAGTCCACCTCAGGCCTTCCCTCCGAAGAGCACGGCCGCCACGCCCGGTTCCAGCTCATCCCGCAGCCGTTCCAGGGTCACGTCCAGGCTCGCGTTGATCTCCACGGGACCGGCCAGCAGCACAAAGCCCCCGATAAGCGGGCGGGTCTCGGCCGACAGCGAGAGCCGAAGGCCCCGGCCGGCGGCCTGCTCGGAAAGCCACGTCCCCAGACGCTCGCGGTCGCGGGGGTTGAGCACGAGCTCCTCCCCTCCCCGCGCCACCTCGAGCAACACCTCCAGCAGCCGCTCGCGATAGGCGGACTCCGGAAGCTCGCCGAGGACCCGCCTCGCCTCGTCGAACACCTCCTCCACCGCCGCACGCCGCGCCCGCGCGAGCTCGGCCCGCGCCTTGAGCCGCGCGTCGGTAAGGATCCGCAGGCGGGCCGCCTCGGCCTCCCGCCGGCCCCGCTCCCGAAGGGACTTGCGGATGGAGACGGCTTCCCGCTCGGCCGCCAGCGCCACCTCTTCGGCCCGCCGGCGGGCCTGTTCCAGGAGGGCGGCCGTTTCCTGGGCCGCGTCCTCCTCCAGCTTGGCGACGACGCGTTCGACGCTCACCGGAGCTCCCCCTACACCCTGATGGCGTTGAGCAAAAGCAGCGTGGCCAGCAGTCCCAGCACCGCGTAGGTCTCGACCATGGCGGTCATGATCAGGGCCTTGCCGACCTGGTCGGGCCGCTTGGCCGTCAGGTTGATGCCCGCGACGGCCACCCTTCCCTGGAAGAACGCCGACAGAAATCCCGCCAGGGCCACCGGCAGGCACGCGAACAGGAACTGCCTTCCCACCTCGATGCTCAGGTCGGGGATGGCCCCGGTGAAGAAGCCCAACTTGTTCATTACCAAAAAGCCGCCGATCAGACCGTAAAACCCCTGGGTTCCCGGCAGGGCCTGCAGGAGCAGGAGCCGTCCGAATTTGTCGGGGTCCTCCGCGGTCACGCCGGCCGCCGCCTCACCGGCGATGCCCACGCCGATGGCCGAACCCACGCCGGCCAGGCCAACAGCGGTGGCCGCACCCAGCACCGCCAGGCCCAGCCCGCCGCCGATACCCACCCCGAAGAACGCGCCGATGATCCCGGCGAAGAGGAAGACCGACGATAGCACGGTGATAAACAGCTGCACATCCATCCCTCCGCATCTTCAGGTCCGCGGGTTACCCCCGGACCACCGTGTACCGCCCCTCGCGTCGGAAGGGGCGGAACGGCTTGCCTCCGCCTTCGAAGAACTTGGTGAAGAACTCCACGAACTGCAGCCGGCCGGCGTGCACGAAACTGCCCAGCGTGCTGACCACCAGGTTGAACACGTGCCCTCCCGCCATCACCCCCGCCGTCACCAGGGCGCCGACCACCGGCATGCCGCCCACCAGCATGGCGATCTGGTTGACCACGATGCCGATGATGGTGGAGGCCAGACCCAGCGCCAAAAGACGGGCGTACGATAACACGTCGCCGAGGTACCCCATCACCCCGTAGAGCCCGAGCAGCCCGGAGAAGGGTTTGAGCAGCCACACCCGCTGCCTGCGCGCCGCGCCCAACGCCACCAGCAGCGCGCCCGCGCCCGCCACTCTCGGGGCC
This sequence comes from Symbiobacterium thermophilum, assembly GCA_020725145.1. GTDB lineage: Bacteria > Bacillota > Sulfobacillia > UBA995 > UBA995 > DYFO01. Next base: position 20,337 of record DYFO01000021.1, read on the forward strand.
CAGGTCGCCAGCGGCTCGCCCAGCGACCCGGCCAGACCGTACAGCACCAGCCCGGGCAGGAACACCAGCCATGAACCCTGCTCCCACAGCCCGTCGGCCACCTTGCCTTGCCGCACCTCGAGCGCCAGCTTGATGGCGATGCCCGTCCACACCTGCACGACTCCCAGGCCCAAGGCGATCACCAGCATGGTCAGCGGATCCCCCACCGGATCCAGCCTGGCCAGCACCTCCCGCGCGAAGACCACCGGTCGCCAGTCGGGCAAAAGCTGCAGGCTGTCCCCGAACCAGCTGCCGCCCAGGGCGCCGAAGACCACCGCCGCCACCCCGCCCAGCATCAGCAGCCGTGGCAGCCGATCCTCGCCCGGCTCCAGCCTGAGCTTGCGGATCAGCAGCCACGCCAGCACCGCCAAGGCCAGGCCGTAGCCGGCGTCGGCCAGCGCCAGCCCGAAGAACACGAAGAAGAAAGGTGCCAGGAGCGGCGTGGGGTCCACCTCGTCGTAGCGGGGATATCCGTAGAGGGTGGTGACCACCTCGAACGGTCGCAGCCAGGCCGGGTTCTCCAGCACCACCGGCGGCGCGTCGCCGGGCCGTGGGTCCTCCACCAGCACCGCCGCCTCCAGGTCCCCGAGCGCGGTCTCGAGCATCGGCAGCTGCCGGGCCGGCACCCACCCCGTGGCCAGCCCCACCTTCTCCGTACGCCCCAGCCGCAGGGCATCGCGTTCCGCCTGCGCAAGGTAGTGGTCGTGAAGGGCGCGAAGCGCCGGGCGCAGCTCGGCCAAGGAACGGGCGCGTTCCAAAAGCGCCGCCCGCTCCGCCTCCAGCGCCCGCCGCTCCTGGGTCAGCCGCGCGAGCTCCTCGGCCGGGCTGCCGCCGAAAGACCCGAAGCTCACCCTCCGGGCGCCCGCCGCCAGCAAGACCTCCTCCACTCCCTCGAGGCTGCGAGGCCACGCCGCCACGAAGGCGACCTGCCTTCCGCCGCCTACCCTCCACAGCCCCATCGGCCGTGCCGCCGCTTCCGCGGCGATGGCCTCGAAACCGTCGGCGGCGACCATGTAGGCGCGCACGCAGGTCAGCGGGGTGTCGTCGATGTCGGCCAGCCGGGCGTCCAGCTCCCGCCAGGGCTCGAGCAGCCCCTGGGCCACCCCGATCTCCCCGAGTCGCTGGGCGATCTGCCCCCAGCGCAGATCGTCGGCCGCCACCTGTCCCGAGACCGCTCCGGCGTCTACCTTCTCACCCAGCGCCGCCGCCGCGGCCGGCGAAAGCTTGTCCTTCAAGGTCAGAAAAGAAGCGAGCAATCCCTTGCGTTCGGGCACGAAACGGTCGAGGTAGGAAAGGGCGTGGGCCAAACGCTCGACCATGGCGGCGGGCTGCCCCGGCTGTCCTTCTTCCAGCCTGACGTCCTCGGGCGTCTCCAGCTGTAGCACGCCGGCAGCCTGCAGCGCCGCCAGGATCGCGTCCCGGCGCTCGAGCCCAAACAGCACCGCCACCCGCTTCATCCTAGCGACGGCCATAGGCTTGTACGACCCTCTCTTTCACCAGGGCCACCGCTTCGGTCAGGTGCCGCAAGGCCTCCTCGCGCACCCGGGCGGCCTCCGCCCGTGCCTCTTCCAGCAAGGCGGCCGCCTCCGCCTTGGCCGCGGCCTCCGCCATCACCACCGCCTCGCGGGCCTCCAGCTCGGCCTCGGCGATCGCGCGGCGTCTTGTTTCCTCGGCCGCCTGTTCGGCCTCCGCCACCTGAGCCTCCGCCTGCACCCGGGCGGCGGCCACGCTCTCGCGGCAGGCCTGCTCGGCCCTTTCTATCCTGAGGAGGACGTCCTTGAGCATCGGTCTCACCTACCTGCGACTTGTCCCGACCACCACGTTTTCTTGCTCCGATCCCGCCGATCCTTGCGGGTCATTGCGCGACAATTCCCCTCTCCTCCCCGACCTCGAGGATCAGGGGTAAAAGCACGGGTCGCCGTCCGGTGCGCTCGTGCAAAAACCTCCCCAGCGCGTCGCGCACGGCCGCCTTGACCGCCGGCCAGTCGCCCAGACGTTGCGGTCCCAGTCGCCGCAAGGCCTCTTCCACCTTCTGGCGTCCCTCGTTCATCAGCCCCTCCGCCTCCCTCACGTACACGAAGCCGCGGGAGACGATGTCGGGGCCGGCGACCACCTTCTGGCTTGTGCGGTCCAGCACCAGGAAGACCACCACCACACCCTCCTGGGCCAGCTGCAGGCGATCGCGCAGCACCACGCTACCCACATCGCCGATGCCCAGGCCGTCTACCATCACGTTCTCGGCCGGCACGCGACCGGCGTCCCGCACCCTGTCGGGGGTGAACTCCAGCACCACTCCGTTCTCGGCCACCGCCACGTTGCGGTCCGGTATCCCCAGCTCGCGTGCGAGCTCGGCATGCCGCACCAGGTGACGGTAGTGGCCGTGGATGGGCACGAAGAACCTGGGCTTGACCAGGTTGATCATCAGCTTGAGCTCTTCCCGGCTGGCATGGCCCGACACGTGCACCCCGCGGTGGGCCTCGTAGACGACCTCCGCCCCCCGCCGGAAGAGCTGATCGATGGTGCGGGCCACCAGCCTCTCGTTGCCGGGCACGGGGGTGGCCGCGATCACCACGGTGTCGCCCTGCCTGACCTCGGCCCGCCGGTACTCGCCGTTGGCCATCCGCGCAAGCGCCGAGAGGGGCTCGCCCTGGCTGCCGGTGGTCAGCAGCACCACCCCGGTGTCGCGAAGCCGATTGGCCTCCTCCACCTCCACCAGCACCCCCTCGGGCACCTCGAGGTAACCCAGACGCGAGGCCACCTCCACCGTGCGTTCCATGCTCCTGCCCACCACCGCCACCCGGCGCCCGGCCTTCCTCGCGAACCACAGCACCTGCTGGATGCGGTGGACGTTGGAGGCGAAGGTGGTGACCAGCACCCTTCCCGAAGCGGTGCGGAAGATCTCGTCCAGCGCCTTGCCTACCTGCTTTTCCGAGGGGGTGAAGCCCGGGCGGTCGGCATTGGTGCTGTCCGACAGCAGGACCAGCACGCCGCGTTGTGCGTATTCGGCCAACCGGTGTAAGTCGGACACCTTGCCGTCCACCGGCGTCTGGTCGAACTTGAAGTCTCCGGTGTGCACCACCAGTCCGGTCGGCGAGTCGATGGCCAGGCCCACGCAGTCGGCGATGCTGTGGTTGACCCGGAAGGTCTCCACTGCGAAGCAGGCCACGGTGAACTTCTCTCCGGGGCTGACCCGCCGCGACCCTGCGGGCAACCGCACGCCCTGCTCCTGGAGCTTGTCCTCCAGCAGCCCGAGCGCCAGCCCGGTGGCGTAGACCGGTACCTCCACCTCCTTGAGAAGGTAGGGCACCGCGCCCAGGTGGTCCTCGTGACCGTGGGTGATGACCAGCCCCCGCAGCTTGTCCCGGTGCTCGACGAGGTAGCTGAAGTCGGGCAGCACCACGTCCACGCCGAGGTCCTCGTCGCGGGGGAAGGTCAGGCCGGCGTCGACGATGAGCATGTCGTCGCCGTGCCCGAATACCATCATGTTCTTGCCAACCTCACCCAGACCCCCGATGAAGGCCACCGTCAGGGCCTGGTCTTTCCTTTTCGACAAACGGGTTCCTCCTGTACATCAAGGCGGCCCCTGCCGCCCTTTTCCTTCACATACCAACGGGCCGGCTCGTGGCCCAACCGGCCCTACGTCAAACATTATAACGCTTCCCAGCATGCTTGGCAAAGAAAAGGCCGTGCCACTTTATCCCCGGTAGGTGACCGGCACACTGGTGGCGAATGGAAATGCACCGTGCAATAGGGGGGATGTACCGGTGTCCACCGTTGAACGCTGGCTGGAACACATTCGCATGTTTTCCCAGGTCATAGGCCCCCGCGGCCCCGGTACCGCCGGCGAGGAGGCCGCGCTCCGCTGGGCCGCGCTGGCACTGACCCACGCCGGCCTGGAGCCCGAAGAGGATCGCTTCCCGACCGCCGGCTCGGTCTTCCGGCCCCACCTGGTAGCAGCCGTGGGCATGCTGGCCGCCTTCGCGCTGTACCCCTTCCTCCCTTGGCCGGCCACGGTCCTGGCGGCCGTGGTGGTGGTCTCGGAGATCCTGGAGCTGACGCTGCGCCCCAACCCCCTGCAGTGGGTACTTCCCCGGACCCGCAGCGGCAACGTCTTCGCCGTGGTGGAACCTTCCGGACAGCCCGAGCAGGACCTGGTCCTCGTCGGCCATCTCGACACGCAGCGCACGCCGAAGATCTTCAGCTCGCCCGGCTGGTTCCGGGCCTACCGCATCTTCTCGACCGTCGCGTTCATGGGCTTCGTGCTCACGGTGCCGGCATACGCCCTGGGAGCCGCCTTCCGGTGGCCATGGGTCTGGCCGGCCTCCACCGTCACCGCGGTGTTCGCCCTCCTGCTGGCGGCCCTGTGCCTGGAGGCGGACGGCAGCCCCTTCACCGCCGGCGCCAACGACAACGCCACGGGAGCTGGTCTCGTGCTGGTGCTGGCCCAGGAGCTCGCCGCCCGGCCGCTTGCGCGCACCCGCGTCTGGTACGTGTGCACCGGCTCCGAGGAGGCCCTGCACGAAGGGGCCAGGACCTTCTTCCGCCGCCACCTGCCGCGGATGACGCGGCCGCGCGCCCTGGTGTTCGAGATGCTGGGGTGCGCCGGACCTGCCTGGCTGGTGAAGGAGGGGATCGTGCTGCCGCTTTATTCCGACCGCACTCTTCGCGCCCTCGCCTCCAAGGTGGCGGCGGAGAACCCCGATATCGGTGCCCACCCCGTCCGTCTCACCGGTGGGGTGACGGAGATGTCGGATGCGCTGCTCGCCGGCGTGCCGGCCATCACCCTGATCGGCCTGACCCGCGAGGGCGCGGCCCCCCACTGGCATCTGCCCACCGACACCTGGGACAAGATAGATCCTGAGGTGCTGGGCCGCGCCCACCGTTTCGCGCTTGAGCTGGTGCGGGCGGTGGATGCCACGTAGTGAGGAGCGTTCACAACCCCGCGGCGGCCCGGCTGCGGTGAGGCGCCACCGCCTGCAGGAAGAAAGCCAACCCGACCAGGCCCATTCCCACGAGATCGGTGACCAGTCCGGGGCGGATCAGGACCAGGGCGCCGGCAAGACACAGCAACCTGGAAACCGGTCCCGCCTTTCCCATCACCCAGCCCTCGATGGCGCAGGCAAGGGCGAAAATACCCAGGACCGCGCTGAGGAGGGTCAGTGCGATCTCGAGGACCGTGCCCACCATCAAAAGCGAGGGGCCGAAGATGAACATGTACGGGATGATAAAGGCGGCCAGCGACAGTTTCCAGGCGGTAACCGCCGTGACCATAAGGTCCGACTGCGCGACCATGGCTCCGGCGTAGGCGGCGGCGGCAACGGGCGGGGTCACCGCCGACATGCATGCGAAGAAGAAGACGAAGAAGTGGGCGAACAAGGGCTGGACACCCAACTGGATGAGCACCGGCACCACCAAGGGCACCTGTATGATGTAGGCCGCCACCGTGGGCAGTCCCATCCCCAGGATGATGGAGGTGCACATCACCAGGAAGAGGGCAGTCAGCAGCGAGTCGCCGGCTACCGCCAGCACCAGGTTGGTCAACCCCGTTCCCAGGCCCGTCAGCATGACCAGGGAGGTGATGATCCCCGCGGTACCGATGGCCACCACCACCGGAACCGCCATCCGGGCCCCGTCGGCCAGGGCGTCCAGCAACCCCCAGAGCTTGAGGCGGCCCCGGGGACGGATCAGCCGCACGAGAAGGAGGGAGAGTACTCCCACGGTGGCCGCGCGAAGCGGTGAGTAGCCCTGGAGCAGGAACCACACGATCAGCATGACGGGGACTAAGAACTCCACCCCGGACAGAAAAGAAGTCTTCAGCCCCGGCAGCTCGTCCCGCTTCAGTCCCCTCAAGCCCAGCCTCGCCGCCTGGAAATCGATCATCAAGAGCACGCTCAGGTAGAACAGCAGCGCGGGGATGACGGCCGTCTTGCACACCTGTATGTAAGGCACACCGAGCATCTCGGCGATCACGAAAGCCGCGGCCCCCATGATGGGTGGGGTGAACTGCCCCCCGGTGGAAGCCGCCGCCTCCACCGCCCCCGCGTAGTGCGGCCGGTAGCCGATGCGCTTCATGAGAGGGATGGTGATCGAACCCGTGGTGAGCACGTTGGCGATGGCGGTGCCGTTGATCATACCCATGAACCCGCTGGCCAGCACGGCGGTCTTCGCCGGCCCTCCCCGAAACCTGCCGGTCAGGCTGAGAGCCAGGTTGATGAAAAAGTCGCCGGCACCGGTTCTTTGCATGAGCGCCCCGAAGAGGATGAACATGAACAGGTAGGTGGCCGATATGCCGGCAAGCGACCCGAAGATGCCGCGGGATGAGTAAAACAGGTGATCCACGACCATCTCGAAGCTGAACCCGCGGTGTGTCAGGATTCCCGGCAGGTAGGGACCGATGAAGCAGTACACGATGAACAAGGCGGCAAGCACCGGCAGCGCACCGCCCACCGTCCTCCTCGTAGCCTCCAGAAAGAGGATCACTCCCACCGCGCCCAGCGCGATCTGGACCGGTGTGAGGGGGCTGACGTACGGCATGCGTCGCAGCACCCAGTCGGCGTTCAGGGCCACGTACCCCACGCTGGCCAGTGTCAGCAGCACCAGGAGATAGTCGAACACGTGAAGGACCCGTGCCAGCCCGGACGATCTGGGTCTGACGGCCGGATAGAGAAGGAAGACAAGCGCCAGTCCGAACAGCAAGTGGACCGACCTCTGCACCGGTGCGTTCAACAGCCCGAACAGGGCCGTGTATAGCTGGAACAGCGTCATGCCCAGGGCCACGAGCCCCGCAAGCACCTTGTCGACGCCCGTGAGCTGCCGGATCCTGTGGCTCATGAAGTCGGCCGGCGAACCGACCACCGCTTCTCCCCCCTATGTCAGACCCCGGCGCCATGAGGAGAGAGGGAGGAAACCGATCCGTCGCGGGCGAGTACGAGCCGTGATCTGGGCTGCGAAGGTTCCTCCCTCTCCCAAGACCTGCTCGCTCAATTCAGGGCCCCGACCTCGCGGTAGTATCGCGCCGCGCCGGGGTGTAGCTTCACGCCACAGAGGGCCTGCAGGGCCCGCCGGGGAGTCAGCCCCTTGAAGACCTCGTGAACCGTGGCAAGGTGATCGACGTTTTCAAAGATGAGCCTGGTCATCTGGTAGGCCGTCTCCTCGTCGAAGTCGTCCCTGATGAGAAGGATGCCGCCGCTCACCATGGTGAGCACATCCTGGTTCTGACCCGGGTAGGTCCCCGCGGGGATGGTCCCCAGCTCGTAGTAGGGGTTGTACTGCTTGAGCTTTTCCAGATCTTCCTCCCGCAGCGTGAGCATGATCGAGCGGCGGGCCATGGTAAGCTGAAGCACCGAGGCGGCTCCCGGCTGGATGGTGCCGCAGTTGACGTCGATCGCGCGGTCGATGTACTGCATGAACGCGTCCGACATCTCCATGGGACGATAGCGCACTTCGTCGTAGATACCGTATACCTCGAGAATCCTCCGCACCATTATCTCGGTGACGTCACCGACCTGCCCCGGGCAGACGGACAGCCCGCGAACGTTGTTCCAGGTCGTCACGCCGGTCTCCGCTCCGGGGATGCCCGTGTCCAGTCCCGCCGAGGCGTGCAGGTAAGTTACGTAGATGACTCCCAGGGCGCTGAACCGGTCGTACCTGGCGTCAAAAGGCGGGTTACCCTGCATGGCATCGTAGGCGCCGACGGAGTGGCTCCATGCCAGGTCGAAAGTCCCCTTGTGAATGCCCACGTAATTGGCCGCCCCCGAGCCCTCGATCACGGTTACCGACAACCCCTCGATGTTGTCCTCCCAGATCTTGGCCAGGGCGGTGGAAAGGGGCATCCACGTGCCCACGGTAGGCCCGGCGGAGACCACGATATGCGAGGGCCTCACGGCCTTCTCCTGCTCCCTGCAACCGGCGGACAGCACCAGCGCAAGCAGCAGGAGCATCCCCAGCAGCAGGCTGATACAGGCCTTCCCTTTCTTCCTACTCATTCCCAGGTTCCCCCCGTCTGGCTGATGTTGGTCATGGCTTGAGCCTTATCACGGCGTCGACCACTTTCACCCCCTCTCCCTGGAAGCCCACGATCACGGGGTTGAGATCCACGTCTGCGATGTACTCCTCGTACATGAGCGCGAAATCGCCAAAGCGGCGCACCAGTTCGACCAGCGCCTCGGCATCGCCGGAACGCTGCCCCCTGAATCCCTGTAAGACCCGCGAGAAGCGGGTGCGCTCGAGGTTCTCCCGTATGTCCTGCTCGCCGGAGAACCTCGCCAACAACAGGAAGTTGTCCTGGTAGAGCTCGGTGTAGATGCCGCCGTGCCCGCAGATGACGACCGGACCGCACCGGGCGTCCACCCGGCAGCCTACTATCGCCTCGTAACCCGGTGTGGCCATCTCCTGCACCAGCAGACCGTCAAGTGCGAGATCGGGCCGCGCTTGCCGCAGCCTGCGGCACAGCTCAAGGTACTCGCGGGCGAGCTCCTTGTCGTCACCGATGTTCAGTCGGACCGCTCCCGCCTCCGTCTTGTGCATGAGCTTCCCGGAGACGGCTTTCAGGGCCACCGGGTAGCCGATCTCCCACGCGGCCTCCACGGCCTCGTCGACGCTGGCCACCAGCCGCTCGCGGGTCACCGGCAATCCTGCCCGGGCGAGCACGCGCTTGCTTTCGGCCTCGTTCAGCACCTGATGGCCCGAGCGGCGAAACTCCTCAAGCATGGCCGCAAGACCCGGGTCGCGGTGGGTGGGTAGTTCGCGAACGGCGCGGACCTTTCCGCGCCCGGCGGAGTAGGCGAAAAGGTGCCTGATGGCTTTCAGGCAGTCGTGGGCGGAGGTGAAGACCGGCACGCCCTCCCGGCGCAGATCGAGGATGTCCCTCTCCGCCTTGCGGCTGGCCATCCAAAGCAGCACGAAGGGTTTGTCGGTGGTCTGGTACAGCGACGAGGTGATGGAAGTCATTCCCGGCACGATGTACAGCAGGTTGGCGAACAGGATGACGTCGAAGGCGGGGTCGTTCAGAAAGCGGTCCAACCCCCGCAAGAGAGCCGGGATGTCGTTGACCGGCTGCCTGCCGATATCCAGAGGGTTGTAAGGCGGCCCGATGCCGAGCAACTCCCCCAGGGCCCCGGCCGTATCCGGAGAAACCTCCGGCAGCCGTATCCCGTAGTCCTGGCACCGGTCGGAGAAGTGCCCCGCCAGCCCGCCGGAGATAGAGATTAGCCCAAGTCTGGTCGCCTCGGGGAACCGCCTTACCCGGGAAAGAAGGTAGGCGGTCTGTACCAGGTCCTCCGGGTCTTCCACCCGCACCACGCCGGCCTGGTCGAACAGCGCCTGGTCTATGCGGTCATCCCCGGCCATGGCCCCGGTATGCGTGGCGATGACCCGCCGGCTGAGATCGCTGCGGCCGGCCTTGAACACCAGGATGGGCTTTTCGCGCTCCCGGGCACGCATCGCCAACCTGAAGAAGCGCTCGGGGTCGGGGACGTTCTCCAGGAACATGGTGATCACCCTGGTGCTACCGTCCTCGATCAGGAACTCCAGGTAGTCGGTGCTCTGCAGATCGGCCTCATTGCCCACCGAGAAGAGGTAACTGAAGCCCAGCCCCTGCTCCTGGGCAAGATCGAACAGCGTACCCATCACCGCGCCGCTCTGGGAGACCATCCCCACCTCGCCTCGGACGAGCTCCTCGCGGTTCAGGGAAGTGCTGGTGCACAGCACCACCCCGTCCACCAGGTTCACCAACCCCAGGCAGTTGGGCCCCATCAGCCTCATACCCGACTGCCGACAGAAGGCCGCGACCTCCTCTTGCAGCCTTCTTCCTTCCTCACCTGTCTCGGCGAAAGAAGTGCTGATCACCACCGCCGCCCGGCAGCCCCGAAGCCGGGCCTGCTTCAGCACCTCCAGCACATGCAGGTTGCGCACCAGAACCATGACCACGTCAAAGGGCTCGGGCACGCTTTTGACCGATGGATAACAGGTGAGGCCGTGCAGCGTCTCGTACTTGGGGTTGACCGGGAACACCTTTCCCTTGAAGCCGTGCCCGATCAGAAACTGCAGCGCCCGGCCTCCCCAGCTCTGAAGGCTTTCTGACGCTCCCACCACCGCCACCGACCGCGGCCCGGTCAGCAACTGCAGCGCCTCCAAGGGGGCCAGGACGGTGGTACCCGGCCCCTTGCCCTCACTCCGCAGCATAGCGAGGCTCCCTCTTTTCCACGAAGGCAAGGGGGCCTTCCTTCGCGTCCTTGCTGTGGAACAACACGGTGCGCATGGACTCCCCCAACCGCGATGCCTCCTCGAAGGGAAGCTCCATTCCCCGGTTGATGATCTCCTTGGTCGCCCAGACCGCCAGCGGTGCGTTCTTGCAGATCTCGCCGGCGATCGCCTCCGCCGTGGCCAGCACCTCGCTTTGCGCAACCAGGCGGTTGACCAAGCCGTACCTGAAGGCCTCCTTGGCCGACAGCCTCCTGCCGGTGAGGAGGAGCTCGGAAGCCACGTTGGGAGGGACCTTCCTGGATAACCACCAGCTCCCGGCCACCGTGGGAAGTCCCACCCTGACCTCGGGGAAGCTGAATACCGTGTTCTCGGCGGCGATCACCACGTCGGAGGCGGCGACGAGGGTGAAGCCCACCCCCAGGCAGTATCCCTTCACCGCGGCCACAACGGGCTTCCATAGGTTCTGGGGAAGCGGGTTGGCCGGCGGCGAGTGCCAGAAGGTCGTCCGCGCCTGTTCGGTGGGGTCGCCGCCCAGCATCATGGCTAGTTCCTTGAGATCGGTCCCCACGGTGAAGTGATCGCCTTCGGCCGTCAGGATCACCGCCCATATCTCACGACTGGCGCGGATCTCGCTCCAGATACGCGAAAGCTCGCTCCACATCTCCATGGTCACCGCGTTCCGGGCCTCGGGCCGGTCAAGTATGACGTAAGCGATCTTCTCCTTGCTCACCAGCTTGACCGTCATCTCGCCTTTCCCCCCACCGGCATGTAATGGTCCTGTTCCTCATTATCACAACCCGGACACCCTGCTGTCTGTTAATTCGAATACACTGGCAAACAGGAATTGTTAATCGTAAGGGCGAAGAAGGGGGTCATCCCGGGCCGGTATGCAAAGGGGGGTGTACGGTGCTCTACTATGAACTGCCGCGCTCTCCTACTCTCGAGGCGCTGTTTTTGGCGTCGGGAGCCCGGCGGATACAGATCGGGCCGGGTGATATCGTGCTCGCACCCCAGACTCAGCGCCGACCGGTGTTCTACGTTCTCGAAGGCGTCGTCAAGTATTACGTGCCCAGGGATGACGGCTTTGAACGCATCGTCGGATTCTGCGGCCCGGGCAGCCTGATCGGCGAGTCCCTGGTCTTCGTGTCTCCCCCGCTGGAGGCCGTCGGCTATGGCAGAGCGCTCACGCGGGTGGTCGGGCTCGCGGTGCATCCCGACCTATTCCGCAAGCTGCTGAACCGCCATCCCGAACTCGCAGAACGGACCGCTACTTGCCTGGCCCTCAAGGTCAATGCCTTCCTGCAGCAGCTGCGGTGCCTGACGAGTTCCTCGGTGCTCAAGCGCCTGTCCTCGGTGATCCTGTCGCTCTCGGAAACCTGGGGGAACTCCGCCTACGCCACCAGGGTGCCGCGTCATCTTGTGCTCCCTCTGACTCAAGACGAACTAGGACGGGCCATCGGGGCCTCACGGGTCGCCGTCTGTGCCAGTCTCCGAAAGCTCAAGCACTCCGGCGCCATCGCCACCAAGCGTCGGCTGCTCCTGGTGAAAGACCCGGGACGGCTGCGGAAACTCCATGCCCTTGCGTCCCGTCAGGTGGTCCCCGACGCCGACGCGCGCTGATCGGCGCCCCACCTCATGCCCGGTGGTGGCCATCTCCTCCGTAGCCCCCAAAGTCGGGCGAACCGAGGTAGGTTCCCGGGTCGCGAGCCTCGCCGTCCACCTTCAGCACCGCTTTCCCCGTGGACAGCTCCAGCTCGAAGTCCTGCGGCCTTGCCTTCAGACGGTCGGCGCAGACGAGCCGCAGGCGAAACTCCGGGTCCAAACGCGGAACGTCAAACAGCGACAGGAACCGGGCCGCCTTGCCCCGGAAGAACAGCTCGGGCTTGATCACCGCCGGGTCGCCGCGGTCGAATCGAAAGGTGGCCACCAGCCAGCCGTCGTCGGCGTCCAAGGCGGTACCACAGAACTCGTCCACGTACTGTCGGTTCTGGCTGGCCCGGCTCACGCGGGAGAACTCCTCAAGCTCGTCGACGAGGGTCAGGAAGGCCCCGTTGGTGTGAATCCCCCGGATGGACTGGTGCGGCGAGGAATGCTCGTAGATGGCCATGAGGCACAGAAGCTTGGAGAACATCCCGAAGAACTCGGGCATGACCTCCTCGCTCTCGACGTGATAGAGCTGACCGGCGGTGAACGCGGGGAGCGTCTTCGCCAAAAGGTAGGCGCTCATGAAGCCGTGGCTGTATTCCTCGGCTTCGTTGAGGATCCTGAGGTAGGTCTGGTGGTTGAGCCGCACCTTGATCGTGGCTTCGAACGCCGCTCCCAGCTCCTGCCGGGCCTCTTCCGGTAACCGGCGGATGCCCTCCACCGTCTCCGGCGGAAATCCCCCAGCAATCATCTCCAGCCCGTGCTCGGCCAGCGCCTGCCGGAACCTGTCGGTCTCCGACCCGGTCAGCGAGGTCGCCAGCAGCCGGGCCAGCCCGTCCAGGAAGCTCTGCTGGATCGGCGCGTACTCGAAATGAAACTCCTGGTAACGGGTAACCGAGAAGTGGGGCAGGATGCGGGCCACCGCCCGGTTGATCTTCTCGACCTTCTTGACAGGGTAGCCGAGGTCATGGCACAGGGCCACGATGCACCGGATGGCATCCTGATCGCGGCCGGCGGCCCGCACCAGCTCTTCCCGCCCCAGAAGCTCCATCACCTCCCGCGCCGAGGGAGCCACCACGCGGCGCAGGAACCGCCCGTAAAGGTGCTCGAAAGCCGGGTCCCGGTAAAGGTACTCGCCCAGAAAGTAGACCCATAGGCTGTGCAAGGTGTGATCGCGGTAGAAGGGATCGGAGGCGAAGATGAGTTCCTCAAACTCCACGTAGTCGTCGAGGAAGCGGAAGAGGCGCTCGTAGCCCCGTCTGTCGGGGTCAACAGAGCTCATGGCCTGCTCGAAGAGCAACTTCCAGATTGACTTCCCCACCTGTACTTTGCGGTGCTGGTCGATCCCGCAGGAGGCAAGATCCCCGAGCAGTCCGGCCAGTTCGGCCCGGGGGCCGGGCCGGCGCCGCAGGAACTCGATGTCGTCCGCCTCCAGGTGCTCAAGGTACCGGCGGAGCACGATCGCTTCGGTGATTTCCGGCATGGACGTCCCCCTCTTGGCGTGCAGCATCGCACGCGGAGCGCCGGCGGGCATCAGCAGGCGTGCCCGCGGGGCCTCTTCGCAGGGTCAACTGCCTAATCGAACAGCTCATCCTCGTCGTCCGGCTCGGTTGTCGTCTGAGCGTTGCCCGGACAACCGCTTCGACGCACCGCGATGATCCCATCCTTCTCCAAGCCCCTCAAGTGGTTGACGATGGACGGTTCCTGGCCCTCAACTGTGCTCAGATACGCCCACTTCACCGCCCTTGCTATGGCCACAAACACAAGACGCTTGGCCGTGCTGTCCACGTAGGGCCGGAAGCATCGCGTTGTCAACCTGGGCATGAGCACCGAGTCAAACATGAGCCCCTTGGCGCTGTGGTACGGCATCACCTTCGGGGTCGCGCGCTTGAAGTCGAAGTCCCCCATCCGCGGCGGGGCTTCCACGTCGAAGCCCGCTTCCAGGAGGCCCCTCGCAAAGCCGTATGCTTGCTTTCTTTGGGGCACCAGGATGGCCACGCTTTCACCTCGGCTTACTCGCTGGCGCAGCACCTCGTGAAGATGCCTCTTCTCGTCCTCGAAATCGGAGGCTATGTAGAGCAGTGGGACCTCGCGTTCCACCTGCACAGTGTGCGCTCGCCTCCGGTGAAACTCCCGCTCGCGAGGGTCGTCCAGCAACTCGGCCGTGAGACGGGTTATGTAGGGACAACACCTGAACGTTTCAAGCAGTGACACATTGGGCTTCTCAACGCCCAGGGCAGTGAGAATCCTGTGCACATCCGAGCCGTGCTCGTATATCTGTTGCCTCTGGTCCACGCACACCGTTATATGCTTTGAGATCAGCTTCAGCAGCCGGTACGAATCCTCGTCGAGGTCCTGCCCTTCATCAACGAGCGCGAAATCGTACAGGGGCGCGGGCAGGAATCGCATTTCTTCAATGAGCCGTCGTACAACCCACGGGAAATCAGGCGTTCCGTCCTCGCGCGTTGGTACCCTGGGGTGTACATTCTCCTTGTAGTAGTAATAGCACCACCAGGCTAGGGTCGTGATGCAGTCTTCCTGGAGCCCAAGCAAGTCAAGCGCAGAAGATATGTAGGACTTCAGTGCCCGGGTGAACACGAATATGCGGAATCTGTCAGCGGGGGTCCGGTAGGTGTCACAAAGGTGACGTGCACGGTACAGCAGCACCTGTGTCTTGCCGGAGCCGGGCCCCCCCATGATGACCCGGTGTTCATCTGGGCTCAACCTGACCGCACGAAGCTGGTCAGGTGTCAGCTGACTCTCAAAAACGAGCCAGTCCCTCACGAACACTCCTCCTACGGGCGTTTCACGTGGGGAAGAAAGCCCTCGTCGTCCGGCTCATGAGACCCCGAAGCGCTCCGCCTTCTCCTGAGTTCGGTCTCCACCTCTCGGGCGCGCTCCATGTCCCCGCGCATCTTGAGTGCCGTCAGGAACCACCCCAGTTGCCAGTCACTCTGCAACTCGATGGGACCGAATCGCGCCAGAGCCCCATTCAAGTAGCGCTCCTTGCCCTCGCTGTCGCCGCTGTCTCTGGCGAGCATGGCACGCAGCACGAAGTACGGCGGATCTTCTTCTCGAGCCAGAGCAAGTTCAACGGATTCGATCGCATTCTTGTAGTCCTGTCGTCGCCGTTGCGCAAGGGCGAGGTTGAACAGCGCCCCGCTCCAACCGGAAACCCTGGCTGCCTCTCTGTACAGTTCTTCTTCCCTGTCGACATGCCCGATTTCACCATACAGCATGGCCATCTTGTTCAGCACGCCTGCGTCAGGCGCACGGCGACGCCGAAGCGCCCGCTGTAAGTGTTCGATAGCCTTCTCACGCTGACCAAGCCTCGCGTACTTGTCCGCAAGCTCCACGAGCACATCGGGCATCCTGTGTTCAGGGATCTCGCGGCTTCGGATCCTTTGCTCGAGTTCCAGGATGCTTTCGCGTTCCGGCTGTGGGTTGACAACGTTGGTGAGGGGGTTCTCGATCAAAGCCGTGTGCCATTCATCAGCCTGGCCGGCTCTCCCAACGCGAAGTTTCAGCCACAGAGCCTGATTCGCATCATACCGGTACATGAGGGTAAGACCCTGGCCGCGTTCCACCGGGGGCTGCAGATCCCATACTGCAGTGTAGACGGGGCGCTCGTCGACCCCCGCCACAACCTCCACCCGGAGAGGGAGAGGCTCCACCAGTGACGTCTCGGGCACAAGGAGACGATCATCGGTGTGGAAAAGAGGTTCAGGCGAGGGGAAGGGCAGCTGAGTACCTGCCTTTATGAGCTCAAGCAGTCCCTGCGAAGTCTTCATCCAGATGCCATCATGAGCCACCGGAGTGAGCAGGGGGTGACCCAGCTGCTGGAGCAGGGCGTGGTACGCTGCACCTCGGCCCACGGAGGCGATCAGCGACTCGTAGGAGTCATATGTCCTGATGCCGGGGGGTGGTGCCAGATGGGGTGGACCCGGGCACCCGCCCTC
>DYFO01000022.1 GCA_020725145.1 Symbiobacterium thermophilum
TTTGTCTGAGTGAGCCAATGTCCCTTCGGCTACATTTTAGCTGAGTGATCGCGCTGTATTGACAGGCGGCAGGGGTTTTGCTACTCTGGTGTGGTTACCCCCAGACTTGACAGATTCCGACAAACACCTCCCCACCGCCGGGTGGGAGGTAAAGCGATGGCCCTTTTGGGTCAGCCGGGCTGCCGGAGTTAAGCCCAACCGCCCCTGGGCGCTCACCCGTTCTGGCACCCCGCTGCGAAGCGGGATGTTTTGGCAAAGGCGGGAGGCGGCATGGGGTTTTTGTCTACCAGGGGCATAGAGGCGCTCGAGTGGGGACTGCGGGTTACGGGGCTTAGGCAGGCGGCGACGGCACAGAACCTCGCCAACCTGAGCACTCCGGGCTACAAGCGGGTGACGGTGACCTTTGACCGGCCCTGGCGTGACGCGCTCGAAGGGGCGGAGCGCGGTCTTTCGCCGGTCGTCACCCACCCCTTGCACCTCGGGCCAGGCGCGTCGGCCGGCTACCCTGCTCCTCGTCTACAAAGCGAGCTACACACCTCGGCCCGGCCCGACGGCAACAACGTCGACCTGGAATACGAACTTGCCACGCTCTCGGAGAACACCCTGCACCATCAGGCACTCCTCCGCCAGCTCAACCAGCGTCTGGCGGCACTGCGCCTTGCGGTAACCGAAGGCAGGAAGTAATGCGGGGAGGGATACCGGTGATGAGGATCTTCAAGATCCTGGAGACGAGCGCCTCGGCGCTGACCGCCGAGCGGCTGCGCCTGGAGCTGATCGCCAGTAACCTGGCCAACCTCAACACCACGCGTACTCCCGCCGGTGAGCCCTACCGGCGTCTGGTGCCCGTCTTCGCGCCCCGCGGAACGGCGTCGCCCTTCGCGGCGGCACTGGCCTGGCTCAGGCGAGCTCCTGCCGAGCCCGGTCACGGGGTGGCGGTCACGGCGGTGGTGGCGGATCCGGCCGCCTTCCCGTTGCGGCACGACCCGACACACCCCGATGCCGACCCGGACGGCTACGTGCGGCTGCCCAACGTGGATGTGGTCGCCGAGATGGTCGACCTGATGGCGGCGACTCGGGCCTACGAGGCCAACGCCGCGGTCGCCAGCGCCACGCGCACGCTTGCCCAGCGGGCGCTGGAAATAGGCAGGCAGTGAGGAGGTGTCCGGCTTGAACATCACCCGCATAACCGCGGTCCCCGCGACCGCGGCGAACGGCACGACACCCGCGGCCTCGCGGACGCCGCAGGCGGCGGGCACGGCTTTTGCCAACTGCCTGCGGGAGATCGCCACGGCGGTGAACGCCCAGCAGCTCAAGGCGGATGCCACGGCCGCCGCCCTGGCCACCGGTCAGGCCGAGGACCTGCACGAAGTGATCCTGGAGGCGGAGAAGGCCAACCTGAGCCTTGAGCTTCTGATCCAGCTCCGAAACCGCGCCCTCGAGGCCTACCAGGAGATAATGCGCATGCCCGTATAGCCCGCCACGACGGTCGGGGTGGTCTTGAGTGGAACGGTTCCGCGAGCTTGTACAGGATGCCAACTTTCGCCGGCGGATGCTGCTGGCCGGCGCCGCCGTGCTGGTGCTGGCGCTGGTGACGGCGGGCATCATGGTGCTGACCCGCCCGCCCATGGTTCCCCTGTTCACGGGGCTTGCCCTGGAGGATGCCGCCGCCATCGTCGACCGCCTGGCCGAAGCGGGTATTCCCTACCAGGTGGGCGGACGCGGCGACAGCGTCCTCGTGCCGGCCTCGCGGCTTCACGAAACCCGCCTGATGATCGCGCGGGCCGGACTCCCCACCGGAGGCGTGGTGGGCCTGGAGTCCTTCGCCGGCGGCGGCTGGAACTCGACCGACCTCGAGCGGCAGGTGAGGTTGGTGCAGGCGTTACAGGGTGAACTGACGCGCACCATCTTGAAGGTCCAGGGCGTGGCGGCCGCGCGCGTGCACCTGGTGCTGCCCCGCGAGAGCATCTTCGCCGGGCAGTCGCGGCCGGCGGCCGCCGCGGTGCTGGTGCAGCTCAAGCCGGGCCACAGCCTGGGCCGCGACCAGGTCGCGGCCGTCGTCCATCTGGTCGCCGGCGCCGTTCCCGACCTTTCGCCTGACCGGGTAACCGTGATCGACGGCAAAGGGCGCCTGCTCACCAACGGCAACGGCAGCACCGGGTCACAGAACCAGGCCGACCTCCGCGAACAGGTGGAGACGCGTCTGGCGTCCGAACTGCGCGGCCTGCTCGAGCAGGTGCTCGGACCGGGGAACGCCCTGGTGGCGGTGCGCGCCGAGGTCAACTTCGACCAGCGCGAGACCGAGCAGGTCATCATGGAGCCCGCCGGCGCTCCGCTGCTTCGCAGCGTGCAGGAGGTGCACGAAACTTACCGGGGCTCGGGCTCGCCACCGTCGGGAGGCCCCACCGGAACGGCGTCCAACCTGCCGGGAGCGTCGGTGCCCGTGTACGCCTCAGGAACGGCGACCACCCCCGACTCCGAGTACGAGCGGGTGGAGCGGCTGGCCAACTACGAGCTCAACCAGACGATCGAGCGCGTGGTGACCGCCCCCGGCGTCATCACCCGTCTGAGCGCGGCGGTGGTGATCAACCGCAACCTCACCGCCGCCGAGGAGGAGACCCTGCGCAACCTGGCCGGGGCCGCCCTGGGACTGGACCCCGGCCGCGGCGATTCACTGGTAGTCAGCGGCATACCCTTTGACAGCTCGCTGCTGGACGAGCTCCTGAACGGCCTGCCCGAGCCGGCGCCCACCCAAAGCTGGTGGTACCTCGCAGCGGCCGGCGGTGCCGCGCTGCTCGTGGCAGGACTGTGCTGGCTGGTCGTAGCCCGACTGGGGCGTCCGCGGCGGCGCCGGCAACGGCCGGCTTCCACGCCGGCGCCTGAGCCGGTGGCTCCGGGAACCCACCTGCCCGGCACGGCGCCGGTCCTGGGGGCGTCGGGGGACCGGGCCGGGTGGTCGGACCTGATCGACCTGGCTCGCAACAAGCCCGAGGTAGTGGCCCGCATCTTGAGGACCTGGATCGCGGACAACTGAACTGACCCGGGAGGGAATCGCGGTGACCGACCGCTTCACGAACGCAGCAGTGGCGCCGGCGCAGGCAAGCCCGCCGCGACTGCCGCCACGCGAGATGCCGGGACGCCAGCCCGAACTCAGCGGGCGAGAGAAGGCGGCGGCGGTTCTGGTGGCCCTGGGAGTGGAACTTGCCTCCCGGGTGTTGCGCCACCTGACGGAGGCCGACATCGAAGCGGTGATGGTGGAGGTGGCCAACGCGGGCAGGTTCCCCGCGGACATCCAGCTTTCGGCAGTGCGCGAGTTTCTGGAGACGGCGGTGGCCCACGAGTACTACCAGCAGGGAGGACTCGAGTACGCGCGCTCGGCGCTGGAGAAAGCCCTCGGCCCGCAACGGGCCGGCGACATCATGCAGCGTCTGCTCGCCTCCACTCAGGTCAGACCGTTTGCCTTCGCCCGCCGCTCCGATCCCTCCTTCCTTGCGGGCTTCCTGCAGAACGAGCACCCGCAGACCATCGCCCTGGTGCTGGCGCACCTTCTGCCGGAGCAGGCCGCCTCGATCCTGGGCCAGCTGCCTCCGGAGGTGCGCACGGACGTGGCCCGCCGGGTGGCCCTGATGGACCGGGCCTCACCGGAGATGGTGCGCGAGGTGGAGCGCGTGCTCGAACGCAAGGTGGCCACCAACGCCCTCCTGGAAGACACCCGGGCGGGAGGGTTGCGCGCGCTGGTGCAGATCCTCAACCGCGTGGACCGTGCCACCGAAAAGAGCATCATCGAAACCCTGGCCGCCCGGGATCCCGATTTGGCCGAGCAGATCAAAAAGCAGCTCTTCGTGTTCGAGGACATCGTCAACCTGGACAACCGCTCGCTGCAGCGGGTGCTGCGCGAGGTTGACCTCTCGCGCGAGCTGCCGCTGGCGCTGAAGGTGGCCAGCGAGGAACTCAAGGCCAAGATCGCGCAGAACCTCTCCGAGCGCGCCGCGCAGAACCTGAACGAGGACATGGCCTTCCTGGGTCCTGTGCGCCTGCGCGAGGTCGAAGAGGCGCAACAGCGCATCGTGGCCATCGTCCGGCGCCTGGATGAGGAAGGCGAGATCATTCTCTCCCGCGGAGGAGGCGAGGACATTGTCGTCTAGCCGGAGCTTTCTGCCGCTGGGCAGGCAGACGGTCACAGGCAGGGAAACGACGGCCGCGGACTGGCGGCCGGGCCGGCTCCACCCGGCTCCCGTGCACCGCCCGGCCTCCTCGACGCCTGACACGCGGCGGGCCGCGGACGCCGACCGTGAACAGGCCTACCTGGACGGCTACGCCGCAGGGATGGCCGCCTGCCGCGAGGAGCTCGAAGCCGAGCGCAGGCGGCTGGCCGAGGACCGCGCGGCCCTGGAGCGGGCGAGGATCGAGCTTGAGGCACTCCGCCAGCACGAGAAGCTGGCTCTGGAACAGCAGCGGGCCACGCTTCTGCGTCAGTTGCAGCTGGAAACGGTGGAGCTGGCGGTGGCCCTGGCCGAGCGCCTGCTGCGCGCGGAGTTGCGGCTGGCCCCCGATACCGTGATCCGGGTCGCCCGCGAGGCTCTGGGTGAGCTGGACGGCTCCTCCGCCGTCCGCCTGAAGGTCTGCCCGCAGGACGCGGCCACCTTGCGCGAGGCGGCGCAGGGTCTTGCCCATGAGACGGGTGTGGCCGAGCTGGAGATCATCCCCCAGCCCCATCTGGAGCCCGGAGAGGTCGAGGTGGAGACGAGTTCGGGCGGTCTTGACGGACGCTGGGCCTGCCAGCTCGCAAGGCTCCGCCGCGCCCTTCACCGCGCGGTCGCGGGGGAGGAAGGGCCATGAGGCGACTGCTTCCACCGCAGCTTGAGGAAACCGTCAGGCGAGCACCGCTGTTCACCTGCAGGGGAAGGGTCACCCGCGTGGTGGGACTCACGCTGGAGTCCGCCGGCCCGCGTGCCCTGCTCGGTGAGCTCTGCCACATCCACCGTACGGGCAACGGAACCCTGCTGGCCGAGGTGACCGGCTTCCGCGACGGCCGCACGCTGCTGACCCCGCTTGGGGATCCCGCCGGAGTGGGACCCGGGGCGCCGGTGGAGGCCACGGGAACGGTGCTGGGGGTTGCGGTGGGGCCGGGGCTGCTGGGACGGGTGCTCGACGGGCTGGGTAAGCCCATCGACGGTGGGGGACCGATCGATGCCGCCGCCTGGCGTCCCCTTGATTTCCCGGCTCCACCGGCTATGGAGCGGGCTCCCATAAGCCATCCCCTGCCCACGGGAGTGAAGGCCATCGACGGCGTGCTCACCTGCGGGCGTGGCCAGCGCGTGGGCATCTTCGCCGGCAGCGGGGTCGGCAAGAGCACCCTCCTCGGGATGATGGCCCGCTTCACCGCGGCGGAGGTGAACGTGATCGGCCTGATCGGCGAGCGCGGCCGCGAGGTCCGCCAGTTCCTGGAGCGTGACCTGCGCGAGGAGGGCAGGAGGCGTTCGGTGGTGGTGGCCGCCACCTCCGACCAGCCCGCACTGGTACGCATCAAGGCGGCCATGACCGCCACCGCCATCGCCGAGTATTTCCGTGACCAGGGCAAGCACGTGCTGCTGGTGATGGACTCGCTGACGCGGTTCGCCATGGCCCAACGGGAGGTCGGCCTGGCCAACGGCGAACCGCCGACCGCCCGCGGCTACACGCCTTCCGTCTTCTCGCTGCTGCCCCGCCTGCTGGAGAGGGCGGGATGCTCGCGCACCGGGAGCATCACCGGGTTTTACACCGTGCTGGTCGAGGGAGACGACGTCAACGAGCCGGTAGCCGACGCCCTGCGGGCCATCCTCGACGGTCACATCGTGCTGTCCCGCGACCTGGCGGCGCGCGGGCACTACCCGCCGGTGGACGTGCTGGCCAGCGTGAGCCGGTTGATGGCCGACGTCGTGGACGAGCCGGCCCTGCGGGCCGCGAGCCTGCTGCGCCGGGTACTGGCCACCTACCGCGATGCCGAGGACCTCATCAACATCGGCGCCTACGCCCCGGGACAGAACCCCGACATCGATCACGCCTGCCGTTACATCGGCCGCGTGCGGCGGTTCCTCCGACAGGATCGCGACGAGCCGGCCGCTTTTGAGAGCACGCAGCGTGACCTGCTGTCACTTTTCGAAGAGGAGGTGAGCTAGCTTGCCCGGCCGACGTTTCCGCCTGGAAAGGCTGCTGCGGCTGACGCGCATGCGCGAACGGCAATGTATGCTCGCACTGGGCCTGGCCCGGCGCCAAGAGGCCGCCGCCCGCGACCAGGTGCACGAGGCCCTCGCCCGGAGGGGGCTCTTGGTGGCGGCGATGCGTGAGGCCGCCGCCTCCCCCGAACCGACGGAGCTTGCATCCGCCGGCGCCGCGCTCGCGTGGGCCAGTCGCAGGGTTGTCGAGCATCGGCAGGAACTCGAGGAAAGGCAGGCAGTGGCCGCCGCACGCCTGGCCGAGCTGGTCGAAGCCGGTCGCGGCCGTCGGAGCTTGGAGCGCCTCGCGGAGCAGCACCTGGCGGCGCAAGAGAGCCTGCGCCGCCAGGTGCTGCTCCGCGAGGCGGACGAGCACGCACAACGTGGGTCACGCGACCCGCTGTCAAAGGAGGAAGACCGCGGGAAATGACGAGTCCGGTGGCAATCCACAGGCCGGGCGGGTCCGGGTGGGACGGTTCGACACCGCCGGAGGCAAGACGAACCGATCAACGTCTGGGTGAGGCGGCTGACTGGTTCGAGGCGCTGGTGCTGTTGCTCTGGACCGTTCACGGGCACTACCGGGGGGCGGAGTTGCCCGGGCACCTGACCGGGAGCATCCAGGCGAGCCCGCCGGCCGAAGCCACACAGGGGGGAAAGCTGCACCGCGCACGCCTGCCGGACTGTCCTGCTCCCGCGTATGAGGGCCGGCCCGGGGAGACGGAGCCCGATGGCTCCCTTCCCGGGCCTGCTTCCCCATCGCCGGTCGCGGACCGTGCGCTCGCCTTCTTCGCAGGCTCCGACGCGCCACCCGACCTGCCGCCGGTGACCGGACCGGTTCCGGCGCCGTCGCCCGCGTTCACGCCGGTTGCCCAAGGCCCACCTTCGGTGACCCCGCGACCTCCGCTGCCCGATGCGCAGGCGGTCACCCCCCAGCCCGATATCCCGCAAGCGGTGGCGATGCCGGAGGTTCCGGACGCCCAGGTGCCCCAAGCGCCCCGGGAGCATGTGCCGGAGAAGACGCCGGCAACACCGCGGGTCGCGGTGCCCGACGTGCCGGCGGCTCCGGCCGCACGCCTTCCGCGTCCCACGCCGGAAGCTTCGCCTGCTGCTGATCGGCGACGCCTTCATACGCTCCAGGCATCGGGGGAACACGCCGCGGTGGGCGATCCGGCGCCTTCCTCTTCGCCGATCCCGGAGGGAACGTCACCAAGCGTCGCGGCGAAAGGCGACCCCTCGGTGCTCAGGGCACGGGCCGAGGAGGCCTGGGAGGCCTTGCAGGCCCGGGTTACCGATCTTCAGGAGACACGACAGACCATCCGTGTCGCGCTCAAGCCCCGCGAGCTCGGTCCGGTCAGCCTTCAGGTCAAGCTCGAGCGGGGCACGGCCCAGGCGCTGTTCGAGGTGGTTGACCATCGGGCGGAACAGCTGCTCACCGGACGTGAAGGGGACATGCGACAGGCGCTGCAGGAGTGGGGGATTCCCCTGGGGGCGGTGGACGTCCGGGTGGGCACCGGGGGGCACGGCAAGGGCCAGCCCCAAGATCTCCCCGAACCTCCCGTCCCCGGCGACCCGGCACCACCCCGCGGACGATCGGCAAGACGCCGGGGTCTGCTGGACTGCCGGGTATAGAAAGGAGGCCTTGTCATGGACCGTGTTACGGGTCTCGGTGAAACCGGAAAGCTCATCGGCCGGGAGCAGCTCCTCAAGTTGATGGTGGCGCAGCTGCAGCACCAGAACCCGCTGGCCCCGGTGAGCAGCCAGGAGTTCTTCGGCCAGCTCACCCAGCTGCTCATGGTGGAGTCGCTGGAGAACCTGCGAAGCCAGATGGAAAGGCTCACCCCCCAGCTCAGTCCCCAGGCCTCCGCCCTGGCAACCCTGGTCAACCTGGTCGGCCGCACGGTGGAGGTGGACGCTCCCGGCGGCCCGCTGCAACTGCGCGTGGACGGCTTGCAGTGGTCCGAAGGCACCTGGTTCCTGGTAAGCAACGGTCGGAAGCTGGATCCCGCCCTGGTCACCGGGCTGGCCGAATAACCGAAAGGGAGGTAACCGACATGTTGAGATCCCTGTTCGCGGCGGTTTCGGGTCTCAGGACCCACCAGTTGAGGATGGACGTGGTCGGTCACAACCTCGCCAACGTCAACTCCGTGGCCTACAAGGCCAGCCGGGCGTCCTTCCGGGAGCTGTTCAGCCAGACGTTGCGGGGTGGGGCGGCACCCACCGGCACGCGCGGCGGTGTCAACCCCCAGCAGATCGGTCTGGGGACCAGCCTGGGCGCCGTCGACGGCATCCACACGCAAGGCGCGCTGCAAGCCACGGGACGGGTCCGCGACCTGGCCGTGGAAGGCGAGGGCTTCTTTGTCCTCGTTAGCGGCACCGAGGTGTACTACACGCGCACCGGCAGCTTCGTTCAGGACGCCGCCGGCGTGCTGGTCGACCCGGCCACCGGTCTGACCGTGCGGGCGGTAGGCGGCGGGACGATCACCGTACCCGGCAACGTCCATCACCTTTCCATCGACCGCAGTGGCAACGTGGTGGGAGTGGACGACGGCGGCAATCTCGTTCCCCTGGGTCAGATAGCCCTGGCCACCTTCCCCAACCCCGAGGGGCTGCTTCGCGTCGGCAACAGCCTTTACACGGTGTCCGCCAACTCCGGCGCCCCGTCGGTGGGCGCGCCCCAGACAGGAGGCCGGGGGGCCATCGCCTCCGGCGCCCTGGAGATGTCCAACGTGGACCTGGCCCTGGAATTCGCGGACATGATCGTCACCCAGCGCGGATTCCAGGCCAACAGCCGCGTGATATCGGCATCCGACGAGATGCTGCAGGAACTGGCAAACCTCAGGAGATGATGGCATGTTGCGGCTGACCCGTTTGAACGGCAGCGAGCTCGTGGTCAACGCCGAGATCATCGAGCTCGTGGAGGCCAGCCCCGACACCGTGGTCACCCTCACGACCGGCCGCAAGCTGGTGGTGTCCGAGCCGGTCGACGAGGTGGTCCGCCGGGTCATCGAGTACCGCCGGGCGCTACGACACCGGCCCAAGGAGGAAACCGGTTGACATGGATGCGGGCTCCATCCTCGGCATCGTGGCCGGAATCGCTCTCTTGTCGTATGCGATCGGCGCCGACGGTGGACTCGGTGCCTTCTGGAACCTGCCCGCGGTGATGATCACGCTGGGCGGCACCATCGCGGCCACGCTTATCAACTACCGTCTCGGCCAGGTACTGGGCAGCTTCGCGGTCGTCAAGAACGTGTTCTTCAGCCGCCGGATGAGTGCCCCCGAGGTCATCAGTCTGATGGTCGACTACGCCACCCGGGCGCGGCGGGAGGGCCTGCTCGCCCTGGACCGCGAGCTGGCAGAAGTCCCCGACCCCTTCCTGGCGCGCGGGCTGCAGCTGGTGGTGGACGGCACCGACTCCGAGCTGACGCGGGCCATCCTGGAGACCGACCTTTACTCGCTGGAACAACGCCACCGCGCCGGCCAGAGCATCTTCGACACCATGGGCAGCCTGGCTCCTTCCTTCGGCCTGGTCGGCACCTTGATCGGCCTGATCAAGATGCTACGCACGCTGCACGACCCCTCGAGCATCGGGCCGGGCATGTCGGTGGCCTTGCTGACCACCTTCTACGGGACGCTGTTCGCCTTCCTGATCTGCATTCCCCTCGCGGGCAAACTGCGGGTTTGCCATGAGGAGGAATGGCACGTCAAGCAGATCATGATCGAGGGGCTGCTTGCCATTCAGGCCGGCCACAACCCCCGGCTGGTGGAGCAAAAGCTCCGCGCCTACCTGTCGCCGAGGGTGCAGCGGGCCATGGACCGGCGGGCGGCGGCCGAACAGCAGACGGTCGTTGAGGAGGCCGAGGTGGGATGAGGAGGAGGCGTGAGGGCAACTCCGGCCCGCAGGGCGCACCGTTCTGGATGTCCAGCTACGGGGACCTGGTCACCCAGATCCTGATCTTCTTCGTCCTGCTCTACAGCATCTCGGTACTGGACGTCCAGCGGTTCGCCTCGGCGTTGTCATCCATCCAGCAGTCACTTGGCCTTCCACCGGGTATCATCGAAGAACCTCCCCCGCGGTTCGACCCCGGTCCGGGCGAACAGGAGGTCAACCTCGACGAGCTTGTGATGGAACGCGACCTGGCGCAACTTCTCGAAGTATACCGGTTGCTGCAGCAGGAACTCGGGCACAGCCATCAGGTGGACCTTGTGCTGCAGGACCGTGGCATCGTGATCCGCTTCTCCGACCACGTCTTCTTCGACACCGGTCGCGCCGACCTGCGGCCCGATGCTTGCCGGGCCCTTGATGAGCTCAGCGGGGTTCTCCTGACCATACCCAACGACGTCCGGGTGGAAGGACATACCGACTCCCGCCCCATCAGCACGCTCGTTTACCCTTCCAACTGGGAGCTTTCCACCGCACGGGCCACCGCGGTGGTCCGTTACCTGGTCGAGGACAAAGGCATGGACCCCTTCCGGCTCTCGGCGGCGGGCTACGGGGAGTACCGGCCGGTAGCCGACAACACCACCGCCGAAGGCATGGCCCGCAACCGGCGGGTCGACGTGGTGGTGCTCCGATTGGGTCTGAGCGCGGCGGAACCCCGGCCAACAACGGAGTGAGGATGATGAACCAGCAAACGCCGACCCGGACGTTCGACTTCCGCCGGCCCGACAAGTTCTCCAAGGAGCAACTGCGGACGCTGGCCGTGCTCCACGAACACGTGGCCCGTCGCTGGACCTCCCACTGGCTGGCCGTGTTCCGTCTTCCTTCCCAGGTCACCGTAAACCGCGTGGAGCAGGCGACCTACGACGAGTTCGTCCGGCGCGAGGGAGAGGCCGGCGTGTTGGGGGTTTTGGCCCTGCCGCCCCTGCGCGGAGAGGCCATCCTGGCGATGGACGGCCGCCTGGCCTTGTCCTTCATCGACCGCCTGTTCGGAGGGCCGGGCCAGGGGACGACACCCGCGCGCACGCTCACCGACGTGGAGCGGGCGGCGCTTGCGCACGTGTTGCAGGATCTCGTGGACGTGCTGGCCGAGGGCTGGAGCGGCTTGCTGGAGGTACAGCCCCGCGTGCTTCGGGTTGAGGACAACCCCCTGTTCGTGCAGACGCTGGCGGGCAGCGAAGCGGCGGCGGTGGTAAGCTTCCACGCCACCCTGGGCACCGAGGAAGGCTGGGTCGCGCTCTTTTTGCCCTACTTCATGCTGGAGCCGTTGCTGCCGCGGCTGAACACGCAGGCCTGGGCAGGTCGCTACCGGCACGCCGGCGAGGAGCCCGAGGAGCACGTGCACGAGCGCCTGCTGCAGGCGCCCGTCACCCTGTCGGTGGTGCTGGGTAAGGTGAAGCTGCCGCTACGCAAGGTGCTGGCACTGGAGCCCGGGGAGATCCTGCACCTTGACACGGGAGTGGACGATCTCTTGCCGCTGGTGGTAGAGGGCAAGCCACTGTTCATGGGGCGGGCAGGGCGGTACGGGCAACGCCTGGCCTTCCGTATCGAGGGCCAGCCCCAACGGGAGGAACCGGAAGATGACGGACAAGACGAATCGTACTCAGACCCGGTCGGCGGCTGAACGACCGGACCGCGACGAGCCCGGCCTGGACGTCCTCCTGGACGTGCCGCTGGAGATCACGGTGGAGCTGGGGCGCACGCGCCGCCTGCTGGAGGATGTACTCAAGCTCTCCTCGGGATCGGTCATCCAGCTCGACCGGCTGGCGGGCGAGGCGGTCGACATCCTGATCAACGGTGAGCTGGTGGCCAAGGGAGAAGTGCTGGTCATCGACGAGCACTTCGGAGTGCGGGTCACCGAGCTGGTACAGCGGGGGGATCGCTCCCGCATCCCGGGAAGGAGGGCCTGACGGTGGCCGATGCAGGCGCCGGTGTGCTGCTCCAGCTAGGCACGATGGCCGGAGGCTCCCTGATCCTGGCGCTCGGCGTGGGAGTGGGGTTGCGGCTTCTCCGGCGCGACGGACGGACCGCCGCCGGCAAGGCGCTGACGCTGGTGGGAACGCTCTCGCTGGGGCCGGGCAAGACCGTTCATCTGGTGAACGTCCTGGGCGGGCTATACCTTCTGGGCGCCGCAGAGCGGTCGCTGGTGCTGCTGGGCCGGGTGCCCGAGGAGCACGCTGCCGCCTACCTGCGGGCGGAGATGGAACGGGGTCGCGGGGCTTCCCGGCGCCGCCGTCCCGATTTTCGCGCCGAACTCTCTCGCGCTCTGGGGAAGGACGGGGACCATGCGGGCTAGCCGAGCCGTCGTCAGGCTCGCCGCCCTGGTGGCCTTCGCCGCCGCCGGGCTGGCCCCGTTGCCAGGGCAGTCGGTGCTGAGCGACCTTGACACGCTGCTGGGCCGCGCCGGGCTGGATCACGTGTCACCGGCGCTCGAGGTGCTGCTACTGCTCACGCTGCTGGCGGTGGCACCCACCCTGCTGGTGCTCACCACCTCGTTCACCCGCGTGATCGTGGTGCTGAGTTTCCTGCGCAGCGCCATCGCCACCCAGAACGTCCCTCCCAATCAGGTGCTGGTCGCGCTGGCCTTGTTCTTGACCTTCTTCATCATGGCTCCCGTGTTCCAGACGATCGGCCAGGAGGCGCTCACCCCCTTCCTGGCGGGCACCATCGGCGAGGTCGAGTTCTGGGAGCGCGCGGCCACCCCGGTCCGCCAGTTCATGTTGCGTCAGACACGCGAGGCCGATCTGGCGCTGTTCATGGGGATGGCCGGTATGGCAGAGGTCGACTCCCCCGAACACATCCCGCTTTACGTGTTGGTCCCGGCCTTCGCCATCAGCGAGCTGAAAACCGCGTTCCAGATAGGCTTTCTGCTCTTTCTGCCTTTCTTGGTGCTGGACATGGTGGTCGCCAGCTCGCTCATGGCGATGGGGATGTTCATGATCCCGCCGATGATGGTGTCTTTGCCCTTCAAGCTCTTGCTCTTCGTCACGGTTGACGGCTGGCACCTGGTGGTGCAATCGCTTTTGACTAGCTTCCGCTGAGAGAGGTGACGGGCACTGCCCGAGGGACTGGTGTTACGGCTGGCCCAGGAAACACTGCGCACCGTGCTGCTGGTGGCCGGACCCATGCTGGCCCTGAGCCTGTTGGTAGGCCTCATCGTCAGCATCTTGCAGGCGGCCACGCAGATCCAGGAGCAGACGCTCAGCTTTGTACCAAAACTGCTGGCGGTGGGCGCCGCCCTGCTCCTGTTCGGCTCCTGGATGCTCAGGACGCTGGTGGAGTTCTGTCACGCGGTGCTCGGGTCGCTCCCGGAGGTGATCCGCTAGCATGGCCTGGGCCTGGCCCTACGCCGAGTTTTCGCTGCGCCTGGTGCTCGTGAGCATCAGGGTGGGGACCATCTTCGCCTTCAGTCCCTACTTCGGCGGCCCCTTCGTTCCGGGCCGCGTGCGCCTGGGCCTCGCGCTGGCGATCTCGCTGGCGATGGCTTCCGTGCATCCCGAACCGGTGCCCGACGCCGGCGAGGCGCCGGCACTGGCCCTGGCGGTGCTAGGCGAGGTGGGCACGGGAGTGCTGCTGGGCCTGGGGCTGTCGCTCGCCTTCTACTCCGCCGAGCTGGCCGGGTCGGTAGTCGACTACCAGCTGGGTCTGGGGTTTGCGGTGGTGGCCGACCCGAGCCAGCCCGCTCCCACCCCGCTGCTCGGCCGGCTGTACTACTTCGTGGCCCTGGCGGTGTTCGTGGCCCTCGCGGGCGATCGCGCCTTCCTCACCGCGTTGTGGGCCAGTTTCCGGGTGCTGCCGGCCGGTCGGGCCGTGCTCACCGACGGGGCGGTACACGTGCTGGCCGCCCGCGCCGCCGCCGCCCTTGTGCTGGGCGTCCAGTTGGCCGCCCCCGTGCTGGCCGCTCTTTGCCTTACCGACATCCTGCTGGGCATGGTCGCCCGTACCATGCCCCAGCTTAACCCGTTTTTCGTGGGCCTGCCGGTCAAGACAGGGGCCGGGTTGGTCGTGCTCATCGGCGCGCTCCCGGCGCTCGTAGCCGTGCTACGCCTGGCCTTCGGCGGCATGGCCGACTCCTTGATCGGGCTGCTTAGGCCCTGACCGGCCGGAGGAGGCAGCAACGTGTCAGGCGAGGACACGCAGGAGCGTAAAGAAGAGCCAACACCGCGCCGGCGCCAGGAGGCCCGGAGGCGCGGCCGGGTGCTGCGCAGCCCCGAGGTGACGGCGCTGGCGGTGCTGACGGTGGCCGGCACCGTTCTCAGGTTGACGGTGGGGGCTACCGGCGCCCGCCTTGCGCACCTGGCCTACCTC
This sequence comes from Symbiobacterium thermophilum, assembly GCA_020725145.1. Lineage (GTDB taxonomy): Bacteria > Bacillota > Sulfobacillia > UBA995 > UBA995 > DYFO01. Next base: position 14,437 of record DYFO01000022.1, read on the forward strand.
GCCTGGCACCAGCTGCCCGGGCCCGATCCCGAGCTGGGACCCTTGGGCCGGCAGGCGGCACTCGTCGTCGGCGCGGGCCTGCTGCCGCTTCTCCTGGCGGCATCGCTCACCGCCGCGGGCACCGGACTGGCGCAGACGGGCGGGATGGTGGCCCCCGCGCTGCTCGCCCCCGACCTCGGCCGGTTGAACCCACTGTCGGGTCTCGGGCGCATGCTGTCGCGTCACGGTCTTCTGGAGTTGGGCAAGAACCTGCTGAAAGTGGGGACCGCCGTCTGGCTGGGGTGGTCGGTGGTTGCCGCCCGCCTGCCCGACCTGGCCGCCGTGGCCCGGGCCGACCCGCTCACCGCCGCCGCCCAGGTGGGACGCTGGGGATGGAGTCTTGGGTCCCGCATGTTGCTGGTGCTAGGGGTCCTGGCAGCCGTGGACTACGCCTACCAGCGCCAGGAGCATGAAAAGTCCTTGCGCATGACCAGGAGGGAGCTACGCGAGGAGCTCAAGGATACCGAGGGCCCTCCCCAGGCCCGTGCCCGGCGCCAGGAAGCGGCACGCACCTTGCGCGGCCGCCGCATGCGGACGGCGGTGGCGGGCGCCGACGTGGTGGTGGCCAACCCCGATCATTACGCGGTGGCGCTACGGTACCGGGCAAGGATCGACCCGGCCCCCGTGGTGGTGGCCAGGGGCAAGGGCAGGCTGGCGCTGCTGATCACCGGGGTGGCGAGGCGGGTGGGAGTACCGGTGGTGCACAACCGCTGGCTGGCGCGGGCGCTTTACTACGGGGTCAGGGTGGACAGCCCCATTCCCGGACGGCTTTACCAGGCGGTGGCAGCGGTGATGGCCTACGTCTACCAGCTCAGGGGGTGGCAGGCTTGAATCGCTTCGCCGATGTGGCCTTGGCAGGCGCGGTGGCGGCGGTGGTGCTGGCCATGGTGCTGCCGCTCCCCGCCGCGCTCTTGGACCTTCTGCTCTCTTTAAACCTTTCGCTTTCGCTGGTGATCCTGTTCACCTCGATCTACACCCGTGAGCCCCTGGAGTTCTCCGCCCTTCCGTCGCTTCTGCTCATCACCACCCTGTTCCGCCTGGCCCTCAACGTGTCGGCGACCCGCCTCATCCTGCTCCAGGGCTACGCGGGGGCGGTGATCGAGAGCTTCGGGCGGTTCGTGGTGGGCGGCAACGCGCTGGTGGGCTTCGTTGTCTTTCTGATCATCGTGATCATCCAGTTCGTGGTGATCACCCGTGGGGCCGAACGCGTGGCGGAGGTGGCCGCCCGCTTCACGCTGGACGCCATGCCGGGCAAGCAGCTGGCCATCGACGCCGACCTGAACGCCGGCATCATCGGCGAGGAAGAGGCCCGCCGCCGCCGCGGTGCCATCCAGCGCGAGGCCGACTTTTACGGGGCGATGGACGGCGCCGCCAAGTTCGTCAAGGGTGACGCGGTGGCCGGCGTGGTCATCGTGGTCATCGATCTGGTAGGGGGATTCGTAGTAGGCATGGTGCAGCGGGGCCTGACCTTCCAGCAGGCCCTGGCCACCTACTCACTGCTCACGGTGGGTGACGGCCTGGTAACGCAGATACCGGCCTTGCTGATCTCCACCGCCACCGGTTTCGTGGTAACGCGGGCGGCCGGCGAGAGCGACCTCGGCCGGGACATCACCTCCCAGCTCGCCCGCAATCCCCGGGTGCTGGCACTGGCGGCCGCCGCGCTGGCCCTGCTGGGTCTGGTGCCCGGCTTGCCCACGCTGCCCTTCCTGGTGCTGGCGGCCGTCTCCTTCGCCCTGGCCATGGGGCTCGGACGCCCGCCGGCCGCTACCGCCCCACAACCCTCGCTACCTCCTGCCGCCCCGGAGGACGTGCTCTCGCTCATCGACCTCGACCCCCTGGAGATCGAACTCGGCTACGGGCTGTTGCCGCTGGCCGACCCCGCACAAGGAGGAGACCTTCTGGACCGCGTCGCCCAGGTGCGACGGCAGGCGGCGATGGAGCTGGGGATCACGGTGCCTCCGATACGCATTCGCGACAACCTGGCCCTCGGCCCGCACGCCTACTGCATTCGTCTGCGGTCGGTGCCCGTGGGTCAGGGCGAGATCCCTCCCGGGCGGTGCCTGGCCATCGGTCCCGAGGGACTCGCCCCTCCCGAGGAGGGCGAGGCCACCCGGGATCCCGCCTTCGGGTTGCCGGCCTGGTGGGTGGCTCGCCCCGCCGCGGCCAGGGCGGAAGCCACGGGTTATACGGTGGTGGAGCCTTCGGCCGTGTTGGCCACCCACCTTTCGGAGGTGGTCCGGCGGCACGCTCCCGAGCTGTTCGGGCGGCAGGAGCTGCAAGGGCTGGTGGAACACCTGCGGCAGCGTTATCCGGCCCTGGTTGACGACCTCCTGCCTCACCGTCTGTCGCTGGGCGAGGTGCTGCGCGTGCTGCAGAACCTGCTCAGGGAGGGTATCCCCTTGCGCGATCCCGTGGGCATCTTCGAGGCCTTGGCCGACGCGGCGGGCCAAAGCCGCGACCCCGAGGTCCTGACCGGCTGGGTCAGGCGTCGCCTCAAACGGCAGTTGAAGGTGCATTATGGTCTTGACCGCCCGCGCCGTGTGGTCACCGTGGATCCCGAAGCGGAGCAGCGCATCCTGGAGTGCATCGCCCCCGGGGACGACGGCCCCATTATCCGCCTGGACCCCGCCAGTCTGCGCGCCTTCCAGGCCGCCTTGCGCTCCGCGCTCTCGCGCCTGGATCCCGAGGGCAACCCTCCCTTGATCCTGTGTTCAGGCCCCGTGCGCGCCGCGGTGCGACGGCTTTCGGAGGCGGTCCTGCCCGGCGCGGCGGTGCTGGCCTACGAGGAACTGGACGCCGGGGCGAAGGTGGAAGCGGTTGGCACCGTGGGGTGGTCGGCGTGAGCGGCCGTGACCTGCCGGGAGAGGAGGTCCGGGGAACACCCCGTGTGGTGAGCGGTGATCACCTCGAGTTGGTGGTGCAGGAAGCCCGCCGGGGATGGCAACGCTACCCGGCGGTGGTGCTCACCGCCGACGACGAACGCTTCTGGGTGGAACTGGCGGTCAGGACCCCGCCTTCGCCCGGGCTTCGACCCGGTCTGCCGGTGCTTTGCCGCCTGCGAAGCCAAACCGCCATCCTGGCCTGGACCTCGTTGGTGCTCGAAGCGGGTCGAGGGCGTCTGACGCTCTCGCTGCCGGCCAACCACCGAAGGCTGCAGCGGCGCCTGCATGCCCGGGTGGACACGGCGGTGCCGGTAACCTTCGTGGCGCTGCAGGATCCGGACAGCCACGAGGCAAGGGGTGTGACCGCCGACCTCGGGGGAGGAGGTCTGAGCCTGCTCACCTTCCACCCCCTGGAGCCGGGATGCCGACTGCAACTTGCGATCGGGCTCAAACCCCGCACGGTGGAGGCGGAGGGCAGGGTCGTCCGCGTGATACACCCTCCCGCGCCGGCGGAGCCCGGCTGCTACGGAATAGAGTTCACCCGGCTGGCCCAAAGCGCCCAGGACGCCATCTACCGCCACGTTTTCGCCGAACAGGCTCTCCAGCGCCGGATGGGTCTTATGCCGCGAGGAGGGAGGCGCCGATGAACGGTACGAGCGCGGCTTCCGACAAGTTGTGGCAGGCTTACCGGGAAGGAGGGCGGCGGGAGGACCGCAACCGCCTGCTCCTGAGCTACCTGCCGCTGGTCAAGCACGTCACCTCGCGGCTGGCCGCCTGCCTGCCCGCGAGCGTTCCCGTGGAAGACCTGCATGGCTGGGGGATCTTCGGGTTGATGGACGCGCTGGAACGTTACGACGCCGGTCGCGGGGTCCGTTTCGAGACCTACGCCGTCTCCCGCATCCGCGGGGCGGTGCTCGACGGCCTGCGTAGCCTGGACTGGGCTCCCCGCTCGGTACGGCGACGTGCCCGCGAGATCGAGCAAGCCTACCGCCGTGTGGAGGCAAGAGTCGGGCGCCCCGCCGAGGAGGAAGAGGTCGCCGCCGAGCTTGAGATCACCGTCCGCCAGCTGCACTTGTGGCTGCAGGAAGTGGAAGGAACGGTGGTGCTGTCCTTGCAGGACGTGCTGGGCTCGGCCCAGGAACCGGGGGAGGAAGGGCTGCTCGCGGGAGATCTGGTCGCCGACCCCGCGATCCCCGACCCCGCGGACCGGCTGGCCGCCGCCGAACTTGCCCGAGAGGTGGCGCACGCCATCGACGCCTTGCCGGAGCGCGAGCGCCTGGTGATCACCCTGCTTTACTACGAGGAGCTGCGCCCCAAGGAGGTGGCGGCGGTGATGGGGGTTTCCCCGTCTCGCATCTCCCAGCTCCACGCCCAGGCCCTGCTGCGCCTCAAGCGTGCGCTGGCCCCGCTGGCCGCGGAGGATGACGAGCCGTGAACCCCCGTCCCATTGACTGGCAGGCCGTCCTCGGGCTGCGCGGGCGCCCTGCACCCGAGGAGGCGCGCGCCGTCGCGGCGCTACCAGCGCTGGGAAAGCTGGTCAAATCGGCGGCCGAGGAACACAAGGCCGGGCAAGATGCCCCGTCCCGGAAGAAGCGCCCCGCCGACCGGGGCAGACGGGAACCACCGCGGGACGCTGGCGGCGACAGTACCCGCCGCGAACCCCGGCCCACCAGGGGCCACCCCTACAAGGGGGTCTTGCTCGACGTGCTCATCGGCCGCGGAGGTGAACGTGAATGAGAGGGATCTACCTTGCCGCCGCCGGCCTACAGGCCGGCCAGGCGCGTGCAGGCGCCGCCGGCCGCGCCTTGGCCAACCTGCAGACTCCCGGACATCCGGTTGAGGGAACGCTGGTGGCCGTGTCCTGGGCCGACCTTTACTGCCTGCAGGGCGGTGCCCGGGGAGTGCCGGTCGGACCCGGACCGGGTCCGGTGTGGACCACGGCCACCCGGGTCGCCGCAGGCGTCATGCGCGCCACCGGGATCAGCACCGACCTCGCCATCGAGGGACCGGGTTTTTTCGTGCTGGCCGACGCACAGGGTGAAGTGCTAACCCGTAACGGGGCCTTTGGACTGGACGCCGAGGGGTTCCTGGTGGGAGCGGGAGGCAGGCGTGTGCTGGGGACGGCCGGTCCCATCCGGGCGACCGGGGGCGAGCTTGCGGTCCTGGCCGACGGCGAGGTGCGGGTGGGTGGTGCCACCGTGGGGCGGCTGCGCCTGGAGTTCTTCGACGGACCCCTGCCCCCCGCGCTGCCGGGAGGGGTCATCCCGCGACCCCCGGATGCGGTACCCGCCCCGGGTGCCCGCATCCACCAGGGCAGCCTGGAGTTCAGCGGCCGCGACCTCGTCGAGGAAGTGGTGGACATCTTGACCGCCTTGCGGTCCTACGAAGCCGCCCAGCGCGCGGCGCGGGCGCACGACGAGACGGCACGGCGACTGCTGGAGGCCCTGGGCAACCTTTGAGGGAGGTGACGGAAGATGACCGAAGCCATCTGGGGAGCCGCCCGGGCGCTGGGAGCGTACGCGATCGCCCTGGACGTGGTGGCCGGTAACCTGGCCAACCTGTCCACCCCGGGCTTTTCGCCCCAGCGCACGCTCTTTGCGGAGCTGCTGGGTGAGCTGACAACGCGGCCGCCCGGCTATCTCGGCACCCCGGGTAGCCTGCTGGAGCCCTTGATCGACCGCCCCGAACGCCAGGGGAGCCCGGTGGCCACCGGCCGCAGGGGCGACTGGGCCATCGTCGGGCGAGGTTACTTCGTGCTGCGCCTCGGGGACGGCCGGACCGCCTACTCACGCAACGGCGCCTTCACCCTCGACGCCGGGGGCAGATTGGTCGGTCCCGGCGGGGCGTGGGTGCTCCGTGACGGGACGGGCGGCCCCGAGCCGCTGGAAGCGGGGCGCGAGGATGCCGTGCCCGCCGTGCGGGCGTTCGCCAATCCCGCGGGCCTGTTCCACCTGGGAGCAGGGCTTTATCTGGCCACCGAGAGCTCGGGCCCGCCCCAGCCCGCTCCCGACTCGCGGGTGCTGCCCGGCCACCTGGAGATGGGCGGGACCGACCTGGCGGTGGAGATGGCGGCCTTGATGGCGGCGCAGCGCGCCTTCCAGCTGGTGGTCCGCAGCCTGGACGCTCAGGACCAGATGCTGGCCTTGGCCAATCGGCTCCGGGACGGCTAAAGCTCGGGCGATGGCGGCCGATAAGGAGAACGGGAGACTGCCTGGAGGAGGAATTATCATCATGAAGGTTAACCAGACGGGCCTGGACCAGGTGCGTCCGGCCGACCGCAAGGCGGCCGGCAAGCTCGAAGGCACCTCCGGAGCCCGCTCCCCCGAGGCCGGGGGCAAGGGCAGGGACCGCGTGGAGTGGTCGGCTACCGCGCAGGAGGCGGTCCGACGTCTGCAGGACCTGCCCGAGGTCCGGACGGAGCGCGTGGCGGCCATCACCCGTCGGGTACGCGAGGGCTCCTATCACGTGCCCGCCGACGAGGTTGCCCGCAAACTCATCGACTTCTTCCGGCGGGATCGCCCGTGACCACGGGCGAACTCCTGGTGGGCCTGGCCCAAGCCACCGAGCGGCTGATCGGGGCCCTCCTCGCAGGCGACGTCTCCCGCGTCGAAGCCGCAACGGCGAGCCAGCAGGACTGGCTCCGTCGCTTGGAGGGGGTCGCCGCCTCACCCGTTACCGGCGACCCCCCCGCCCCCGATGACGCCTGCGCCGTCGGTGAGCTTCGCCGCCGGCTCGAACAGGCGGCCCGGCTCGCGGCCCAGGGTCTGGCCATCTCCCGCCGGCTGGCGGGAACCGTCTCCGAGACCGAACTCGCCTACCGGGGGAGGTGGGCGCGGTGAGCGGCTTCTCCACGTTGGAGCTGGGCCTACGCAGCCTGCGGGCCCAGGTCATGGTCTCCGGAGTCATCGCCCATAACATCGCCAACAGCCGCTCCCCCGGCTACTCGCGTCAGGTGGCCGATCTGCGCCCCCCTCCCTCTTTGCGCCTTTCCGCGCTGGGACGCACGCTCAGTCTGGGCACGGGGGTTTTCGTGTCCGGGGTGCGAAGGCAGCGCGAGGAGTTCCTGGACCGCCTGTGTCGCCTGCATCTGGCCGACCACCAGCGCTGGGAAACCCAACGTCACACCATGGACCTGGTGGAACTGGCCTTCGCCGAACCGGTCGGCTTCGGACCCCGCCAGGCGTGCCTGCGCCTGTGGGACGCCTTTCAGGAGCTGGCCGCCGAACCCGAAAGCGGCCCCGTGCGGGCGGCGGTGCGCGAGGAAGCCGCTTCGCTCGCGTCCAACCTGGCGGGGCTGGCCCGCCAGCTCGGGGCCTTGCGCGCCGACCGTCTGGCAACCGCCGAAGCCTGTGTGCAGGAGATCAACCATCTCGCGCGGCAGATCGCCGCTTTGAACCGCGACCTGCGTCTGGCCGCCCTGCACGGCACGCAGGCCAACGACCTCGAAGACCGCCGCGACCTCCTGCTCGACCGGCTCGCCGCCCTGGCCGCGGCGGACTCCGCGCCCGCCGGCGACGGCACCACCACCGTAAGCATCAACGGCGTGGTGCTGGTCGCCGGTGACACCGTGGCCGAGCTGCGCGTCGACGTGGGCGGGGGGACGCTTAGCATCCTCGACCCCCACGGCGCGCCCGTCGAGCCGCCCTCGGGCGAGCTTGCCGCCCTGCGCGAGCTTCACGACAGCGTCCTGCCTTCCCACCAGGCCCTGCTGGACGGCTTCGCACGCCGGCTGGCGGACGCCCTCAACTCCGTCCACCGTGCCGGCTACGGTCTTGACGGATCGTCCGGCCTGGATCTCTTCCGGTACGATGAACCCTCGCCCGCGCTGACCTTGCGGCTGGCCCCCGAGGTGGCCGCCGATCCCACGCGGCTGGCCGCGTCCAGCGGCGGGGCCGAAGGCGACGGCCTCCAGGCACTCGCGATGGCCCGCGTGCTGACTTCCCCCAACTTCGACGGCATGGGAGCCTCGGAGTTCTGGGCGGCCGCCATCGGCAAGCTAGGCCTGGAGGTGGAGCAGACCGCCCGGCGGCTGGAAAACACCGCGCTGCTGGCCGAGCAGGCCCAGATGCAGCGGGCACGCGTGTCCGGCGTGAACCTGGACGAGGAGACGGTGGAACTCGTGCGCTGCCAGCATGCCTACGCGGCGGCCGCCCGGCTTATCAGCGTGGCCGACGAGATGCTGGAACAGCTGCTCAACCGCACCGGCCGCGTGGGCCGCTAGGGAGGGAGAGACGATGCGGGTAGCCGACAGCACGCTCAGCCAGCAGGTGGTGACCACCCTGCGGCGCTGCCGTCAGGAGATGGCCGAGCTGCAGGTGCAGCTGGCGTCGGGCAGACGGTTCTCCCGCCCTTCGGAGCTGCCACGCGCGGCCGCCCGCGCCCTGATGCTCCACAACGATCTCGACACACTGGAGCGGTACCGCGCGAGCGTGGACTACGCCGGCTCACGTCTGGCGGTGGTGGAAGCGGCGCTGGGGACCCTCACCGAGCTATTGCAGGATTGCCTGGAGCTCGCCCTGGCGGGCGCCAACGGCTCGCTGACCGCCGACGATCGCCTGCGTCTGGCCGCCGAGGCCGAGCAAATCCTTGACGGCACGCTCGAGCTGGCCAACAGCTCCTGGACGGGCCGTTACCTCTTCGCCGGCCACCGCACCTCGACTCCCGCGTTCGAACGTGTGTCCCTCCCGGAGGGCTACGCCTTCGTCTATCAAGGCGACCAGGGCAAACTGGAGCGCGAGGTGGCTCCCGGACAGGTGGCGCTTTTGAATCTTCCCGGCGACGCCGTTTTCCTTCACCCGCTTGAGGCCATCGAGGAACTGCGGCGCGGCCTGGCGGCCAACGACCAGCAGGCAACCACGCAGGCGCTGGCCTCGCTGCACTCCGCTCTCGAGCAGTGTCTCCATCACCGGGCAGCCCTGGGCGTGCGCGTGAGCCACCTTGAGCTCAGGGGGAACCGCCTGCAGGACATGACCCACGCCTGCCGTGAGGCGCTGGCCCGCGAGGAAGACGTCGACTTCGCCCTGGCCGCCTCCGCCCTGCGTGCCCGCGAGATCGCCTACCAGTCCTCCCTGGCGGTCGGCGCCCGTCTCCTGCAGGCGTCGCTACTGGATCACCTGCGGTAGCGCGGCATAAGAAAGCCGGTCCGCGCGGCGTATTCCTGCCACCGCCGGCCGAAGGCCCGCTGCAGCGCCTGGTCCTCCAGGCGTGCCCGCCAGATCATCGCCGGCAAGAAGAGCCCGACCACCGCCGCCAGCGCAAGCCAGCTGCGACCCCGCAGCGCTACTCCCGCCAGGGCAATCGCGAACCCCAGGTAGACAGGGTGCCGGACCCAGCGGTAGGGTCCTTGGTCCACCAGGCGCCCCCGCGGCTCGATCGTCCCCAGCACCGCGCGTCCCATGCACCACGCAGCCCAAGCCGTCAGACCCATTCCCGCTGTCACCACCGCGTAGCCGGCCACCAGGGCGGTTTCCCGGGAAAGTGGGATGCGCGGTCCCCCGAAGAGGCCGAGCATCACCACTGCCGCCGCCCCCACGTAGGCAGCTACCGCCAGGCTCTTCAAGTCCCTTCCCTCCAGGGCACCAGCCGGAGTTGACCGTCCACCAGGGCCAGCGCCGTCCTTCCCTCCACCAGTTCCAGGAGATCCTGCCCCACCAAAGAGCGCCGCCAGCCCTGCAGCACCCGCGGGAGCTCGTCGCGATCCCCCCGTCGCCAGCGCACGAGATCCGACAGGTCCTCGCGCGTGGCCAAGAGTGACGGGGTTATCCCCTCCTCCTCGGCCCGCCGTCGTACCCAGCTTGACAGGAAGTCGGTGCCGGTGCGCTCCACAGGATCCTCCTGCGGCGACTCGGCAGGCCGCGGCCACCTCTCCCGGGGACATCCCCGCCCCCGCTCCACGGCGGCAAGGATGGCGGGCAGGTACCGCTTCAGTTGCCCCGAAGTCATGCCCCTGACCCTGCCCACGCCCTCGGCGTCGCGGGGGGCCTGCTGGGCCAGGGCGACGAGCGCGGCGTCGCGCATCACATAGGCCGCCGGCACGTTCGCCCGCCTCGCCTCCTCCTCGCGCCAGGCCGCCAGCTCGCGCAACACCGCCAGCTGCCGGGGCCGAAGACGGCGGACACCGTCGACCTTTTCCCAGGGTTCGCCCGAGGGGCCGGCCAGGCTCCGCTCCCGCATGAGCGCACATTCCTCCTCGCACCAGGCCAGCCTTCCCTTGCGCTCAAGCTCGGCCCGCAACGCGTCGTAAAGCGGCACCAGATACCTTGCGTCATCGCGGGCGTACCGGAGTTGCTGGAGGCTTAGCGGCCGCCTGGCCCACTCGCTGAAGCCGCTGCCTCCTTCCAGCCTCACCCCCAGCACCGCCTGGACCAGCCGGCTGTAGGCGATCTGGCCGTAGCCGAGAAAAGCCGCCGCCACCTGGGTGTCGAATACCCGTGCAGGTGCCAGGCCGAGGTGTCGGGCCAGCAACGGAAGGTCCTGCCCCCCCGCGTGCAGGATCACCGTGCATTCCGGCCGGCCAAGTGCCCTGCCCAAGGGAGCAAGGTCGTCCAGCGCGAGGGGGTCCACCAGCGCCTCCCCCTCCCTCCAGGCCAGGCTGACCAGGCACAATAGCGGCCGGTAGGTGCGCTCGGAGACGAACTCGGTGTCAAGCCCCACCACCGTCTCACCCGCCAGCCTTCCGGCCAGCCGCTCGAGTTCGCGAGGGTCGGTCAGCAGTGCCGGGACCTGGTTCACCTCGCTTCCCCGGCCAGCTCACGTAGCCGCCCGGCCACCACACCCAGGAGCTTCACCCTCCGGACGAGGTCGCTCGACCGCAGGATCTTTCCCAGCTCGTACAGGGCCGCACCGTAGCGTCCCACCTCCAGCGAGCGGAAGGGACGGTCCGCCGCGACCAGCGCCGTCCTTACCGGCCCGGTCAACACCGCCTGCAGCTCGTCCGGTTTGCTTCCGAACACGGCGAAGAGCCGGTCGAACTCCGGGTCACCGGTGGAAGCTTCCTTCCCGTGTTCGCGCCCCCTGAGTACCGCACGCGGAACCACCGTGAACCCGCGCAGCTTGGCCTGGCAGTAAACGGCCAGGCGGGTGCCTTCGGGGGAACCCAGGTGCGCGGCCAGCGCCGCGCTCGCCTCTGGCCCGTAGCCGAGGTCGTAGGCGCGGGGCAGCCTGACCACCGCCACCATGCCCTCGCAGCGGCCGATGATCGCCGGGAACCCCCCACCCATGCGGCGGCGGAAGTTCTCGGGGTCCACCCCCCGCGACAGTCCGGTGAAAAGCGGTTCATCCGCCTGCGCCTGCTCGTTCTCCAGCACCGTCCATCCCAGTTGCCCGGCAGCCTGCCCAAGCGCCCGCGCGTGAAGACGGTGCAGCAGCGCCTGCGCCAGGAAGTACAGCACCGCGCCTGCCGCCACCGCGGCCAGCACCCATCTTCCCGGATACCTCGGGGATAGCACCACGCCGGCGAGCGCGCCGGCAACGGTCAGCACCGCAACCGCCACCGCCACCCGCCTCTCGGTCGTCACGAAGGCCACCTTCCCTTCAGAAGCTCACTCCATAGCCGTCCAGCATCCGCTTGGGAATCAGCATGCGGGCGGTCTTCAGCGGATCGACCACCTGGCTCACCTGCGTGTGGCCGGCGCACGAGAGCAAAAGACCGATCTCCTCCAGGCCCAGCGGCAGCCGCTCGCGCAGGAAGGTCACCATGTGGTCCAGGGCGAGCGCGACCGCCCGGTCGAGGTCTTCCGCGGAGGCCACCGTCATCCACGCCTCGGCCGTCTCCACCACCGGCGAGGGCAGGGTGCGCCCCCGCACCAGATCCACCTTCACCGTCACGCGGCCGGGCACCTCCACGCCGCAGATCACCACCTCGCCGTCCCCCATGGCCGCATGCAGGTCACCCAGCACCAGTAGCGCGCCGGGCACGTACACCGGCAGGTACACCCGTGAGCCGACGCCGATGGTGCGGGTGTCGAGGTTGCCGCCGTGGCTTCCCGGCGTGCCGCAGGGCACCTCACCTTCCCCCGGAGCGGTGCCGATAACGCCGACCATGGGCTCCAGCGGCACACGCACGCGGTCGTTGAAGATCACGGCCCCTTCGCGGATGGGAAAAAAGCGCACCGTCTGCCGCTTGAGCAGGTGGGCCAGCGCTCCCATGCCGGGCAAGGTGACCATCAACCCGCGGTCGGCCACCTCGATGTCGAGGATCTCCACGATCAGGGTGTCGCCCGGCCGGCTCCCTCTCACCTCGAGGGGACCGGTGGCCGGGTTCACCGTCTCCCAGCTCACCCGCTCGAGGTCGTCTTCCGCCCGCACCTGGTTGGAGAAGCAGTCTTGGGTCGAGAAGACCACCGTGTCCCCCGGCTCGGCCGAGGCCACCGGGGGATGGGTGGCGCTCATGCTGTAGACGACCTGCGTGTCGGGGATCACCACACGTCCGCCCATCGCCAAACTCCTCCTTCCCGCCCCAGGTACTCTTCTTGCGGGCTCCGACAACTCCTTCAATCAGGCCCCCTCGGGTAAGGATCCCCGGCCTGGACACCGACAAGCGCCTGTACCCGTTGCTCCTTCCCGACTGCATCCGCCTGCTCGGGAAGCCGTTCCGGGGCCCCGACCGCTTCACCGTCGGATCGTACGTCTACCTTAACGCAAGCCGGGGAACCATCGGCCGCTTCCGGGGCAGAGAGAGAATAACCGAAGACGACAAGCCCGTCCACGAGCTGTGTTACGCGGGAGGCCTGCTGGGCTGGCGCGAGGCCGGAGTCTACGACCGTTTTCCGCACACAACCGGGCGCAAGTCGTCTCCCGTCTATGACCAGCGCGCCATCGTACCCTCTTGTTGTCCCCGCCGCAGCATCACCGTTATCGCTCGAAAGGACATGGACCCCTCCTCCCAAGCGGTCCCCACAGCCCTTGCCTCCCAAATGCCGTTCCTGTGGTCGGACACCCAGACAGGATATCCCATCCCGGCGCCCGTGGTGGTTTCAAAAAGTTTCGTCAGCCCGTCACTCCCTGTCGGTCAGCTGGTGTAAAATCGAAGGGGGTTGTCCAGAATGTGGTGTCGCTGGGAGGGGCAGGACTCCGCGGGCCCGCGACCGCAACCGCCTGCCTGGCTCGTGCTCTGGGGCAAGCGAGGGAAGGGGAACGATCCATCCTGGCATCCCCTCGCCTGCCACCTCGTGGACGTGATGATGGTGGCGCGTTGCCTGTGGCAGCATGCCCTGCCGCGGCGGTTGCGGGAACGCATCGCCGCCGGACTCGGTCTTGCCACGGACGCCGCAGGCTACTGGGTTTCGCTCTGGGCCTCACTTCACGACATCGGAAAGGCTTCGCCCGGGTTTCAGGGCGCCTGGCCACCTGCCCGTCTGGCGCTGGAAGGCTACGGTCTTGATTTCCCATCGCCGCAAGGGTCCCCCGTCCCCCACCCCCTGGTGACCGCGGCTGTGTTGCCCAACCTGCTCAAAGAAACGGGGCTTGCCCAACGGGCCGCGCTGAGGCTGAGCGGAGTGGTAGCGGGACATCACGGAACCTTTCCCCGTGCCGACGCCTGGGTGGACCTCGGCTCGCACTCGCTGGGCGGCCCGCCCTGGACCGCCGTTCGAAGGGAGCTGTGGAGTCACTTGCTGGCGGTGGCCGGCCCGGCCCCTGAGGCGGCGCGCCTGGCCTCTTTGTCCGATCACGCCCTGCTCCTGCTGTTGGCGGGCCTGACCTGTGTTTCCGACTGGATCGGGTCGATGCAGGAGAGCTTCCCGCCCGCGGGGCACGTGTCCGAGCTGGACCGCTACGCCGGTGCCGCGCTGCGCCAGGCCGAGAAAGCCCTTGATCGTCTGGGCTGGTCGGGCTGGGTGCCACGGCCGGCGGTCGCCTTCTCCAAGGTCTTCGACTTCTCGCCCAACCAGTTGCAGGAGGTGGCGATAAGGCTCGGCGACGAGAACCGGCCCGGCCTGGTCATCGTGGAAGCCCCCATGGGGACGGGCAAGACGGAGGCGGCCTTCTGGCTCAGCGATGCCTGGCAGGTCGGGACCGGGCTCGGCGGGACATACATAGCACTGCCCACCGAGGCTACCAGCAACCAGATGTTCGGCCGCTTCCGGGAGTTTTTGTCACGGCGCTTTGCCGGTGACCGGGTGAACCTGCACCTCGTCCACGGGCACGCACCGCTTGCCTCCGACTATCGCGAGCTCAGAGTGCTTTCCGCCGCCGAAGACCATGAGGCAGGCGTGGTGGCCGAGGAGTGGTTCGTCCCCCGCAAGCGGGCGCTGCTCGCCCCCTTTGGGGTGGGAACGGTGGACCAGAGCCTGCTTACCGTCCTGCGCATCAGGCACGGTTTCCTCCGCCTTTTCGGCCTGGCCGCCAAGACGGTCGTCGTCGACGAGGCCCACGCCTACGACACCTACATGTCGACCTTGCTTGACCGCCTGCTGGCCTGGCTCGGGGCGGCCGGCGCCCCGGTCATCGTGCTCTCGGCCACCTTGCCCCGGAGTCGCCGATCCCAGTTGCTGGCCGCCTACCTCGGCAAGGAGGCACCACTACCCCCGACGCCGTATCCGCGGGTGACCTGGGCCTGGGACGGGCGCGCCGGGTGCGTGGCGCTGGAGCCCCCGCCTTCGACGGAAGTACGTCTGGAGCGGGTGGGCTCCGACCCTGACGCGATCGCCCGGCGGCTGGCCCGGGCACTCGAGGATGGCGGGTGCGCCGTATGGATCTGCAACACCGTCGGCCGTGCTCAGAAGGCCTACCGGGCGCTCGCCGCGCTCGAAGCCCCGGGCCTCGACGTGGACCTCTTCCACGCACTCTACCCCTATGCGGATCGTACGAAACGTGAGCAACGTGCGCTCGCCCGCTTCGCCAGGCGTGCCGACCGGCCCTTCCGGGCGGTGCTGGTCGCCACGCAGGTGGTGGAGCAGAGCCTGGACCTGGATTTCGACCTCATGGTCACCGACCTCGCGCCGGTCGACCTCCTGTTCCAGCGGCTGGGCCGCCTCCACCGCCACCCCGAAACGCTTCGACCCCCGAAGCTCACCTCCCCGGAGTTGTGGCTCACCCTCTCCCCGGACCCGGCCGTCCTGCCTGACTTCACGGCGACCTCGCCGGTCTACGACGAGTACCTGCTGCTCAGATCGTGGCTGGCGCTGGCCGGACGTGCGTCGCTGAAGGTGCCCGACGACATCGAGCCTCTCGTCCAGGAGGTGTACGATGCCCCACCCCCTTCCGGCCTGCAGGGGGAGTTGGCGCAGCGGCTACAGGCGGCCCGCGACCGCATGCGGGCGGCCCACGACGAGCAGGCGCAGCAGGCCACCTGCAGGCTGATCGGGCATCCCTCGTACCCCGACAACATCCTCGAAGCCTTCACGGTGGACCTCGATGAGGAGGATCCGAATGCCCACGTGGCGTTCCAGGCCCTTACCCGCCTGGGCCCCCCGAACGTGTCGCTGGTGTGCCTGCATGCCGTGAACGGGCAGCCCTCACTCACGCCCGATGGCTCGGAGCCTGTGGACCTCGAACGCACGCCTTCCCTGGCCACGGTGGAGCAGCTGCTGGGCCGATCGCTACGGCTTGCGCACCGCGCCCTGGCCCCTCGCTTCCTTGAGCAGCCCGTCCCCCCGGGCTGGCGGAAGTCGCCATTTCTACGTCACCACCGTTGCGCGCTTTTTAGAGGCGGGCGCTGCCACACGGGCGACTGGGAGCTGGAGCTTGACCCCGAACTCGGTCTGGTGATAAGGAGGCTGGACGGTGACGTACGGTTTTGACCTGGTGAACGAGGGCTGGATCCCCTGCGTGATGCCGGACGGCCGTGTCCGGGAGCTGGGCCTGCTGCCAACCCTCGCGAACGCCCCCTCCATCCGCGAGCTGCACGACCCCTCGCCGCTGGTTACCGCTTCCCTGCACCGGCTGCTGCTGGCGGTGCTGCACCGGAACTTCGGCCCGCCCGATCTGGACGCATGGATCGAGTTGTGGGAGGCCGGCCGCTGGGATGCAAGCCGCCTTGAGGCTTATTTCGATCGCTGGCAAGACCGCTTCGACCTCTTGCACCCGGAGCGCCCGTTCTACCAGACGGCAGGCTTGCCCCACCAACCGGTCTCCATCGCCAAGCTCGCTCCCGAGCTTGCCTGCGCCAACAACCCTACCCTTTTCGACCACACCATGGACGGCTCACCCCCGGCCGTAGACTTGCCCGCGGCCGCGCGCCTGGTCGTCGCGTGCCAGGCTGCGGATCTGGGAGGACTGGTCAGCAGGCTGCCAGGAGAGCCGCCTTCTGCACCGGCCGCCCCCCTGGCCACAGGGGCCGTGGTCCTGTACCAGGGCAGCAACCTCTTCGAGACCCTCATGCTGAACCTGATCGTCTACAACTCCAGCGAACCCTGGGAGGCCGACCTGAGCGCCGATCGCCCGTCGTGGGAACAGGAAAGCCCGCCTTCGGAGCTGCGGACCGTCCCGGGTTACCTTGACTACCTCACCTGGCAGAGCCGTCGCATTCTGCTTGTACCGGAGTCCCTCGATGGCCGGACGGTGGTACGCAGGGCAGTGCTAACGGCCGGTCGGCGACTGCCCGACACCATGCCCGTGATGGACCCGCAGTTCGCCTTGCTGAAAAACCCCCGGAAGAAGCTGCGAGCGAAGGATCCTGCGTGGCTGGCCCTTCGTTTCCGGCCCGACCGCGCGCTCTGGCGGGACAGCACAGCCCTGCTCGCGGCGTCAAGCGACTACAACGTCCCTCCCCGTGCCCGCCGGTGGTTGGGCGAACTGGTGGCCCAGGGCTTCCTGGATCGAAGTGCGAGGTACCGGCTGGTGGTCGCCGGGTTGGGAAGCGAGCGGGCCAAGGTTCACTTCTGGCGCCAGGAGCGCATGCCGCTTCCTCTCGCCTACCTCGCGGACGCCGACCTCGTCGAGCTACTGAGAGGGTCGCTGAAGCTCGCCGAGAGGATCGGCTGGCTGCTACAACGCGCACTTGAGACGGCGACAGTGCCTGGCACCCGGCCCGACTCGCCCGGGGAACAGGCGCCGATCGCTGCCGGGCTCCTGCGTTACTGGTCGCTCCTGGAGATCCCCTACTGGCACCTGATGGAGGACCTGCCGGTCGAGGCCGCCCACGCCCAGGCTGTCTGGGCCCGCACCTTACGCCAGGCCGCGCTGGAGGCCTTCGACCGCGCCCTGGAAGGGCTCCAACAGGGCCGGCTGTTGAAGGAGGTGACAGTGGCGCGAACGTGGCTGGAACGCGTCCTCGCAGCATCGATGAGACCGTACCGGGA
Organism: Symbiobacterium thermophilum; assembly: GCA_020725145.1. GTDB lineage: Bacteria > Bacillota > Sulfobacillia > UBA995 > UBA995 > DYFO01. Next base: position 31,598 of record DYFO01000022.1, read on the forward strand.
GGTGGCCAATGAGACAGGATAAGCGGGTACCGTTCGTCGAGTACCTCGAGAAGCTGCGTGACCAGGAGGACCGGGCGGCGCTGGCCGCCCTGCGGCGGGGGCTGGGCAGAACCCCGGCCGAGGCCGCCGAGATGCACCGGTACGTGGTCCCGTGGCTGCCGCCGGAGACGCGGCGCTGGGACGAGGACTGCCACTACCTGGTGGCCGCGCTGTTCGCCTCTCATCCCGCCCCGGGAGGTAGCGGCAGCATGGGTGACACGCTGGCCCGCGTTGCCCAGAAGGGTAACGCGGCCGCCGTCGAGCGCCGTTTCGTGGCCTTGCTGAAATCCCATCCCCAGGACCTGGCGGATCGCCTGCGCCACGTGGTGAGCCTCGCCCGTGCCCACGACGTCCCCGTGCACTGGCACCAGCTGTTCCGGGACGTTCGTGATTGGCAGCATCCGGCCCAGTACGTGCAGCGCAACTGGGCCCGCGATTTCTGGTCGGCCCTTGCGCCGCCGACGGTCGGCGAGGAGACCGAGCAAGTCCAGGCAAAGGAGGCATGACCCATGAAGATCGAGCTCCACATTCTCCAGAACTTCGCGCCGTCGTGCCTGAACCGGGACGACGTCAACGCGCCCAAGGACTGCGAATTCGGAGGGGTACGGCGCGCCCGCATCTCCAGCCAGTGCCTCAAGCGTTCGGTCCGCGTCTACTGGACGCAGCACGGCGAGCTCGAAGGACACCGCGCCGTGCGCACCCGAAGGCTGGCTGCCCACGTGGCCGAACGGCTTGCGGCCCAGGGGCGCGACCCAGAGGAGGCCACCCTCCTGTGCAGGTTCGCACTGGAGCGCGCCGGCCTCGGCATCACCCGGGACGGCACCACCGAGTACCTGCTCTTCCTCAGCGAGCGGGCCATGGACACTCTGGCCGCGGCCATCACCGAGCACTGGGACACCCTGAACGCGGCATGCGCGGCCCAATCCGCCGGTAAGGAACCGGCCAAGTCCCGCAAACAGGACGATTCCGCACTCCCCGCCGAGGTGCAGAGGGCGATCGAGGAGATCTTCTCCGGTCGCAAGGCTGTCGACCTCGCCCTCTTCGGCCGCATGGTCGCCGACGCGCCCGAACGCAACGTCGAGGCCGCCTGCCAGGTGGCTCACGCCATCTCGACCCACCGTGTCAATGCGGATCTGGACTTCTTCACGGCCCTGGACGACCTGCAGCCCCAGGGAGAACCGGGAGCGGGCATGATGGGCACCGTCGAGTTCAACTCCGCCTGCATGTACCGCTACGCCCTCCTGGACCTCGTTCAGCTCAAGAACAACCTGGAGGGAGACGCCGAGCTCGCCCTCGAGGCAGCACTGGCATTCCTCAAAGCGTCGGTACAGGCCGTGCCATCCGGCAAGCAGAACAGCATGGCCGCCCACAACCCGCCCAGCCTGGTTATGGTGGTCATCCGCACCGCGGGTGTCCCCTGGTCGCTGGCCAACGCCTTCCAGCATCCGGTCACCGCCGGGACTCCCGACCAAGGCGGGCTGGTGGAGCAATCCATCCGGCGCCTCGACGCCTACTGGGGCAGGCTGCAGGCCGTCTACGGCACGACCGGCATTCAGACCTCTGTGGCCCTGACGGTGGAGGACGTGCCCCTGAGCCATGTCGGTCGCCGCGCCGCGAACCTGAAGGAACTTCTGAACGCGGTCCGTACGGCCGTTGAGGAGAATCCGCAATGGCGGTCCTGCTGATACGGCTCGCCGGTCCCATGCAGGCCTGGGGTGTGCACAGTCGCTTCACGGTGCGCGACACGGGCACGGAGCCTTCCAAGTCCGGCGTCGTCGGTCTGCTCTGCGCCGCCTGCGGGGTGAGCCGCTCCGACACCGCCCGTATCGCCGAGCTCGCCGCGCTACCGATGGGGGTGCGGGCGGACCGCGAAGGCAAACTGATGCGGGACTTCCACACGGCCGGCGGCGGAATGTGGCCCGGCTTGCGAAGCTACGGCGTGCGCCGGGCCTCGGGCGAACCCGGCGAGACCGTCACCTCCGAGCGCTACTACCTGGCCGACGCCGACTTCCTGGTGGCACTGGAAGGCCCTCGCCCACTGCTCGAACGACTGCACGCGGCACTGGCCTCCCCGGTCTGGCCTCTTTACCTCGGCCGCAAGGCCTTTGTTCCCGGAGAGCCGGTACGGTTACCCGACGGCCTGCGAGACGGCGACGTGCCCTCGGTTCTCCGCTCTTACCCCTGGCGCAAGCGCCCCCACGACTCGGATCCCGAAAGGCTGCGGCTGGTCCTGGAGTGCGCGGCCGACGAAGGGATCGCACGCCTGGACGTGCCGGTGTCGTTCGAGATCGGTTCCCGCCGCTACTCCCTCCGCTACGTCAGGACGGCGTGGGTGTCCACCGGGGAGCTCCCGCGGATGGAGGAGGTCTAGGACATGTTTCTCTCGCGCCTCATCCTGAACCCCCGCAACGGCCGAGTACGCAGGGATCTGGCAGACTGCGGCCAGATGCACCGGACGATCATGCGCGCCTTTCCTCCGACCGAACCGGGCGAATCTGCCCGCGCGAGCTTGGGCGTGCTCTACCGGGTCGATGCCGACCCGCAGGGGCGCCTTGTCCTCTACGTCCAGTCGCGTCAGTGCCCGGATTGGTCAGCCCTGGAACCGGGTTACCTCCTGCACCCGCCCGCCTGCAGACGCGTAGACCACGTGTACCAGGCGTTGACACCGGGCACCGTGTTGCGCTTCCGACTCCGGGCCAACCCCACCCGGAAGATCGACACCAAGAGCGGTGCCGACGGACGCCGCCGTCACGGACGGAGGGTCGAGCTCCGTACCGAGGCCGATCGCCTCGCCTGGCTAGAGCGGAAGGCTGAAGCTTCCGGTTTCGAGCTGGTTTCGGTGCGCGTCAGCACCTCCGTCCCCGACGTGACCACGATCCCGCAGGGCAAGGTGGTGCGCACCTCTGGCTATTGCCACTGCGACACCCCGGAAGGGCGGATCTCGCATACCCTGACGCTCGCACCCGTCCTCTTCGAAGGGCATCTGCGGGTGGTGGAGGCCGAGCGGTTCCGCCGTGCCCTGGAGACGGGGATCGGACCCGGCAAGGCCTATGGCATGGGGCTGCTGTCGATAGCTCCGGCGGCCAGGTGAGGGAACGTGCAAAACCTTCACCTCTTGCCGAAGTTCCGTGACGGCTGGAGCTATCTGTACGTGGAGCACTGCAAGGTCGACCGGGACGACAAGGCGATCATCGTCCACCAGGCCGACGGCAGCGTTCCCGTGCCCTGTGCAACGCTTGCGCTGCTCATGCTGGGGCCGGGATCTACCATAACTCACGCTGCCGTCCGCGTCCTTGCGGAAAGCGGGTGCACCGTGCTCTGGTCAGGTGAGGAAGGCGTTCGCTTCTACGCGCAGGGACTGGGCGAGACCCGAAAGGCCCATCGGCTGCTTCACCAGGCCCGCTGCTATGCGGATACAGAGCTTCGCCTCCAAGTGGTCAGGCGTCTCTACCAGCTGCGCTTCCCGGAGCCGCTCGATCCTTGCGCCACCCTGCAGGAAATCCGCGGCATGGAAGGCATCCGGGTTCGGGAGGCTTACTCCCGCGCCAGCCGCGAAACCGGCGTGGAATGGAAGGGTCGTTTGTACCGACGCGATCGCTGGTCGTCTGCAGACCCGGTCAACCGTGCCCTCTCCGCAGCCAACAGCTGCCTGTACGGGATCTGCCACGCCGCCATACTCTCGGTGGGCTACTCGCCTGCCCTGGGTTTCATCCACACCGGGAAGATGTTATCGTTCGTTTACGACGTGGCCGATCTTTACAAGACCGAAATCACCATCCCCATAGCCTTCCAGGCGGCGGCCCAGGGCCAGTCCGCGTTGGAGAGCAGGGTTCGGCATCGCTGTCGCGATCTGTTCCACCAAACCCGTCTCCTCGCCCGCATCGTGCCGGATATCGACTACGCGCTGGGCGTTCGGAGCCAGGGCGAGACCACCGACCCCGACTTCGAAGAGGATGAAGCTGCCCCCGGCGATCTCTGGGATCCGGATCTCGGCACCGTGCGCGGAGGGGTGAATTTCGGGGATCAAAGGGAGGGTGGGACGGATGGTCGTGATGATCCTTGAGAACGTCCCTACCGGCCTTCGTGGGGAGCTCACCCGCTGGATGCTGGAGCCCCGTGCAGGCACCTTCGTCGGGACGCTGTCTGCGCGTGTCCGCGATCTGCTCTGGCACAAGGTGTGCTCGGGTTCAGAGACGGGAGGTTGCACCCTCATCTACAGCTCGAACACCGAGCAGGGGTTCCGCATCAGGGTCTGGGGACACACCCGAAGGACCATTGCCGACTTTGACGGACTG
>DYFO01000023.1:0-1189 GCA_020725145.1 Symbiobacterium thermophilum
GCGTCGCCGCCGTCGGCAACCTGGCGGCGGCGGAGGCAGGGGCCGTGCTGGAGGCAGCGGGCTGCGCGGTGGCCCCGGGCTTCATCGACATCCACTCCCACGCCGACGAGACGCTGCTGCTTTACCCCGAGGCGGAGAACTTCGTGCGCCAGGGCGTCACCACCGTGGTCGGGGGAAACTGCGGCTTCTCTCCCGCGCCCATCCGCGACCGCTGGATCATGGCCTTTTGGGAGTTCGACTGGTGGGACGAAGTGGTGCCCGGCAAGTACGACCAGCCGGCAAGCGCCGAGCTCGAGATCATCCGTCCCCTTGCCCTCGAGCGCGGCGGGCTGGCGATCGACTGGCAGACCTTCGGGGAGTTCCTGGCCCGAGTAGAGGCCGCACAACCGGGGGTGAACTACATACCCCTGGTAGGGCATCACCCGCTGCGCGTCGCGGCCATGGGCGCTGACCACAACCGTCCCTGCACCGAGGCGGAGCTCAAGATCATGCAGGGCCTGCTTCGGGAGGCGCTGGAGGCGGGTGCCCACGGCATATCCACGGGACTTGATTACGAGCCGGGGGCACATGCGGAGACCCCGGAGCTGCTCGCCCTGCTGCGGCAGGTCCACGAAGCGGGCCGGCTGTACGCTACCCACTGGCGCCGCACTGGCATCCGCAAGGGAACGGGGGCGCGCGCATTGGTCCGCGGCCTGCATGAGGCAGTAGCGTTGGCGCTTGAGAGCGGCGTGCGGCTCCAGGTCTCGCACCTCTTGCCCGCCTACCAGGTCTATCCCTTCCCCCCGGAGGAAGTGTGGCAGGCCATCACCCTGGCGACCCTCCAGGTGATCGACCGTGCGCGGGAGGAAGGGGTCGACCTGGCCTTCGACGTCATCCCCAACACCGACGGCGGGGTGGTAACCGCGCCCTACCTGGCCTCGCTCCTCACTCCCTGGCTGCGTGACGCCGGTTCTCCCGAGCAGCTGGCCAGGAACTTGCGGGCGTCCGACTTCCGCCGGGAGGTGCGTGACTACATTGCCTCCGGCCGGTGGTACTGGGTCAACCCCTTGCTCGACCCCGACTGGGCCGATCGTGTCCACCTGCTGGCTGCCGGCGAGGGGTTTGCCGGCCGCACCCTGGCCGAAGCAGCCGCCGAGACCGGCAAGGACGCGCTGGAGACGATGTTCGACGTGCTGGAGAGCTCGCCGCG
>DYFO01000023.1:1289-35093 GCA_020725145.1 Symbiobacterium thermophilum
GACGTGGCGGAGCGGGGCGACTACCTGGAGCCGCGCGCCTACCCGGCCGGTTTCGCGCACGTGGTGATCAACGGCCGCGTCGTTGTCGAAGGCGGTGACCCCACCGGAGCACGCGCCGGTCGGGTCTTGCGCAAGACCTGAGCGGCCTCAGCCGTTGCGGGCGAGGTGCTTGCCGGTAGACCAAAGGCCGACGGCCGACAGGCCGAGCGCAAGACCCCGGACCACCGTCCGGAAGAGTTCGACCTCGGCGAAGTGATGGTAGGCAAGGCTGAGGGCAACTCCCAGCCCCACCGCCACCAGCCCGGCGTAGCGTCCGGGCAGGCCAAAGACCTGCTTGGCCAACTGCACCAGGCTCATGATCAGCACCACGCCCGAGATGCCGCCCCAAAGCTCGATGTCCATGGCGGTCGCCCCTTCGCCTCCCGTATATGCCCCGGCGAGGTCAAGTGTGCGTGACAGGAGACCATCGTCGCGGCCGAGAAAACCTCTGCGCGAGGAGGGATGGTGCCTGCGGGACATCCGCCTGGGACTGGAGGAGGAGGTCTTCCTGACCGAACCCGACCGTCCCACGCTGCATTCTCTTTACTACCTGGCGCGGCTGCTCTGGACCGCTCCCGGGTTTTACTACGTGCACAGCGACTCCAACTTCGCCCGGGGCCGCGATCTTCGGCAGGGACTGATGAGCGGGGTGGAGGTGTCTACCCTTCCTTGCCGCTCGCCGGCCGCGGTGGTGGCCGACCTTCAGACGAGGCGGCAGGCGCTTGCGGCGGCGTGCGGTGAAGAGGTCCTGATGGTGCCCCTGGGCCACCTGGTGGGGATGGATGCACCCACCAATACCTGCGGCATGCATGTGCATCTCGGCGGGCTTGCCGACCCGGGGGCGGCCTACCGCCGCCTGGCCCGCTACCTACCCCTTTTGGCACTGCTGACGGCGAACGCCCCGTACCGGCAGGGCAGACGCTGGGGAATCTCCTACCGCATGGCATGTTCGTACGCGATCGGCCCCTTGCAGCCCGATCCGCGTTACCGCTTTCAGGACCTGATCCTGTCCCGCCGCCTCGGCACCGTGGAGGCCAGGCTCTTCGACCCCACCTGGGATCTCGTGCGCATTCGCGTGCTGGTGGAATGCATGCTGGCGGTGGCCTCCGCGGGCCCCGACCGCGAGGTGGACCACGGGCGCTACGCCAGGCTCCGCGAGCAGGCTGCCCGGCGGGGCTACACGCCGGAACTGGCCGGTCTTTACCGCGAGCTTGCGGGGCTGTGCGAGGTAGACGAGCGGTGGTTCGCCGTTCCCCCCGCCGAACAGACGGCTGCGCTGGTGGAACGCTACGGGGTGGTTGGCGCCTACAGCGCGCTTGACAGCGCCTACCGTGGAGGACCCCTTGAGCCCGGCCGCGTACCGCGATCCTGCGCGCGTCCGCATCGGGTGATGGGGGGTCTTTTGGGTTATTACCTTCCCCGCCTGCCTTACAAGGCCCGCAAGGCGTGGCGTGAACACCGGGAGGTGGGCATCTGATCTGGGTTTTGCCGGTCCTGGCCGCTATGCTGCTCGGCCTGCAGTTGTTCTTGCGCCGGGTGTGGTTCTACCGCGATCCGCCAAGACATCCCCCCGCGCAGCCCGGGGCGGTGCTCTCGCCGGCCGACGGCATCGTGCTGTACGTTCGGCCGTTCGCAAACGGCGAGGTGGTGGCCCAAAAGGGGGGGACGGGCATCCGGGTGGAGGAGATCCTGCGCCTGGGCCTTCCCCGCACCGAAGGCTGGCTGATCGGCGTTTACATGTCCCCGCTGGACGTGCACTACAACTACGCCCCCATCGGGGGCGAGGTGGTGGAGGTCGTCTACACCCCTACCGGGGTCAACCTCCCGATGGTGGGTTTTCTCGACTACGTGCGCCTTAGCTATCTCCGGCGGGCGGTGGACCTCTTTGCCGCGCGCTACCGGTTGACCAACGAGCGCAACACGGTGGTGTTCAGGGACGGCGACCACACGGTGGCGGCGGTGGAGATATGCGACCGCTTCGTCAACCGCATCACCTGCTTCGTGCGCCCGGGTGAGCGGGTGCGCGCGGGCCAGAAGATCTCCTTCATCGACCGCGGTTCGCAGGTCGACCTGGTGATCTTCGATCCCGCGGCCACCGTGCATTGCCGGACGGGTGACCGCGTCAGGGGCGCCGAGACGGTGCTGGCCACCTTCGCCCCCCGGCCGTGAAAGACGACGGGTGGAGATCGCCGGCCGGTCGCAAGGCCCGGGCTTTCTTCACAAGCGGCGGGCTTGTCTTCCCGGTAAAGGGAAATGCTTGGTCTGAGACGTAAAACCGGGAAGGGTGATCCTCATGCCAACGCGCGACGACGACCTCCCCGCGGTGGGTCTGGACATGGGCACCTTCGCCGTCAAGGGAGTCCTTATCGACCGCGACACCGTGCGGCAGGTGACGGTCCCCACCGCCGGGCGCCCGATCCAGAGCGCTCAAAGGTGCCTCGAACAACTGCTGGGAGCCGACCCCGCCGGCCGCGTGCGTCTGGGCCTGACCGGGGCCAACGCCCACCTGCTGGCCCAAGAGGTAGGAGTGCGCCCGCTGCTGGAGATCGAGGCCTTGGCCGCGGGGCTGACCTTTGCCGGCATCCGGGCAGACGCCGTGTTGTCGCTGGGACATGAGAACATGTACTACCTGGAGGTCGACGGGCAGGGGAGGCCCGTCTTCTTCAACCGCAACGGCCAGTGCGCCGCCGGTAGCGGATCGTTCTGGTACCAGCAGGCCACCCGCATGGGATATGACGACCGCGGGCTGGCCACGCTCGCCCTGGAAGCCGACTCGCCGGTGCCCATCTCCGGTCGGTGCGCCATCTTCGCCAAATCAGACATGACCCACGCCATCAACGAAGGGGCAACCACGGCCGGAGTGGCCGCAGGCCTGGCCCGCACGCTGGCGGACATGGTGGTGGACGGGGTGGCGCAGGGCCGGGTGTGCGGGCGCGAACGCGTGCTGGTGGTGGGCGGGGTGGCCGCAAACCCCGCGGTGGTAAGGTACCTGCGGGAGTGCTGCGGCGACGGCCGGTTGACGGTGCCCGAGGCCCATGAGTACCTGGCGGCGCTGGGAGCCGCCGCCCGTGGCCGGCCGGTGGATCTGGCGAAGCTCGATCTGGCAAGCCTGCTCGCCCGGCGCTACGTTCCCTCCCAGCCCCTGCCACGGCTCAACCCCGCAACCGTGCGTTATCTGCCCGTCCCGCCTCCGCCCGCCGAACTGGACGTCTCGCTGGTGTACCTGGGAGTGGATTGCGGTTCGGTTTCCACCAAGTGCGTGCTTCTGGACCGGCGGGGAGGCATCATCGGTGGGGTGTACCTGCCGACCGCCGGGCGGCCTGCCCTGCAGGTGCTGGAGCTCATCAGGCGGGTGCGTGCGGAGTACGGCGAGCTCTTGCGGAACTCCCGCATCATCGCCTGCACCACCGGTTCCGGCCGTTTCCTCTCCCGCAAGACGCTTGGTGCCGAGTACGCGGTGGACGAGATCACCTGCCAGGCCGAGGGGGTCAAGTACCTGTGCGGAGGCGACGAAGACCTGGCGGTGATCGAGATCGGGGGCGAGGATGCCAAGTTCTTGCAGCTGCGCAAAGGGATTCTGTACGACTACCGCATGAACCCGGTGTGCGCCGCGGGCACCGGCACGTTTTTGGAGAACCTGGCGGGACTGCTGGGCGTTGACATCGCCACCGACTTCTCGCGCCTGGCCTTTGAGGCCGAGTACGCACTGGACCTGGGCGACACCTGCACCCTGCTCTCGCAGTCGGCGTTGGCGGCGGCCGCCTCGCAGGGACTGCCGCTGCCGTCGCAGCTGGCCAGCTTGGCCTATTCGGCGGCCCGCAACTACCTGCGCAAGACGGCCGAGAACCGCCCCATGGAGGGCAGGGTGATCTTCACCGGCGCCACCGCCTACAACCACGCGCTGGCCAGCGCCTTCGCGACGGAGCTGGGCCGGGAGGTCACGGTGCCTCCCCGGCCCGAGCTCAGCGGGGCGCTGGGGGCGGCGCTGGTCGCCCGCCGTTTTCACGAGGCCGGCCGGCCGGGGGACGGCTCCTTCGGTGGGCTCGAACTTCTGCACGACTTCCGGCGCAGCCGTCGGCGGTGCCGGTCACGGTGCGAGCACGGCCATCGGTGCACCCTCGACGTGATCTCCTTCCCCGACGGCTCCACCGTGTTGTACGGCGATCGCTGCGGCCGTCACTCGGGGTTGGAGGCCGGCCGGGCGGCCCGCCACGCCGACCTGCCGGACGCCGCGGCGCCCCGCAACGCCCTGCTGGACCGGGTGGCCGGAGAGGGATCGGGACCTGCCGTGGGCATCCCGCGGGGAGGGCTGTACTTCGATCTGTACCCTTTCTGGGCGGCCTTCTTCAAGGAGCTGGGGGCCCGAGTGGTGGTCTCCGGGCCGGCTTCCGAGCGTACGCTGCGCGAGGGCAAGCGCCGGCTGGGGGTCGAGCTCTGCTATCCGCTGGAGATGCTGGTGGGGCAGTACCAGGAGCTCCTGGAGCAGGGTGTGGATTTCCTCTTCGTGCCCGAGGTCATCGACCTGGAGCCGCTGCCCTGGGCCCGGGCCTGGCCACGTGCCTTCACCTGTCCCCTGCTGCAGACCCTGCGGGGAACGGTGACCTCCGCGCTGCGGCCTTCACCCGAACGCGTCTTGTACGCGCCGCTTACCTACCGGAGGGGCAGGCGGGTGCTGGCGCGCCAGCTCGAGCCGGCGGCCCGGCGGCTGTTGGGGACGGGCTATCACCCCCGGCGGCTCGAGCGGGCGGTGGCCGCCGCCTGCCGCGAACAGGAGCGATTCGAGCGGACCATGGAACGCGAGGGCCGGCGGATGGTCGAGGAGCTTCCCCGCCTCGTGGGGCCCGACCGCATCGCCGCTGTTTTCCTGGGCAGGCCCTATACCGTATACGATGCCGAGGCGTCCAAGCGATCGCTTGAGCACGCGCGTCACTCGGGTATCGTCGCCGTCCCCCAGGAGTACCTGCTGGCCTACGCCCGGGGATGGTACGAGGGGAGAATACCTTCCGGCCGCTTCGGCAGCCGCGCCGAGTTCCGCCGGGCCTTCGCCGCCTTCGCCGAGCGTGCCGACCACATCTACCCCGCCCAGGCGCAACGTATCCTCTCCGCCGCCTTCCTGGCACGTTACCTCAACGCGCGCGGAGAGCTGCCCACCCTGCACCTCGTGCTACAGGACCCGTTCAAGTGCGGGCCGAACGCCATGTTGCGTCACTACCTGGACATGGTGACCGAGGGGCTCCGGCTCACCATGGACGAGCACACCGCCCCCGCGGGCATGATCACGCGCCTGGAAGCGTTCCGCAACACCTGCCAGAGCAGGCCCGGATATGTTCCGCCCGCTCTGCTCTCGGCGCGCACCGCATCGGTGCAGGAGCTTGACCTGCCCTTGCTGGTGCCCGAGCCCTGCCCTCACGCCCGCGTCTTCGTTTCCCTCTTCCGGCGGTACGGCGTGGAGGCACACCTTCTGCCGCGCAGCCCCGACCCCGACCTCGCGCTGGCCCGGCGCCACGTCAACGGTGACGAATGCCTGCCGTTCATCCAGAACCTCCAGGACTTCCTGGAGTACCTCGAACGCGACGGCCGCGAGAAGGTAGCCTTCTTCCAGGGAACCGCCTGGGGGCCGTGCCGCTACGGGCTGTACGCGCCGACGCAGGCCCTGGTACTGGCCCGCGCCGGCCGCGGCGAACGCCTGGTATGCTCGGTCGGCCTGGCGGACGCGGTGCGGCGTTTCGGGCTGTCCTTCGCCGTGGGCATCTTCGACGGGCTGGTGGCCATGGACGTGCTGACCGCCCTGCTGCTGGCTACCCGCCCCTACGAGCGGCAGACGGGCGCGGCGCAGGCGGTGTTCGATGCCTTCGCGGCGGAGCTCACGTCACTGCTCGAGAGCTTCGCGCCGCCTACCCCGGTCTGGCTCGCGGGCCGACACCTCGAGCCCCTGGAGGACCTCCTGCGAAGGGCGGCCGCGGCCTTCGCAGCGGTACCGCGCTCTCCCGAGGTGCGCCCCCGCATCGTGGTGGCCGGGGAGTTTTACGTCCGCCTGGACGATCGCTGCAACCAGCAGGTGATCCGACGCGTTGAGGAGGCGGGTGGAGAGGTCTCGCTCTCTCCCGCCTTCGAGCTCTTCCAGTACAGCGCTTATATCAACCACTGGGAGGCCCGGGTGGACTGGCGCCTGGGCCGCGAGATCGGACGACTCGTGCGGCAGCTGGGGTTCGGCGTGCTGACCCGTCTGGCCCACCGCGAGGAGGCCCGCCTGGCGAGGGCCGGCGGGATCGTCCCGGAGCCGCAGCCGGCCCAGCTGCAGCAGGCAGCCTCCCCCTACGTTTCCGAACACTACGGGGGAGAGCCGCCCATGACCATCGGACGGGCAGTGGCCCTGGCCCGGAGCGGCCTGGCCGACGGGGTGATCTTCGTGGCCCCGTTTAACTGCATGCCCGGCGCCGTCGTCGAGGTGCAACTCAACGCCTTGCGGCGGGACCTGGGCATCCCGGTGGCGATGTTGTACTATGACGGCAAGGCCAGTGCCAACCGCGACGAGCACCTGCGCAGCCTGGTCTTCCAGGCCGCGGAGCTCCGAAGGGGGTCGGCAGGATCGTGAAAAGGCCATGGGTCTTGATTGGGCTCGTACCGGTGGTGGGCGCTGCCGTGCTGGCCCGGTGCTGGCCGGCGCTGCCTGCGCCTCCCGTGGTGACCGGGCTCGTGCTGGAGGCCAGCCACCTCCGTCCCCGATCCGAGCTGCCCGGCGCCTGGCGGCTCAGCAGCCATCAGTACCGTCTGGAGGACGGCGAGGCGGCGCTCGAGCTCCGGCTGGCCAGTTTCTGGACGGCCCCGGGGGCCGCACGCGCCGCCGCGGCGCTGGCGGTCGCGCCGGGACTTCAGCCACTGGGGAAGGGATCCGCCCGCGTCTGGTACGACCCGGGCGATGGGAGCACCGTCCGCCTGCTCGCGGTGGCGGGTCGCCTGGTGGCCGATTTCCGCCTGACGGCGCCGGCCGGAGGTCTGCTCGCGTCACGCGACATCGCGCGGCTGCAGGAGTTGGCCGGGCAGCCGCTGGGCGGCCGGCACCTGGAGGTGCCAGAGCTCGTCGTTACCACGCACACGCCGGGCTGCCCCTGCTGCGAGCCCTTGCGGGCAGACGATCGGCCGGCGGGGACGATGTGGATTTACCCTTCCCCCGTGATACGGCCCGGCCAGCGGGTGGTCGTCAAGCTGGGCTCGGAGGTGCCGTTGACGTTGGCGTCAGGCCTGGGGCTGGGGCTCGTGCCGTCCAAAGGGAACGACCCGGCGGACGGGATTGCCCCCCGGTTGTTGACGCTGTTCGATGACAAAGGCGAGGGGGAGTTCATCTTTCCCCCCGAGCTCGCAGGGCGCTGGTGGCTGGTGCTCGCGGATCCCGAGTTCACGGTCGGAGGCGGCGTGCTGTGGTGCTTGGCGGAGGTGGTGGCGGAGGACGCGGCCTGGCCCGAGCCGGTGTCCTTTGCCGACCTCTTGCCGCGGGCGCGCAGCGTGCTGCTGGTTGCCCGCGACTATCCGGCGTCGTGGTGCGAGCTGGATGCCGGCGGCATCGAGGCCTTTCGGGAGGCGGCCACCCTGCCCGCAGGGTCGGGCCCGGCGGCCTTCCCCGATTACGCCCTGTACGTCTATCTCGACGACTCCTCGCTGCGGCCGGCCGTGTTCGGACTGCCGGCCGCGTTCCAGGAGCTTGCCCGCCGGAGCCTGGAGTTGCCGCCCTTGCTGGGACAGGCCCCCTGGCGGCTGCTTGGGGCCACACTTCTTGAGGTGCGATTCCCCGGCGAGACGCCCCGGGTGATCGAAGCCGATGGGCTTGCGGCTGCCGTGGCCCGGGCGCTGCTTGCGGGGGTATGCAACCGCTTGTGCGAACATCTGGCCCAGGGCGAACCGTCGGCGGTGCTGGTCTTCACCGTCGAGGGAGCGCGGGAGGAGGTGACCGTCTACCCCCAGGTGGTGGCTTACGCGGACCGTTACTACTGCCATATCGACTTCGCGGCCACGGTCCGGGAGCTGATCGACGCACCGTGACGCGGCCCTCCCCCGAAAGACGGATGTCGCACCGCAAGATCGCCCGCCCGGCCGATGTGAGCCGGGCGGCTTTTGCCCCAGCATCAACAGTGAAGCCCGCCAGCCGGGAGGGAACTGTTGATGCCCACCATTTTGAGGATGGCGATCGCTCCCGCTGCGGCCGTGGAGGCCGGGGCCCTGGAGGTGCGGGCGGAGATCCTCAAGACCGAATCCAGACTGCTCTGGCGCTGGGGATTGGCCCTCGCGGGGCTCCTGGCCGGTGTGCTGGTGGCTGCGCGGCTGGCCACCCAGGCGCTGACGTTGCCCATCGCCCGGCTGTCGGCGGGAACGCGGCTGCTGAGCGAGGACCTCGCGTACCGCCTGGCGGAGCAAGGTGGCGACGAGCTTGGAGATCTGGCCCGTGCGCTGAACCGCATGGCCGAGCAGCTGGGGCTATCACGGCACCAGGCCGTCGAGGCGGCGAAGCGGGCGGGCGAGGAGCGCGAGCAGGCCGCCCGGGCGCGGGAGATCGCCGTGCTCCAGGAGCGCAACCGTCTGGCCCGTGAGATCCACGACACGCTGGCCCAGGGGCTGGCCGGCATGGTCCTGCAACTGGAGGCGGCCGAGGACGCGATGGCCGAGGGGGAAGGGGAGATGGCGCGCTCCCGCGTGTTGCGCGCCCGCCAGCTTGCCCGGGAGAGCCTTCGCGAGGCCAGGCGCTCGGTATGGAACCTGCGGCTCCGGCTCCCGGAGGCGGGCCTGGCCGCCGCCCTCGATGCGCTCGCGGCCCGCCTGCAAGCGGAGGGCATCGCCGTGAACCGGCACCTGGCCGACGTCGAGCTTGACCCTCGGGTGGCGGAGGCCGTCTACCGTGTGGCCCAGGAGGCGGTGGCCAACGTTCTGCGTCACAGCCGTGCCGCCCACGTCGAGATCCGCCTGGAGGCGGAGGGTCCGGGCCTCGAGCTCGTGGTACGGGACGACGGCATGGGTTTTGAGCCGGCGGATCAAGAACCCGGCCCGGGAGGGGGTTTCGGGTTGTGGGCGATGCGGGAACGTGTTGAGGGCGTGGGTGGGCAGTTGCGGGTGACAAGTTCCCCCGGCGCCGGGACCGAGGTGCGCGCGTGGGTGCCGCTCGAGGGAGGGGATGGCGGTGGCACAGGCGATAAGGGTGCTGATCGTGGATGATCACCCGGTGGTGCGCGAGGGCCTCGAGCTGATGCTCGGCCGCCGGCCCAACCTGGCGGTGGTGGGGCAGGCCGCCGACGGGTGGGAGGCGCTGGAGCGGGCCAGGCAGCTGCGGCCGGACGTGGTGCTGATGGACCTCGGTCTGCCACGTCTTGACGGGGTGGAGGCCATCCGCCGCTTGCGCGGCGAGCTACCCGAGGTCCGGGTACTGGTGCTGACCACCTACGACCAGGACGACCTGGTGCTGGCCGGGCTGCGGGCCGGGGCGCGAGGCTACCTGCTCAAGGACGCCCCGCGCGAGGAGATCTTCCGGGCCATCGAGGGAGTCCACCGCGGCGAGACCATCCTGCATCCGGCGATCGCCGCCCGCGTGGTGGAGCACGCCACCGCCCGCGGCGGAGAACAGGCTGCGGTCTTGGCCGACAGCCCTCTTTCCCAGCGGGAGCAGGAAGTGCTGTTCGGTCTGGCCGACGGACTCAGCAACCGTGAGATCGCCCGGCGCCTCGGGATCGCCGAAAGCACGGTCAAGACCCACGCCGCGAAGATCTTCGAAAAGCTCGGGGTGGGCGACCGCACCGAAGCGGTCACCACCGCCGTCCGCCGCGGCTGGTTGCGGTTGCGGTAGCTCCGACCCGCGCGGCGGGCGGAAGCAGCGGTCGGTATGCTCTCACTCTGCCCCACGTGCACCCCGGAGCCTTCAGGCCTTCATACGCGACCTCTTCCCGCGTACGCTTCAGGGGTGGTGTGATTTGGCCGGGCGGGTCGTGGCCAACGCGGTCTTCGAGGGCGGCGGCGTCAAGGGCATCGGCCTGGCGGGTGCGGTGGCGGAGATGGAGGATGCCGGTTACCGCTGGAGCCACCTGGCGGGCACCTCGGCGGGGGCGGTGGTGGCCGGCCTGCTGGCGGCCGGCTACCGCGGCGAGGAAATGGGCAAGCTCTTGGAAGAGGTCGACTTCAGACGCTTTCTCGACTCCGGTGGGCTGCCGCCGCCGGTGGCGCTGGTCTTGCGCTGGGGGCTCTACCGCGGCCGGGTGTTTGAAGGATGGGTGCGGGAATTGCTCGCCGCCCGCGGCGTACGCCGCTTCGGCGACCTTGCCGACCCGCAGGCCCCCGACCGGCGTCTGTGTCATCGATTGCAGGTGATCGCCTCCGACCTGACGCTAAGGCGCATGCTGGTGCTGCCCCGCGACGCGTCACGCTACGGCCTGCACCCCGACCGCATGGACGTGGCACGGGCGATACGCATGAGTGCCTCGCTGCCCCTGTTGTACGAGCCGACACGCCTTGGCCGCCGCGGGCAGGCAAGCCTGGTGGTTGACGGCGGCCTGCTCAGCAACTTCCCCATCTGGCTGCTGGACGGCACCGGCCTCCCCACCATCGGCTTTTTGCTGGTGGAACCGTCCCACGGCCGGCCGAGCCGCATTCGCGGGCCGGTCAGTCTGATGTTGGCACTGGTCGGCACCATGCTGGAAGCTCACGACCGGCGCCACCTGGAGGAGCGGGACTTCGCCCGCACGGTGGCCATCCCCACCCTGGGGGTGGGAACCGTCGAGTTCGATCTTGGCCGCGAGCGAAGGCGGCAGCTTTACCAGGCCGGCCGCCTGGCCGCCCGCCGCTTCCTGGAGACCTGGGACTTCGAGGCCTATCAAAGGCGGTTCGGCCCTGGAAGGCCGCGGACGGGAGGAATGCCCGAGGAGTCGGAGAAATGGGGGCGGTGAGGCACCGGGGGGGGAGGGATCTCCATGGCGGAGGCCGAGGCGAGCCGGTGGCGGGTGGAAGTCCCGGCGGCGGCCGTGGTGCTGGGTGTTGCCGGTGATGTGCTGTTGCGGGCGTTGCCCTGGGGCGTGGGAGCCGCCCTGTGGATGGTGCTTTTGATGGCCGGGTCGGTCCTCGTGGCCGTGCGTGCCGGGATCCGCCCCCTTGACGGCACCCGGGCGTGGCTAGGCGCGGCCGCGATCTTCTTCGCCGCCGCCCTGGCCTGGCGGGATGCCGGGTTCCTGCGGGCGCTCAACGTGCTTGCCTTCCTGCTGGCGATGGGCCTGGCCGTAGCCAGGACGCGCGGTCCCTCCATCGCGCAAGCGGGCATCGCCGACCTGGCCGGTGACGTGCTGCGGGTGGGAGCCGGTGCCGCCTTCGGTGCCGCCCCCATGCTCTTTGGCGGGCTCAGGTGGCGCACGGAGGGTCGGGAGACCTGGAAGGCGGTGGCGGTGGCCGGGCTGCGGGGACTGCTCATGGCGCTTCCGCTGCTTGTCATCTTCGGCGCGCTGTTGGCGGCGGCCGACCCCGTGTTCGCGACACTGCTGGAGCGATGGCTTTGGGTCGATCTTGGAAAGCTCGTCTCGCACCTCCTGGTGGCAGGCGCCTTGGCCTGGGGTGTGCTCGGGGCCTTTCGGGAACAGGTGGCCGGCCGGCCGTGGGTGCCGCCGGCGGTGGTCCAGGCGCGCCGCCCCTGGCTGGGCCCGGTGGAGCCCGGGGTGGCGCTCGGCCTCGTGAACCTGCTGTTCCTGACCTTCGTGATCGTCCAGTTCCGCTACCTCTTTGGTGGGGCCTCCCTCGTCGGCGTGGTCTCAGGGTTCACCCATGCCACCTACGCCAGGCGAGGGTTCTTCGAGCTGGTGGCGGTGACGGGGCTCGTGCTGCCGGTGCTGCTGGGCACGCACTGGCTTGTGCGTCCGGAGGATCGGCTCGCCCAGCGGATCTATCGGAGTCTGGCCTGGCTGACGGTTGGGCTGGTGGCGGTGATGATGGCCTCCGCGCTATACCGGCTGTGGCTCTACTTCGACCGCTACGGCCTGACCACCTCGCGGCTTTACGCGGGGACGTTCATGCTGGGGCTGGCGCTGGTGTTCGCCTGGTTCTCCGCCACCGTGTTGAGAGGGCGCCGCGAGCGCTTCGCCGTTGGGGCCCTGGCCGTCGGGCTCGGGGTGGTGTTGCTTTTGAACTTCGCCAACCCCAACGGACTGGTAGCGAAGGTGAACGTCGGTCGCGCGGCCGAGGGCCACCCGCTGGACGCCTGGTACCTCGCCGTCCTCGGTGCCGATGCGGCTCCTTTCCTGCTGGCCTCACTGGACGCGCTGCCCGCAGGCCCCCGGGAAACGGTTGCGAGCCATCTACTGGTCCGCTGGGGAGACGGCGGACGTAGGGACTGGCGCACCTGGAACTGGGCACGGGCCAGCGCCCGGCAGGCCGTGCGGGCCCAGGAGGACAAGCTGCGTGCCTATCTGCCACGCTGAGGGGCCGCCTCCCCACCGCGGGAGGAACCGCTGCCGCAGGCAGGGAATCTCCGGTCAGGAAGATGGAGAGAGGGGTGCGGGGCGTGAAGGCCGGGGACGTTATGAAAAGTCCGGTGATCACCGTGCGGCAGGACGCCTCCCTCGCCGAGGTGGCGCGCCTGCTGGACGAGCACCGGATAAGCGGCATGCCGGTGGTCGACGCGACGGGCTGCATGGTGGGGATCGTCTCGGAGTACGACCTCATCCGTCGCAGCCAGAAGCTGCAGCTGAAGATCATGCGGGACACGCTGGGCTGGATCTCGCCTCACACCACGGTGGAGGAGATCGCCCGCTTCACCCGTGGCATCTGCAAGGTGGGCCAGACCCCGGTGCAAGAGGTGATGACCCGCAAAGTCTTCAGCGTGGACGAGGACACCTCCCTGGAGGACGTGGCCCTGTTGATGACGAGGAAGAAGGTCAACCGGCTGCCGGTGGTACGCCAGGGCAAGCCGGTGGGCATCATCACCCGTGGCGACCTCATCTGGGCGATGGCCAACCTGTGTGAGCGGCCGGGAGGACTCGGGAAAACCTGATGTGGGAGGTGTCGGGCGGCCCCGCCCGGACGCCGATGCTCGAGGGCAAGCAGGTCGTCGTGGGAGTGACGGGAGGCATCGCCGCCTACAAGGCGGCCGAGGTGGTCAGCCGCCTGCGGCAGCTGGGGGCGGAGGTGCACGTGATCATGACCCGGGCGGCCACCCAGCTTGTGGGGCCGCTCACCTTCCAGACCCTCTCGGGTAACCCGGTGCTCACCGACCTCTTCGCCGAACCCAAGCGCTGGAACGTCGAGCACATCGCCCTGGCCGACCGTGCCGACCTCCTCCTGATCGTGCCCGCCACCGCCAACATCCTGGGCAAGCTGGCCTCCGGCATCGCCGACGACTATCTTTCCACCACGGTGATGGCCACCGCGGCGCCGGTGGTGCTGGCGCCGGCCATGCACCACCGCATGTGGCAAAATCCCGTCGTTCAGGAAAACGTGCAGCGACTGCGGCGCCTGGGTTATGAGATCATCGAACCCGAGCACGGCCGTCTGGCCTCGGGTGGGGTGGGCATGGGCAGACTGCCCGATCCGCCGGTGATCGTCGAGGCGGTGGTGCGGTTGCTCGGGGGGCGAAGAGATCTTGACGGGTTGAAGGTGCTGGTCACCGCGGGGCCCACCCGGGAGCGTCTTGACCCTGTGCGTTACCTGTCCAATTTCTCCTCGGGCAAGATGGGTTACGCGCTGGCCGCCGCCGCGTGTCGGCGCGGGGCCCAGGTTATCCTGATCTCAGGTCCCGTGGTCCTCGAGCCTCCCACCGGGGTGGAACTCGTGGCGGTGGAAAGCGCCGAGGAGATGGCCGCGGAAGTGCGCCGCCGGGTAGGCGAGGTGAAGGTGGTGGTCATGGCCGCTGCGGTGGCCGACTACCGGCCGGCCGAACCCTCGACGCGCAAGCTCAAGCGCGGTCCGGACGAGCTCGCGCTGCGCCTGGTGCCCAACGCCGACATCCTCGCCTCGCTCCGGACGCAGAAGAAGGACCTGTTCCTGGTGGGATTCGCCGCCGAGACCGAGGACCTGGTGGCCAACGCCCGTGCCAAGCTCGAGCGCAAGCACCTCGACCTCATCTGCGCCAACCGCGTCGACCTTCCCGGTTGCGGCTTCGGCTCCGACACCAACGCGCTCACGCTGATAGACCGCCGTGGCCGGGTGGTGGAGATCCCCCTCCAGGACAAGCTCAAGGTGGCCCACGCCGTTTGGGATCATGTCGTACGGATGCTGGCCGAGGACGGCGGAGGTTGCCTTCCCGACCCATAAAGACAAACCCCCGAGCCCCATGGCCCGGGGGTCTGGCCTCACCCGGTGCTTTACTCCGGGGCATCCGTCTCCCGGTTGCGCTCGTAGATGATCCGTAGACCTTCCAGGGTCAAAAGCGGGTCCACGTGCTGGACGGTGGTCGTCTCCTTCGCGATCAGCGAGGCCAGCCCGCCGGTGGCCACCACCACCGGCTTGCCTCCCAGCTCACGGGCGATGCGGCGTACGAGTTCGTCCACCTGGCCGGCGAAGCCGAAGACGATGCCGGCCTGCATGCTGGCCACCGTGTTCTTGCCGATCGCCCGCGCCGGGCGCACGATGTCGACGCGGGGCAGCTTGGCCGCTCGCTGAAACAGGGCCTCGGTGGAGATGCTGATGCCGGGGGCAATGGCGCCGCCGAGGTAGGCGCCGTCGGCGGAGATGGCGTCGAAGGTGGTGGCGGTGCCGAAGTCCACCACGATACACGGTCCGCCGTAGCGTTCGAAGGCGGCCACCGCGTTGACGATGCGGTCGGCGCCCACCTCCCGCGGGTGGTCGTAGCGGATGTCCATGCCCGTCTTCACGCCGGGTCCCACCACCAGCGGTTTCACCGCGAAGTAACGTTCGAGCGCCTCCTCCACCACCGCGGTCAGCGGCGGCACCACCGAGGCCACCACCGCCGCCTTGACCTCGCCGGGGTCCAGTCCGGCGTGCGCGAAGAGCCCAAGCAGCAGCACCCCCAGCTCGTCGGCAGAGCGAGGCTGTTCGGTGGCCAGCCGCCAGCAGGCGGCCAACCCGCCTTCGCCGAAGACCCCGGCGACGATGTTGGTGTTGCCGACGTCCACCGCCAGCATCAAGATGCCTTCACCTCCGGGCCGCGGCCCTGGCCCATGAAATGCTCCACCGCCCGGTATACCGCGCCCACCAGCACCATCGCCACCAGTATTTCCGGCAGTCCGTGAAGCACTCCCACCGCCACCGCCGCCTTGCCGGGCAGATACCCCCGCCAGACGATCAGTCCCAACACCCCCACGGTGTTGGTCAGCGTGCCGGCCAGCGCCGCAACCATCGGCGCCCCGCCGGCGCGCCGCACCACCAGGAAGGCGCCGGCGCCGGCCAGCACGGCCGCGACAACCGCCGCCGCTTCGGGCAGCCCGGGATGGACGGCCACCGCCTGCACGCCTTCCAGGCCCACCAGCGCGCTGTGGCCGATCACCACCGCCACCGCCAGCACCAGCAGGGGCTGCGTCCAGCGGCCTTTGGACAGGCGGAAGGTGTAGGCGGCGACCACGCCGATGAGGATGCGGGGGAGAAAAGCCACCAGCGGGTCGGAGAACATGAGCTTGACCACCGGGTTGGGAGACAGCTGGGCCCGCCAGAAGCTGAACGCCCCGAAGATGAACCCCACCATCGCTCCGGCCAGGGGGCCTTCGAGCACGCCGGCGAGGATGGTGGGCAGGTGCATGGTGGTGGCGCTGCCTGCGGGGGTGGGGACGGGGATGAAACCTCCGACCGGGGCAAGCCCCAGCGCTACCGTGAGCCCGCCCAGCAGGCCCACGGTGACGATCTGCCGCGTCCTAAGACGCATCGTGAGCACCTCCGTTCCGGTTCGCGAAGGATACCGGACGTATTGGAACGCGTCTTGCACCACCCGGCATCCGGGGCCATGCGGCTCCCGGCACCGGGAAAAACGGCTAGCCTTGAAGATCCCGCCATGCGGGTACCGGTCCCCATGCGGTGGCGGCACGCACCGCGCGCGCCACTCCCAGGGCCACCGCCTCGGCGGCCAGCGCTCCCACCACGGTGACGTCGGCCTCATACTTGCCGGTGGCCAGTGCGAAGACGGTGTCGCCGTCGTACATCGTATGGCAGGGACGAATGACCCGTGCCAGGCCGTCGTGGGCCATCTGGGCGACCTTGTTGGCCCCTTCCTTGCTCAGCTTGGCGTTGGTAGCCACCACCGCGAGCGTGGTGCTGGCGGCCGGTCCCAGGGAAGGCGTAGCCAGTCCCAGAAGGCTCAGCGTTCCGCCCGGCCGGCCCGTGGCGGGATCACGCAGGCCGGCCAGGGGGGTTGCCGTCTCGGGGCAGAAGACGTCGCCGAAAGCGTTCACGGCCACCAGCGCTCCTACCGCAAGTTCCCCCGTCCCCCGCACCAGGGAGCTTCCCAGTCCGCCGCGCATGGCGTGCGCCAGACCCAGCAGCTTGCCCACGGTGCAGCCGGTGCCTGCGCCCACGCTGCCCTCGGCTACGGGCGAAGCGCCCGCGTTCCGGCAGGCCGCGTAGCCTTGCTCGGGACCGGGGCGGACGCCGGGATCGCCCAGCGCCAGGTCGAAAAGCACGGCGGCGGCGACGATGGGTACGTGCGCCACCCCCGTCGGGAAACCTTCACCCTGCTCCTCAAGATAGCGCATGACCCCGTCCGCCGCCGCCAGCCCGAAGGCGCTGCCGCCCGTCAGCAGCACCGCATGCGCCCGCTCCACCAGGTTGACGGGGCGAAGAAGGTCGGTCTCGCGTGTGCCCGGGGCCGAGCCCCGCACGTCCACACCGGCGACGGCGCCGCCGGGGGTCAGCACCACCGTGCAGCCGGTCATGCCCACGGGATCGGTGGTATGACCGACCAGGATGCCCTCGATGGCGGTGAGCGTGTCGTTCACGGCACGACCTCCGGCTTGGCGGGCTCGCTATCGCGGGGCAGGGAGTTCTATTCGACCTGCCGCGACTCCTGCCGGAGGCGGGATAGCTTGGCGCGGCAAGAGCGGCCTTGCGGCAATAGCAGGACGCGGATACCCACTCTGGCGGCTTTGAGGAAACGTTGAACGTTTCCGCCGGCAGCCTCGTCTTCAGGCCGGAGAGGATGGTAGACCGATGGATCGACGCCCGGCGCCAGTTCGCGGCAACCACGCGCTATGAGCTGAAGGGTGCGGGCAAGGGCCGAGGTGACGGTGGACAACCGCACCGGCCAGGTCCTTCACCGTCTGCCCTTCGTGCTCAACGGCGTCTTCGAGGTGGAGGAGGTAGGCGTCGACGGCACGGCCGCGGCGTGGCGGAGCTGGGGGCACCGGCTTGCGGTCGAGCTGCCGTACCCGCTCGACCCGGGTGAGGATGCGGTGGTCACCTTCCGCTACGCCGGGACGGTATGGGTCTTTGGCCGCCGTGGGACTTCCAGGCCGGGCCTCGTGGCGGGAGCGTGGGCCCAGGGCGCGTTGCTTCCCGCCGGCCTCGGGGAAGGGGGCCACCTCGAGGCCGAGCGGCAGGCGCGACCGTACGCGGACGCGCGCGAGGAGTGGCGTGTGCGGCTGCCGCGCGACGTGTACCCCGAGGCGCTGCGCGCGCTTTGCGATCACGCGCGGCGACGGGGGTGGGAGGCGGTCATGGCCCGGTGTGCCGACCTTTATGCCCTGGTCCGGCAGGGCGAACTCGACCTGGCGGCGGTGCCGGCGGCCACCGGCGGCGGGTGGTAATCGGGGACCGAGCGTCACTGCCGGCCGTTTCGACCCGAGATAGGAGGGGGAGTTGAAAGGATGGGCGCGACTTCGGGGCGCCAGTTCCTGGCCACCCTACGGTACGAGCTGAAACTCATCTTCCGGGACACCGCCTTCCGGGGGCTTTGCGCCCTGTGGCAGCTGGCGATGCTGGCGTACGCCCTGCACTACGGGGTGAACCTGAAAAGCCCGGTGGGTCCGATACTGAGCATGTTCGCGGAGGTGCTGACGCCGGTGCTGGCGATGGTGGGGGCGGTGTACACCGTGCACTGCCTGCGCCGCCCCGGCCTGGAGGGAGCCGAGGAGACCTTCGCCAGCCTGCCGATCCGGCCCGGCCCCGCGCTTTGGGGGAAAGCCGCCGCCTGCACGGTGGCCCTCGGGTTGCTGGTGGGCGAGTTCGCGGTGCTGGGAGGGGCCCTGGGCTGGTCGGAGCCCGAGGTGCCGGGGCTGCTTGCGTACACGAGCCTGCTGATGGGCCTCAACCTGGCGCTGGCGATGGCCCTCGCCTTCTGGGCGTCGGTGGCCTTCGGGCGGGCGACCTTCGCCTATCCGGCGGCGGCCGGGGGGTGGGCGGTGTACACCTACGCCGTCAACCGCCTGGTGTTCCAGCACGGACTCGACCGCCTGTCGATAGCCCTGAACTTCCCCGGTGGAGCGGGCTATCACCGCGCCGACCCGCTGTGGGGGGCATGGCCCGACCTGCCGCTCGTCCTTCCCCAGGCCGGCTTCATGTTCGCCGGGGTGGCTGCTCTCTTGGCCTTGGCCATCCTCGCCGGCCGCGCGCGGCGTGAACGTGGGTTCAAGTCGGTGACGGCCGCCGCCTTGCTTGGCTGCCTGCTGGCCGCCCAGCTGCCCGCCCGGGCCTACCTCCGTGAGCTCGACCTCCGCCTGGACAGCATCTCGGGGCAGCTCGCGTACGAGGAGTCGGGAGCCGCCTTGACGGGCGCGGTCGGCGTGGTGGCCGTCGACGGCTACCGCGTGGAGCTTGAGCTACGGGCCGATCGCCGGATGGAGGCGGATGCGCAACTCACCGTGCGCAACCCGGGGGCCGGGTCGGTCAGAACACTGGCCTTCGTGCTCAACGGCGTGTTCGAGGTCACAGAGGTGCACGTCGACGGCGTGTCGGCGAACTGGGGCAGAGGAGGGCACCGGCTGACGGTGGACCTGCCCTACCCCCTGGGACCCCAGGAGACCGCGGTGGTCACCTTCCACTACCGGGGCATGCTGTGGGTGTGGAACCGGCCGATGCACGCGGGACCGACGCTGGTCGCGGGGACCTGGGCCCAGGGGTCGCTGCTGCCGGCCGGCTTCGCCTGGTATCCGCAGCCGGACCTTGGCGCCGCGCCGGGGTCGATGCAGATGGACGGCGTGACGCTGTGCGGTCCTGTGTACTGGACGCTTCCCCGGGACGGACGCGAGGGCTGGTTCTCGTTGGGTTACCGCGAACGCGACCTCGGCACCGTGCCCTTCGAGCTGGTGGTGCACCACCCGTCCGCTCAGGCGGTGGAGAGCAATCTGCCGCTTGTCGAACGGGTGGCGGGTATGGCCTGTTTCGCGGGGTTGGCGGAGAACGGATGCTACATCCTGGGCGGGCAGTCGATCGTCGCCCTTGAGGGTCCGGGGTTCAGGGTGGTGGGACCGGCCACCATGACGCACCGACTGGAGGTGCTGGTCGAGCACGTGAAGGCCGGCCTGGACTTTCTGGCCCGACTGGGGGCCGCCGCGGACACGCCGGCAACCGTGACCGTGGTCACCGGCGGCGGATGGCTGAGTTTCTTGCAGCCCTCGCTGGGAGGTTCGGTCTCACTTCGCGGGATGAACCAGATCTGGGTGGTCGGTTCGGGCAACGTCGAACTCGTTTCATCCCACGAGGAGGTGTTTGCGGACCTGCTGCGTCGGACTTTTCCGAGGGCGGCCGAACCGGCCGAGGTGGCGGAAGTTCGCGAAGCCTACGTCAACCTGGTACGTGCGCTGTTCCTGGCGGAGCGCTACGGCGAGGCGGCCTTGCCGGTGGCGGAGCGTGAGGCGAAGGCGCGCCGTCCGGTGTCACTGCGCCCGGCCGGACCGGACCACTACCGCGAGGCGGTCAACGCCCTGTTCGACTACTTCGCCCGGCACGGCCGCGAGGCCGCCTTCGCGCTGTGCGCCGGGCTTTATCCCCTCGTCCACCGCGCGGAGCTCGATCTGGCCGCCGTGCTCGAGGCGGTCGGAGGGGAGCGGTAACATGCGCAGACAGCTTGCGTTGCTGGGACGCGAGGCCCGTCTGATGCTGGGTTGGGGCTTTCTCTGCTTCCTGGTGGTGGCGGGCTTCGCCTTGGCGGTGGGCCTTTCATCCGTCGAGCACGAACGGCGAACGCTGGCGGCTGTCGACCCCGGGATGGCGCGGGCGCTGGCGGAGCGGGTGGGCGTGCGGATGGGGGAATTGCTTATGCCGCTGGCGGCCCTGGTGGCCTCGACGCACGCCGTGGTGCTCGACCGTGAGAACGGCGTGGGGGAGGTGGTGCGCACGGCCGCCCGCTGGCGACCGGGCGTTCCGCTGCGCCGCGTGCTGGTGGCGTGGGCCGCTTTCCTGGCGGCGATCCCCGTCGTCCTGGCGGTGCCCCCGTTGCTGATGGGCATTGACCTCGGCCTGGGACGCATGATCCTGGCCCCCCTTGCCCCGGCGGCCTTCCTGACCGGGTTGGCGCTGGCCGTGTCGGCCTGGCTGGGGTCGTACGTGACGGGCCTGGCCGCCGCGGGGATGGTGTGGGTATCAGACCTCATGCGGCCCGGGGTCCTTACGGGACCGCTCTACCTGTTCCAGGCGGGCCAGCCGCTGGCCGACCTGAACCTCCAAGCCAATCGGCTGCTGCTGGTCGGCGCCGGGGCGGTGCTGATCGCGCTGGCGCTGGGGCTTTACGATCGCCGGGCATGAAAGAGGAGGATCGAGCGTGGACGTAGCAATAAAGCAGGTGAGCAAGCTGTACCCGGGCAAGGTTCGCGCGCTGGACGGCGTCACCCTGAACATCGGCACCGGAACCTTCGGGCTGCTTGGGCCCAACGGGGCGGGCAAGACCACGCTGATGCGGCTGGTGGCGACCTTGGACGTTCCCACCCGGGGCGAGATCACGGTGGGCGGCATCGACTGCCGCCGGCGGCCCGCCGAGGTAAGGCGGTTGCTCGGCTATCTGCCGCAGTCCTTCGCCGCCTTCCGCCGGCTCACGGCGTACGAGTTCCTCGACTACGTGGGCCTGCTCAAGGGACTGGACGGCCCGAGGCGGCGGCGCGACATCGAGCGCATGCTCGAACTGGTGGGCCTGACGGGAGCGGCCCGGGCGCGCGCCGGCACCTTCTCGGGCGGCATGTTGCAGCGTCTGGGCATCGCCCAGGCCTTGCTGGGGGACCCCGCGTTACTCATCGTGGACGAGCCGACGGCGGGACTTGACCCCGAGGAGCGGGTGCGCTTTCGCAACCTGCTGGCGGAGCTGGGGAAAGATCGCACGGTGATCCTCTCCACCCACATCGTGGCCGACGTGGAGCGGGCCTGCCGTGAGCTGGCCCTGCTGGCGGCCGGCAGGGTGGTGTTCCGGGGCGAGCCGTCGGAGCTCGCCGCCCTCGCCGCGGGAGCGGTGTGGGAGGTAGAGGTGGACGAGGGGACGTACGAGCGGACCCGTCTCAGCCACCAGGTGGTGTCGGCGGTCAGCACCGGTGGAGGGCGTTTCCGCCTCCGGGTGGTAGGAGAATCCCCGCCTCCAGGGGCGGCCGGGCCGGCCACCCCCACGCTGGAGGACGGCTACATGGCGGTGATGCGCCGGCAGCAGCGGGCCCAGCAGGCCGCCGGTTGAACGGGGGAGGACATGGTTGAGGAGGCGGTAGTCCAGGCGGCACGGCAGGGGGACGGGGAGGCGCTCGGGGAACTGGTGAGGCGTTACCACGGGCCCCTGCTGGGCTACCTTCTGCGGCTGGGGGCGGATCGCGAGTTGGCCCAGGATCTGGCGCAGGAAACCTTCTGCCGTGTCTGCCTTCGCATCAGTGGGCTGGATAACCCCGGTGCCTTCCGGGTGTGGCTTTACCGGACCGCCCACCGCCTGTTCCTCGACCACCACCGTAGCTGGTACCGGCGGAGGGTGGCGCCGGTGGCCGAGCCGCCCGCCGCGGGGTCGGCCGCGGGCCCGGAGGAGGAGGTGCTCCGCGCCGAGGAGGGCGAGCGCGTCAGGAAGGCCCTGGCCTCGCTGCGCCCGGCGCTCAGGGTCGCCGTGATCCTGCGCCACTACCAGCAACTCAGCCTGGAGGAGATCGCCGGGGTGACGGGGGTGCCGGTGGGAACGGTCAAGTCCCGCCTGCACCGCGCCCAGCGCATCCTGGCGGCCGAACTCGCCCCGCCCGCGCTGCTGGCCGAGGTGGGGCGGGCCCGGAGGTGTGCGGGAGCATGAGAGTCGAGGAACTCGAGCGCCGGCTGGCGGCCTGGCGGGTGCCCGGCCCCACGCCGGAGGAAACGGAGGCCCTGGTGGCCAGGGTGCTGGCCCTGCCACGCCCCGGGGCCTTCCGGCGTGTGCTCGAACGCGAGCGGGGCGGGGCGGTGCCCTTCGGGGGCACGCTGCGTGCGGTGTTGCAGGTGACCCTGGCCCAGGCGGGCTTCTTCCGTCCCTGGTGCTGGCTGGCCTCCGCGGTGACGGTGGCGGGCGGGCTGGTGTTTTTGCGTCTCAGTGGCTCCAGCGCCACCGTGTTGCTGGGTGCGCTGGTGCCGGCGATCACCGCCCTGGGGGTGGCCTACGCCTTCCGGGCCGCCGACAGCGGGGCATGGGAGATCGAGCTTGCCTGCCCCATCAGCCCCACGCAGCTCGCGCTGGGCCGGCTGGTGGTGGTGGTCGCCTACGACATCGCGCTGGGGCTGGCGGCCAGCCTGGTGGTGTGGTGGGGGACTCCTCCCTTGCTGCTGAGCGCGCTCATCCTGAGCTGGCTGGTTCCGCTCTTGCTGACCGCTTCCTTCACGCTGTACCTGTGCCTGTGCCTGCCGGTCGGCGGGGTGGCCGCCGGGGTGCTTGCCGCCTCCTTCTGGGTGATACAGGTGGCGGTGCGGCGGGCGGGCCTTGCCGTGTCGCTCTTCGTGCTGCCGGGCGACGCCGGTCGCCTGCCGCTGCACGCGCTGGCGCTGGCCGCCGCCGTGCTCTTTGGCTTGGCCGCGCTGCGGGCGGCGGGGATGGCCACGCTGCGGCCGGCGGGGGACGGGAGGTGATCTCCCGGTGAGCCTGGAGTTCTCGGGGGTATGGCTGGAGCTCGGAGGCCGGGCGGTGCTCCGGGACCTCACCTTGCGCTGCGGTACCGGCCTCACCGCGGTGCTCGGCCCCAACGGTGCCGGCAAGAGCTGCCTGCTGCGGGTGGCCGCCGGGGTGCTGCGCCCTTCGCGCGGCCACGTGCGGTGGCTGGGCCTTGATGCGGTGCGCGATCCTTTCTGGTACCGCGATTGCCTGGGCTATTTACCGCAGCGCGCGGTGTTGTACCCCGACATGACCGCTCGGGAGTTCCTGGGCCACCTGGCGGCGCTGAAGGGTATACCGCGGCGTCTGGTACCCGATCGCGTGACCGCCGTGCTCGAGCTGGTCGGACTGGCCGATCGGGCGGCGGTGCCGACCGGCCGGCTTTCTCACGGCCAGCGTCGACGGCTGGGCCTCGCCCAGGCCTTGCTCAACGATCCCTATCTGCTTGTCCTCGACCAGCCCACCGCGGGACTCGACCCCGAGAGCCGGGTGAGCGTCCTGGCGCTCCTGCGCAAGCTGGCCGCCGACCGCGTGGTGCTGATGGCCACCAACGAGCCCGGCGACGTCACGGCGCAGGATGCCCTGGCCCGCCTGGAAGGCGGAAGGCTGGCGGGAGGAAGCGGTTGACGACGGCTTGCGGGTGCGAGCGCAGCAGGAGAGGAGAGAGCCGATGTCACTGGTGGAGGTACAGGGCCTCACACGGGTGTACGGTCAGGGAAGGGCCAGGGTGGAGGCCCTGCGCGGTATCGACCTCGTCATCGAGGCCGGGGAGTTCATGGCGATCATCGGACCTTCGGGATCGGGCAAGTCCACGCTGATGCATATCCTGGGGTGCCTCGACCGCCCGACGGCCGGCCGCTACCGCTTCGAGGGACGGGACGTGACCTCGCTGTCCGGCGACGAGCTTGCCCGGATGCGGAACCGCCGGCTGGGTTTCGTCTTTCAGACTTTCAACCTGCTGGGCCGGCTGTCGGCGCTGGAGAACGTGGTCATGCCTCTGACCTACGCGGGGGTGTCGCCGCGGGAGGCCCGAAGAAGGGCCCGGGCCCTTCTCGAGCAGGTCGGCCTCGGTGACAGGCTCACCCACCGCCCGGCCGAGCTGTCCGGAGGCGAGCAGCAGCGGGTGGCCATCGCGCGGGCCTTGGCCAACGACCCCGGACTCCTACTGGCCGACGAGCCTACCGGAAACCTCGACACCGCCACGGGGGAGGAGATCCTCAGGCTTTTCGAGGATCTGAACCGCCAGGGCCGGACGCTCGTGCTGGTGACCCACAACCCCGGTGTGGCGGCCGTTGCGGCCCGCACCGTCGAGATCCGGGACGGCCGCATCTGTCGCGACGAAAGGAGTGGGGCCCGATGACGTTGCTTTCCTACGCGCGGCTGGCACTTGACGGGATCGGCGCCAACAAGCTGCGTTCGGGACTGACCATGCTGGGCGTGATCATCGGGGTGGCCGCGGTGGTCTCGCTGGTGTCCATCGGCCAGGGAGCCCGTGAGCAGGCGACGGAGCAGCTGGGCACCATGGCTCCCGACCACCTCATGGTGTTCGCGGGGGGCATGGGAGCGCGGATGGAAGGGCCGCGCGCCCGGCCGTCGGTGCTCCTGACGCCGGAGGACACCGCGGCCATCGCCGGGCTGGAGGGAGTTTTGGCCGCCTGCTCGGTGGTGGACTTCACCGCCGAGGTGGTCGTGGACGATCGCCGGGTTACGGGTACGCTGGTGGCCACCGAACCCGACGCCGCGCCGACTTTCCGACTCGTCGTGGCCGAGGGCCGCTTTCTGGACGCCGGTGACCGCCGGGGCATCGTGCTGGGAGCCCGGCTGGCGGGGCGCCTGTTCCCCGAGGGCGGCGCGCTCGGGCAGGAGGTGCTGCTGGTCGACAGCGCGTTCACCGTCCTGGGGGTGCTGGCCCCGCAACCCTCGGCGGTGATGTACGATTTCGACCGGCGGGGTTACATCAGCCTGGCGGACGCCGACGAGCTCGGCATGCGGGCCGGGCTCGGCCACATCGCGGTCCGGGCCGAGGGCAGGGACCGGGTGTCCGCGCTCGCGCAGGCCATCGAGGAGCTTGTGCAGACACGTCATCCGGGTGCCCGGTTCACCATCATGCATCAGCAGGCGATGATCGAGGCCATCGACTCCGTGCTCTCCGTGCTCACCGGCGTGCTGACGGGCATCGCCAGCATCTCGCTGGTGGTGGGCGGCATCGGCATCATGAACATCATGCTGGCCACGGTCACCGAACGCACCCGGGAGATCGGCATCCGCAAGGCCATCGGGGCGCGCGACCGCGACATCCTCATCCAGTTCCTGGCGGAGGCGGCGGTGCTCAGCGTGCTCGGCGGGTTGCTCGGGATCGCCCTGGGGCTCGGCGGCGCCCGGCTGGCCTCGCGCATCATCGCCCACCTGCCGGTCGCCACTCCCTGGTGGGGCATCGGTCTGGCTTTCGGCTTCTCGCTGGCCGTGGGCGTGGTCTTCGGGGTGTGGCCGGCCCTTCGCGCGGCGCGCATGGCTCCCGTGGCCGCCCTGCGGTACGAGTAGCCGGGGTCAGCCGCCCGGACCGAGCCTGCTCAGGTGGTAACGCTCCAGCAGGGTCTTCGCCCAGGAAAGAGGCCTGCCGGATAGACTGAGGTAGGTCTTGGGCCGGCCCCGGCCGGGAGAAGGGCGTCGTACGAAGCCGAGCCCTCCTCCGGCCCCCAGGTCGAGGAGGCACAGGTATTCAGAGGTGTAGCGGGCGCACGGGCGTCTGCCCTGCAGCGCGGCGAGGATGTTGGCGGCCGCCGCCCGCCCCTGCTGCTGGGCCATGCGGCCGGTCTTGGGCCCATCGGAGGCGACGGTGTCGCCCACCACGTACACCTCTTCGTAACGCGAATGCCTGAGGTGGTCGTCGACCGGCACCATGCCGTCTTTCCGCAATCCTCCCAGCCCCTTGACCACGGGTTTGCCGCGGTAGGCGGGGATGATCACCAGGAGGTCGGCTTCCAGTTCGGCGCCGTGTTCCAGGCGAACGCGGTCGGGCTCCACGCGGGTGGCCTGGGTTCCGCCTACAAAGCCTATCCGCCGGCGCCGCAGCACCTCCGCCGCCCGTGCCGAGGTGCTCGGGCCGCCGAGGGCCAGTGGGGTTTCCTCGTAGGAGTACACCTGGATGGTGGTGCGGCCCCTGAGCCCCCTGCGCGCAAGCTCCGCGTCCAGAAGGAGCGGGAGTTCGTACACCGGGCAGAGCACCGCTCCCTCGCGTTGCACGCCCACCACCACCGCGCCGCCGTTGAAGCGGGCGATGGCCTCGCGCAGCCTGACGGCGTCGTCCATCCACAGCAGGGTGTGCATGCGCTCCGGAGCTCCCGGCAGCGCCGACCAGTCGGGGTCTACCCCCGGCGCCAGCACCAGGAAGTCGTAGCGGTACTCGCCCTTGCGCCCGACAACGCGCCGCTTCTCGGGGTCGATTTCCTGCGCCGCATCGTGGACGAACTCGAGGTTTCGCCGGGCCAGCGCCGGCGCCAGCGGCCGGCCTACCTTGCCGGGCTCCCTGAGTCCTACCGCGACGTGGGGCAGGCTCGGGCGGTACACGAAGCGGTCGGTGCCGCTCATCAGGGTGACGCGGTGGCCGTCCGCCTGCCGTGCCAGAGCGAAGGCGGCGCCCAGACCGCCGTAGCTTCCTCCCACCACCAACACGCGGGCCATACTGGTAGTATGTCCCGGGAAAGCAGGTGGCCCATGCTTGCCGGAGAAGATAGTCGCGTGCGGCCAACGGTGGTCAGCGCCAGCCGGCGCACCGACATCCCCGCCTTTTACAGCCGGTGGCTGGTCAACCGGCTGCGGGCCGGATACTGCCTCACCTGCAACCCCTACAACCCCCGCCAGCTTATCCGTACACCGCTGACACCGGACGCGGTGGTGCTGGCGCTATGGACACGCGACCCCCGACCCCTGCTGCCGCATCTTCCCGAACTGGACTCCCGCGGCTTTCGCTACTACTTCCTTTTCACACTGACCGGCTATCCACCGGCCTGGGAGCCGGGCCTTGCCCCCCTGCCGGAGCGGCTGGCCGCCTTCCGGCGCCTGGCCGCCCACGTCGGTCCCCGCCGTGTGCTCTGGCGCTACGACCCCATCATCCTGGCTCCCGGACTGGAGCCCGACTACCACCGACGCGTCTTTTCGGATCTGGCTTGCGCCCTCGAAGGCCACACCCACCGCGCGATCGTGAGCTTCCTGGACCCCTACCCCCGGGTGATGCGACGCCTCCGTGACCTCGGTCCGGTGACCGACGCGGCTTCCTGCCCCGAGGCCCCGGAGCTTTTGGCCGCGCTCGCCGCCCTCGCCGCCCGCCACGGCATCACCCTGCGCACGTGCGCCGAGAAGCTGGGGTTGGCAGGGCGTTGCCTGGACGATGGGCTGATCGCCGAATGCTTCGGCCTTGCGGTGGACGCCCGCAAGCATCCCGGCCAGCGGCCGGCCTGCCGCTGCGTGCCCAGCCAAGACGTGGGGGCCTATGACACCTGCCTGCACGCCTGCCGTTACTGCTATGCCACAAGCGGACCGGCGGCCGCCCGGCGGAATCTGGCCCGGCACGATCCCGAAGCACCGTGGCTCTTGCCCCCGCCGGTCTCCCTCACCGCGGCAACGGCGAGAGGAGGTCACCCTCCAGCGGGATCCAACCGTCGGCGGCGGCGATGAGGTCCTGGGCGGTGTGACCGGTGACCCCGGCCACGTGAACCTGCAGTCCCTGCTGGCGTAGCCAGTGCACGAGGTCCAGGAAGTCGCCGTCTCCGGAGGCCAGCACCACCACGTCCAGGCTCTCGGCGTGCCGCATCATGTCGGTGGCCATGCCCAGGTCCCAGTTGGCCTTGAAGCGGCCGTCGGCGAGCTGCTTGACGGCAAGTGCTCGAACCTCAAACCCGGCGTGCTCTAGCGCCGTGTGAAAGGAGCGCTGTGCCTGTGTCTCGGGGCCCACCGCCACGTACGCCCGCGCCAGGGTGACCTGGCCGAGCCAACCGCCTCGCTCCCGCAAGGCCCGGTACTGCACGCGGGCAGCGTGGGCCTGCCGGGCGGAGATGTCCAGGTTGGCCACGTCGGCGAAGATGCCGACGCGCCGCGGGCCCGCCCGCAGCCGGGCAAGCTCCCGTCTCGCCGCTTCGGTCCGCCCGCGGTCAAGCGCCACGGCGATACCGCCGACCCGGGCGATCAGCTCCTCCACCGCCGCCTGGTGGCGGTCAAGCCGTTCCTCGAGCCGACGGACGGCCGTCGTCAAGGCCTCAAGGGCGGTCCTGATCTGTGCCTGCTGCTCGCCGGTCCAGGACCGCAGCCGCGAGAGGTCCCCGCCCAGCCGTTCCAACCCTCGCCCGAGCTCCGCGGCCAGCCGGTCACGCTCACGGGCCTGACGCGAGGCGGCATCTTCCAGCGAACGTGCGCTCTGGCGTAGTTGCTTGACCACACGCTCCATGGCGTCGGCGGCCTCGGCGACGGGCGCCGACGCCATGTCCATCAGAAGATCGAGTACCGGTGCCAGGGGCTCGGTTTGTGAATGCCCAGCCTTATAGCGGGCTAGCTGCTCGCGGCACCATTGAGCGGCGCTGCGCGCAATGCTCTCGCGTTTGTCGGCCAATGCGGCCACCAACCGGCGCGCACCCTGCTGGGCGTCGGGTGCGGTCCGTACCCATTCCCACAAGTCCGCGGTTCGCACCTTGCCGATCTCTTCCCGTTCTGCCTGGGCGGCCGCCGTCATCTCCTGCACAACCTGCTGACCTTCCGGCGACCCGGTACGGACGGCATCCGCCAAGGCGTCGATGAGCTCGTCCCGCGGGATCTTATCTATGCGGTGGCCCGGGAAGCTCAATCCCACGCGAGTTGCCAGCTTGGGCAGCATCTTGCCGGGGTAAAGCAGCCCGATCAGAAGCTCGCAGAGGTCTTCTTCTCGCGCCAGCCGCTTGTGCAGGGAACTGACGACTTGAGTGTTCATCCTCCAACCCCTTTCTGTCGGCAGTTGATTCTTTACACGGCGGCGGGATTTCCTGCCCCCACGGCGGTCCTCCCGACGGCCGGTGTCGGCCGGGTGTGGTATGATCACCCCAAAGGAGGTCGAGGCGATGCCCGCCCGCAGGAACTCCATCGGCCAGGCCCGGGGCCTTCTGTACTGGCTGGCCCGGCTACTCGGAGACGTCAAGGCCGTAAGCAGCGGTGACCCGGGGAAGATCGCACGGCGGGCCGGTCGGCGCGCGGCCGGCAAGCTTGTCGGCCGGGGCATGCGGCGGCTTTTCAAGTAGGCCGTCGAGCGGGACCAGGGTTATCCTGCCCCAGGCGGCCAGCGCACCGTCCTTGATCAGCACGGCTCCGGCCAGCCCCGGCACGGCACGGGCTTGCCGCAGGGCTTGCGGCAAGTCGTGCGCGCTCTTGATCAGGTTGCCCAGCCGCGTGGCGGCGGCGTCGGCCAGCGCGACGTCGCCGGCCACCGCCACCGCCGCGTCGGCACGACCCTGGCTGAACGATCTTCCCATCGTACCGGAGCTGGTGCAGATCCCCAGCGGGGTGGCCCGGGGATCGATCCGCAGCCCCACCCGCAGCGACAGGGACGACCCGGGGGCGTAGATCCCCACGACCCGGACTCTTCGGCACCGTAAGAAGACGTCGCCGCCGTTCTCCACCACCACCTCACGGGCCCTGCCCAGAAGCGACCGGCCTACTTGCTGGGCGACGGCACCGGCCACCGCCGCCATTGGCCCCACCTCGGCCGCCCGGGCGGCCCGGAACATGGCGCCGACCACGGAGCCGGGCGCTCGCGCTGGTTCGTAAGGCGATAGGGCCGAGGCGAAGAGGGGGTCCTCCTCCAGCCAGCTTTCTACCTCGTGCCTGGCCCGGCGCAGCGCTTCCAAGGCGTGCCGCACCAGCTCCGGCCGCCAGGACGGTCGGTCGACCGCGATCCAGAGGTCGCTTTCGCCAAGTTCCAGCTCAAACCACCGCAGTTCCTTGGCAACGACGAGCATCCGGTAACCGTGGCTCATCACCGCACCCCCAGAGGACAGGCCGCGGGGGCCACCGCGCAGAGGCCGCATTCCAGGCATTCGCTTTCCCGCCGGGTCGGCGACGGCCGCGGTACGGGGCTGAAGGGTTGCAGCCCACGGTCCTGTGGCAGCGGACTTACCGGAGGCCGCAGGGGGAAACGCCCGGCAAGCACCCATTCTTTCAAAAGAGTGGCGATCTCCCGGGCCCGGGGGTAGCTTGATAGCGAAACGGTCGGCACCCGCTTTCCTTCGAGCTCCACCTCCCCCGACCTGAGCTCGCGGTAGCTCACTCGGCCCAGGGACGGCCGTGAACGCGAGGGTACCGCGAAATCCAGGATCTCGGTGAAGATCTCGGCGTCGCTCACGCCCACCGCCGCCGCCAGTTCCGCGTCGAGGATGGGAATGGCCATGCCTACCCCCACGTACAGCGTGGGACCGTAGCCGGGCATGAACGCGGCCCGGAGGTAGCGGGGATGCATCTTCTTGAGGTCGCCGATGAGGGCGACCGTGCCCGCGGGCCCCACCGGTACCGCGTTGGGACCCCTTTGCCGCAAGGGGTTATGCTGAGTCCCCTCCCAGGCCACCTGGCCCACGGCTCCCCCGAGGAAGACGGCAGTGCCGATGCCGACCGTGCGGTAGTGCGGATCGTTCATGAGCGGACTTAGCTGTCCGGCGCTTGAGTAGGTGACGTTGCCCAGACGGGGTAGCAGGGTGCCCATGTAGGTCCGCAGCACCCTTGGCGAGCTGTTGGCCGCCGCGGCGTAGTTCTGGTAGGCGTTGCGGGGGTTGAACAGGTAGGCCTGGTTAAGGTGGTCGAGATGGATCCAGCCCTCCAGCCGCCTCCCCGGGTAACAGTCGCTGGCCCGGCTCCAGGCCCGCAGGTGCACGGGCCGGCGCGCGCACAGGTCCTCGATGACGTGGGCTCCGCCGTAGCCGGCCCGAGAAGAGCGTTCGGTGGCTCCGAGGTAGACGTCAACCGCCGCCAGCCCTCCGTAGGCAGGTACGCCGTTGAGCAGCACCCGGGTCAGCCTGGTAGGCGGCTCGGCATGCCCGAGGTTCAGGAACGCCCCCGAGGAGCACATGGCACCGAAGGTGGCGCAGGTCACCACATCCACCTTCCGAGCCGCCGCCGCGGGGCCGTGCTCCCGCACGAGGGGGATGACCTCCTCCGCGGTGAGCACCACCGCCTCTCCCCGGCGGATGCGGGCGTTGATCTCCTCGTAGCTTTTCATGTGCCTTCCCCCTTCCACCCCCTCGCCCTGCCCGGGTAAACGAAAAGGCCCCTCCGAGAGAAGAGGCCTTCTTCCTCTTATCTCTCAGAACCGAGGTTCTGCAGGACTTGGCACCGTGTGGCTTGGGCCACCGGTTGCCGGGCTTCATCGGGCCAGTCCCTCCGCCGCTCTTGATAAGGGGGTTCACTATAGGTTTATTGGCTGCCATGGTATCAGGGCAGCAGGTTTGTGTCAATAGGCAGCCCGGTCGTGTCCTTTGGCTCCCTCAGCCAGACAATGTTCCCAAGCAAGCCGGCTCAACCCGTACTACCCCAGACCCGCAGCTTGTCCTCAACGTACTGAACGATTTCTCCGACCAGAGCAAAGGCCTGGGCAGCCGCAGCCTCGCCGTAGACATCAGCGGGAATGCCGTCCGGCAATCCGTCAGGATACCGGGTCGGTATGTAGAAGGTGTCGAGGATGGACCAGCGGGGCAGGCGGTCGGCGAGGTCCGCGTGGATCGCGGAGGCTTCAGTCGCTAGCCGGTGAGTTGATTGGCCGAGCACGGTCTCCTCACCGCTGGCGTAGAGCAGGGCTTTCAACGCCTTCCCCCCGATTTGCTGGGCCAGGAAGGATGCGAGGTAGTGCGCTCCTTGCTCGGCCAGGCGGCGTGCCCACTTGAGGTCCTCGTGGGCCTGCCGCAGCCACCGCTGCCCCTCTTCAAGCGGAGACCTCCTCACGAAACCTCAACCCGCTTCAGCGATTCAGCTGCCGGGTCTCTCATAGAGGACCACCTCGTCCGCCAGGACGCTTGAGAGAAAGCCGGTGCCCCGCATGGCTTCAAACTCGGCCGGGGTGTAAGCCAGGATGTCCAGGTCCAGGGGAACGCGGAGCACAGCGTAGACCAGGCCGTACAGCCGTTGCACGCGGGCTACGAAGGGCTCCTTGCTGTCCAGGATCACCAGGACGTCAAGATCCGTCAGAAGATCGCGCCGGCCGCGGGCGTAAGAGCCAAACAAGCTGAGCCGGCGCACCTCAGGAAGCGCTGCCAGGGTGCGGCAGACGATGTCCACAGCCGTCTCCAGGCCGTCCACGTAGTTGCAACGGGCTTGTTTCCGGTCCATGCCGATCCTCCTTGGCCCGGTGCCCTCAGCGATTCCATCTTACCCCATGCAGCTTGAGACCTCAAGGCAGGGGAAACGTCCTTGAGGGGGCCAACATCAAGCTCAGCTCGGTAGCGAGCGATGTGCTCGGGGTAAGCGGCGGGATGAGGCCATCGAGAAGCTGAGCCGGGAGATCGGGGAACGAATGCGCCCTTTCGAGGACAGGCTGGTGAACCTGCAGACGATACCCGCGGTGGGCGAGAGAGCCGCTGCGTTCAGCGAAGTTGGCCGGCGGAAACCTCATGAGCCGTTGGCAGTGCTGACAGGGCTGTCCCCGCGTTGAGCGGTGTGCACGCCACGGGCGGCAGTTGGAGGTTTGAAGCAGCCACCAAAAGGCTAGCCATTGAGCCCCGAATATGGTATAACTAGCCATCATGCGCTACTATTCCATCGGACAATTGGCCAAGTTGCTGGGAATTACCCCGAAGCGCATCCGGGCTGGCAGAAGCAGGGCAGGATCCGGTGTGTGCGCCTGCCCTCCAGCCACCGGCGGTACCCGGAGGAGGAGGTCCGCCGCATACTGGGCGAGTCCCCACCCGAAGGAGTGCGAGCGGCGGTGTACGCCCGGGTGAGTACCTGAGGTGGCCGGCGCGGGCGTGCGGTGCAGACATCGAAATTGCGGCTGAAAAGGAACCGGCGGACGCCCACGCGGAGCTGGCACAGGATCTGCTGGCCATCGTCACAACGTTTTCGGCCCGCCTGTACGGCGCGCGGGGCGGACGCAAGGTGCGCCGGGGCTTTCGAGAGGTGATTGCCGATGCCGAAGCGGAGGCGCAACAAGGATAAGTTCTGCATTACGATTGGCGGCGAGTGGTTTCCGGAGGTTTACCCGGAGCTTTCGTCGGAGAGGTGGGCCCGGGGTGACGAAACCCAGCTGGAAACGGAGATGCGCCTTTTCTGCGCCTGCGAACGCTGGGCGTGCAAGCGGTTGCTCGAAGGCGCTTCCCGGGACAAAGTGAAGCAGGACGGTCAGGAGCTTTTCGGGCTGAACTCCCGGTACGCGGACGACGCCCGGCTGCGGGCGCAGGCCCTAATAGACTCGCAGAGGGAGCTGCTGGAAATCGAAATCGAGGCAACGCAGGCCAAACGCCGCCGGGCCCGGAGGAAGCTCGGCCTGGCCATGAGCAAGCTGGCCAAAGCCGAGAAGCAAGCGACCGCTCCCGCAATCCTGGAGAAGCTCCGTCTGGCGGTCAAGGGTCGAAGCGCCCGGGTTGCCTCCCTGGAAAAGAAGCTGGCCGAGCTTGGGGCCCATCAGGAAAACGGAACCATCCCCACGGTGGTCTTCGGCGGCCATCGGCTCTGGAGGAAGGTCTGCAAGGGCCAGGCTTCGGTAAAAGAGTGGCGGGCGGCGCGAAAGGCTCGCCTTTATGCCAGAGGCGACGCGGAAAAGGGCGGTAACCCGAACCTGAAGGTCTTTTACCGCAACGGCGAGTTCC
>DYFO01000024.1 GCA_020725145.1 Symbiobacterium thermophilum
AGTTCTCCACGTTGACGAGGGTGAGGGCGGGGTCGACGATCCGGTAGTAGACAACCGCGTTGACTCGTGTGGTCACGTTGTCACGGGTGATCACGTCCTGGGTGGGCACGTCGTAGGTCACGATGCGCAGCGACACCCGGAAAGCGGCGTCGACGCCGGGGATCAGCAGTACCAGGCCGGGTCCGCGGGTTCCCGCCAGGTGGCCCAACCGGAAGACTACCAGCCGCTCGTACTCCCGCACCACCCGCAGCGCCGAGCTGAGGAAAAGCAACAGCACGACGGCACCGCCGGCGAGCACCCAGAAGCTCAACTCCACCACCCCTCCTGTCATAGCATGCACCGTCGAAGCCCGGGCCATGCCGCAGCCGGGGCAGGAGTCGAGCTGCCCCAGGCAGAATATGGCTCCCCGTCCCTCTCGTTCCTACCCGGAGGGGGAAACCCGAATGGGGACGGTTCTCCAGGTGAAGCCGCTGCTTAGATGGAAGCTACTGGTTTTCAGGCGCTGGCTGGAGGTGCCGACCCGGCGCACCGCGTTCGAGGTCTCCGCCTTCCTGACGCTGATCGTGGTCCTGCTGCTGTACGGGTTCTCACGCCGGATGTTCACCCCACTCGTGGTGGCCGGCCGCCTGACGGGCGTCGCCGGCGGCATGCCGGGGCCGGACACCGCCGTGCTGGCCTTTGTCTACCTTGCCGGGATGATCGTCTGCCTGCCGGTGGCCCTGACAACCGGCTTTTCCTGCCTCTACGGCTCGTCCGACCTTGGGCTGCTGTTCAAGCTGCCCATTTCTTCCCGGGAGGTCTTCGTGGTCAAGCTCGTGGAGGCGGCGGTGCCGACCGCGGGTCTGGCACTCTTGCTGGTGTTCCCGATGGTCGCAGGCTATGGCGCCGCCGCAGCCGCCCCCGCCTACTTCTACGTCCTGGCGGTGGGGTTGTGCCTGCTTACGGCCTTACTTCCGCTCGCCGTGGGGATGTTGCTGAGCCTGGCGGCGATACGCCTGATCCCGCCCTACCGCGTCCGTGAGTTGGGCGTCGCGCTATCCTCGCTGCTGGGGATCTCGGTTCACCTCGTGACGCGTCTTCTCGCCTGGCACGTCGGGAGCGGTGCGGGCTTCGCCTCGCTGGGCGAGTACGGAGCCGCCGCCGGCGACCTCGTCCCCTCCTTGTGGCTGGCCAGGGCAACGGCGGCGGCGGCCCGGGGGTCGGGACCTCCTCTCCTGGCCTGGGCGGGACTCGGCGCGGCGGCGGCGGCGTTCCTGCTGACCGCATCGCTCGTGCTGGTCGAGGCGGCGTTCCTCAGCGGTTGGACCGGTGCCCGGGAGGCGGTGCGGGGAAAAGCTCGATCCCGGCGGCGGCGGACCCCCGCGCGCCGGGCGCCGCTGGCCGCCCTGGCGTTGAAGGAGTGCCGCATGGTGCTCAGGGAGCCCCGCGAATGGTATCAGATGGCCTATCTTGGGGCCGTCGTCGTCCTGTCGCTTTTCGGGTACGGCCGCCCGACGGGACAACCGGCGATCCTGGGTCCGGCCCTCCTGCTCGTGTTCGGTGGAGGGGTCGTTTTCATCCTGACGCTGGGCACCATCAGTCGGGACGGCAGGTGCTGGTGGGTGACCCGTGCGGCCCCGCTGCGCGGGGCAGAGATCGTACTGGGCAAGATCGCCGGCGCGCAGGCGCTGGTCGCCGTCCCCGGAACGCTGCTCGTGCTTGGTCTGGCCTGGCTGCAGGGGGCCAAGGGCTGGCAGCTTCTGTCTTACGCAGGGATGTTCCTGGCGGCATCCCCCGGGCTGGTGTCGATATGTGTGTACGCCGACTGCGTGGCTCCCGACTTCCGTGACACCGGCCAGCCCCGCAACTTCTCCCTCGAGCGCGGCCTTGTCGCCCTGTTGCTGGGGCTGATCTTCGCCGGCATGCTGGCGCTTGGCTACCGGCTGTTCCGCATGGGCGCCTGGGTGGGGTCGGGGCTGGTACCGCGGCTCGCGGGGCTTGTGTTGCTTCCGGCAACCATCGCGGCTGCGCTGGCGCTGGCGGTGTTCGAGGGTGGACGTTGCCTTGAGAACATGTCGTGGCCCGAAGAGGGCGAGGTGTCAGGAACGCGTTAGCGGTTCCACCACCAGGAGCAGCCCCTCCCTGCCGATCACCCGGACGCGGGCTCCCGCGGGCACCTGCCCCTCGGCCGCACGCGCCGACCACACCTCGTGGCCGACCCGCACCGAGCCCACCGGGTCCAGGGGTTCGAGCACCACCGCCACCGGACCCACCTCCGGCACCGCCACATGGGGCCTGGCGCGGCGCGACCGCACCACTTGCCCGACCACGATGAAGGTAATGGCGGTGACGACCACCACCGCGCCCACCGCCGTTGCCCGGAAGTCCGCGAACCACCCGCCGGGCATGAGGGGTTCTCGCGGCAGCAGGAGCGCGCCTAGCAGGAGGCTCAGGGCGCCACCGGCGCCCAGCACGCCGAAGGTCGGCGTGAAAGCCTCGCCCACCAGGAAGCCCAGTCCCAGCGCCATCAGGATCAGGCCGGCCACGTTGTTCGCAAACAGACCCAGTCCGTATATCCCCAGCACCAGGGCGACCGCGCCCAACACCTCGGGAACCAGGGTGCCCGGCAGGGTCAACCCGAGGTACACGGCCCACGCGCCGCCGATCAAGAGCACAAAGGCAAGCTGGGGATTGCTCACCAGGTGCTGCAGGCTCTCGCCGGGGGTCATCGCCACCGGCATCACCTCCGCGCCCGCCGTGCGCAACACCAGCCGCTCCTCCCCCACCACCAGCTCCCGGCCGTCCAGTCGCCGAAGCAGGTCGTCGAGATCGGCGGCCAGGAGCTCGACGATGCCCGCCTCGCGGGCTTCCACGCTGTCCAGGGTAAGATTCTCGGTCACAAAGCGTTCGGCGATCCCAGGAGGGCGCCCCCGCTCTCTGGCCAGGCTGCGCATGTGCCCCGCCAGGAAGTTGACCGTCTTGTCGTCCGCCGGCTCCGTCCGACCTCCCGGAGAGAGCACCACCGGCATGGCCGCGCCCACCGTGGTGCCGGGAGCCATGGCCGCGAGGTGAGACCCCACGGCGAGGAAAGCCCCCGCCGAGGCGGCGATGGCTCCCGGCGGCCCTACGAAGGTCACCACCGGCAGCGTGGCTTCGGCGAAGGCGCTGACCGCCTCCAGCGTGGCGGAAACCAGGCCTCCCGGGGTGTTGAGCCTTACCACCACCAGGCCGAAGCCCGCGGGACCGGCCGCCCTGACCCGGCTCGCCAGGTAGGTACCCACCCCCCCGGTGATGACCCCATCGACCTCCAGCACCATCACCGGGCCGGGGCCTTCGCCCCTTGCCGCCGGAACAAGGGGGTCGGGAGTCGCCAGGTGCCCAAGAGCGGCCACCGTCAGCGCGCTGGTCGCCAGGAATCGCAGCAGCCACTTCCGCCAAACCATGTTCGGACCCGCCTTCAGGAATCTTGAGCTAGCTTTGGCCGCAAGCGGTGAGGGTATGCTTGTGACGCCAGGAAAAGGGAATCCCAACGTGGAATCCAGGCGTAAGGGACCATACCGAGCGTGACGGCCGCCGGGGTCCCCGCCACCGAGGAGATGAAGCATGCCAAGGCGCCTGTCGCTCCCTTACGGCCAGACGACGATCGAGGTGGAAGTGCCCGACGGGACGGAGGTCATCGAGCCCCGTTTCCTTCCCGGGCTGACCGATGCGCGTGCGGCCATCATACAGGCGTTGCGCGCGCCCATGGGCCGCCCGCCGCTGGGCGAAATGCTGCGGCCCGGCGACCGGGTGTGCGTGGTGGTTCCCGACATCACCCGGCCCGCCCCCACCCGGCTCATCGCCCAGTGCCTTCGCGAGGAAGCCGGCGGCGCCGCCCTGCACTTCCTGGTAGGCACGGGAGCCCACCGCCCGTGCAGTCGCGCCGAGCTCGAGTTCCTTCTGGGACCGGAGGGGCCCGGAATGAGCCATGACGCCCGCGACCCGGAGGTCCTGCGCCTGGTGGGCCACACCCCGACGGGGACGGCCGTCTGGCTCAACCGCCACTACCTCGAGGCCGACCGGCGCATCGCCGTGGGCTTGATCGAGCCCCACTTCTTCGCGGGGTTCTCCGGCGGCCCCAAGGCCATCGTCCCCGGCATCGCGGGCCTTGAAACCATCCTAGCGATCCACTCCGCCCCCCTGATCGCCCATCCTAACACCACAGGGGGCAGACTCGACGGCAACCCGGTGCAGGAGGAGATCGCCGCCGCCTGCGGACTGGCCCCTCCCGATCTGCTGGTCAACGTAAGCATCAACCGGCGGCGTGAGGTCACCGGGGTGTTCGTCGGCGAGCTCCGAGAGGCACACCGCCGGGGATGTGAGTTCGTGCGACAGGCGGCCATGCGCCAGGTGGATGGGCCCTTCGACATCGTGGTGACCACCAACGGCGGCTGGCCGCTCGATCAGAACCTGTACCAGACGGTCAAGGGGATCGCGGCCGCCTCACGTATCACCAAGCCCGGCGGCTGCATCGTGGCGGTTGCCGAGTGCCGCATGGGATTCCCGCCCGGCAACTTCGCCGAGCTTCTGTTTACGGCCGGCTCGCCGGATGAGCTTTCGGACCGCATCTTCCGGTCGGAGGTCACGGTAGAGGACCAGTGGGAAGCCCAGGTACTGTGCAAGATCCTGAAACGGGCCACCGTGTTCCTCCACTCCGCGCTGGACCCGTCCGAAGTCCGCCGCGCCTTTGTGCACCCTGTGGCCACCGTGGCCGAGGGACTGGAACGGGCCCGGCGGCTGCGGGGACCGGACGCGACCATCGCCGTGCTGCCGGAAGGACCCTTCACCATTCCCTGCCTGCCGGAGCACGCGCAGTGACGGTGACCTGACGCTGGGCCACCGGGAGGTGGTTTTCACGTGATACGTGTTGAACGCCTGACCAAACGCTTCGGCGCGGTGTATGCCGTCTCGGAGCTGGACTTCGAAGTCCGTCCGGGGGAAATCTTCGGCTTTTTGGGCCCCAACGGCGCCGGCAAGACCACCACCCTCCGGATGCTGGCGGGGCTGCTGCGGCCTACCGGCGGAAGAGCCCTGATCGCCGGCTACGACCTCGCCACCCACCCCGTGGAGGCCAAGGCGTTGACGGGCTACGTCCCCGACGAGCCCTACCTGTACGAGCTGCTGACCGGCCGTGAGTTCCTGGCATTCGTCGTCGACGTGTACCGGACGCGCCGGGGCTCCGAGCAGATCCCGCGGCTG
The DNA here is from genome assembly GCA_020725145.1 of Symbiobacterium thermophilum. Taxonomy (GTDB): domain Bacteria; phylum Bacillota; class Sulfobacillia; order UBA995; family UBA995; genus DYFO01. The sequence goes on from DYFO01000024.1 coordinate 5,218, forward strand.
CTTGATCTCTTCGGCCTTGAAGCGCGGGCGGACGATCGCATCGGGTCCTACTCCCGGGGCATGCGCCAGAAGCTGGCCCTGGCCGCCGCCCTGGTGCACGAACCGCGGGTGCTCCTGCTGGACGAACCCACCACCGGGCTTGACCCCCACAGTGCCAGAGTGCTGAAGGACCTCCTGCGGGCGCTGGCGAGGCAAGGGGTGACCGTGTTCATGTCCACCCATATCCTGGAGATCGCCGAGCGCATGTGCACCCGGGTGGGCATCGTCGACGGCGGGAGGCTCATCGCCTGCGGGACGATGGCCGAGCTCCGGGAACAGGCTGCCGACGCGTCGGCCTCGCTGGAAGACCTGTTTCTCAAGCTCACCGGAGGCATCGAGCACGAGGACCTCGTGCGGAGACTGGAGACGGACGTGCCGTAACGGCCGGCCAAAAGTAGACAGGACCGGTAGCTTGACACCCTGGAACCGGGCAACCTATACTGGGGCTGACCGACCAGTCAGTCAGTAGCCCGGAGGTGTCCGGTGGCCTACCGCGCCCGCGAGCCCGTAATCGCTCTCCTTCTGACCCTTTGCCTGCTTACGGGCGGCTGCCTCGGTCGCCGCGCCTCCGATCGTGAGGACCCCGTCACCCCGGTAGTCGTAGTCGCAGCCTGCCATGATGAGGTAGTTACGGTGATCCGCGCCTCCGGTGTGCTGTCCGCCTGTCGCGAGATCCACCTGACCCCGAGGGTTCCCGGACGGCTGCAGGCAGTTCTGGTGAAGGTGGGAGATCACGTCAAGTCCGGGCAGGTACTGCTGCGATTGGAGGCGCGGGAGTACGAGGCACAGCTGGGGCAGGCGGAGGCGGCGGTGGAAGCGGCACGAGCCGCCCTCGCCCGGGCTGAGAAAGGCCCTTCCGAGCAGGAACTGGCACCGCTGCGCGCGGCGGTCACCCAGGCGAGGGCGGCGGCCGAGCGGACCGGTGCCGCATGGGAAGGACTCCTGCTCCTTTACCAGGAAGGCGCCGTCTCGCGTCAGGAAGTTGACAATGCCGAAGCCCAGTACCGTGCGGCCATGGCGCAGCTCGCGGCGGCCGAGCAGCAACTGGAGATGGCGGCAGCGGGAACGCCCGAAGAAGGGCTGGCGGCCGCCCGAGCACAGCTCCGCCAGGCGGAGGCGGCTCGAGAGCTGGCCCAGCTCCAGCTGGAAGGAACGCTAATGGTCGCCCCGTGGGCCGGCTACATCTGGTACGTCAAGGCCACGCCGGGCGAGATGCTGTCGGTTGCCTCCCCGGTGGTGGGACTGGTGGACATCGACCAGCTTCACCTGGTGGTGGGCTTGAGCGATGCGAGTGCCGTAAGGGTGAAGCCCGGACTGGAGGTCCGGATGTGGGTGCCGGCTGCCGGTGCGGAGCTGATGGGGACCATCGACCACGTCGCCCCGGCGGCCGACCCGCGGACGCGCCTCTTTCAGGTCCGGGTGAGCGTCGACAACCCCGGGCACGCGCTGCGTCCCGGCATGTTCGCCGAGGTCAGCATCCCCGAGAGCGAGCGCCGGAACGTCCTGGTCGTCCCGCGCGAGGCGGTCCTCCGGGTGGGCGATCGTGACGTCGTGTTCGTGGTCGAGGGAAGCGTGGCCCGCGAGCGTACGGTGGTGACGGGGTCAAGCGACGGCGCGCGGGTGGAAATCCTCTCAGGCCTGAAGGCGCAAGACATGGTCGTCATCGTCGGGCATCACTTCCTCACCGACGGTTCAAGGGTCAGCGTCGAGCGGGCGGGTGAACGGTGATGTGGCTGCCTCGCATGGCCGTTCGCCGGCCGGTGACCACGGTGATGGCCCTCGGCATCGTCCTGCTGGTAGGTTTCGTCGCACTGGCCGGCATTCCGGTGGATTTGCTGCCCGACCTTACCTTCCCGGTCATCGCGGTGATGACACGTTATCCCGGCGCCGGCCCCCGCGAAGTCGAGAACCTGGTCACCCGGGTACTGGAAGAGGCCATCGGCGCCGTCGGCAGCCTGCGCACGATCAGCTCGGAGAGCATGGAAGGCCTGTCGGTGGTGGTGGCCGAATTCGACTGGGGCACCGACATGGATGTGGCCAGCATCGACGTCAGGGAGAAGATCGAGCTCGGGCGCAGGTTCCTTCCTTCCGAGGTTTCCACCCCGACGGTCATCAAGGCCGACCCCTCCCTCATCCCCATGATGCAGGTGTCGCTGTCGGGCAGCTCCGATCTGATCGAGCTCACCCGGCTGGCGGAGCAGGTGATCAAGGAACGCCTGGAGCGCATCGACGGCGTGGCCGCAGTGACCGTGCAGGGAGGGGTAAGGCGTGAGATCGTGGTATCCGCCGACCCGGGCCGCCTCGAGGCCCAGGGTCTGACCCTGCCGCAGCTGGTGCAGGCCCTGCGCCTGGAGAACCTATCGCTGCCCGGCGGCGAAGTCGCAGAAGCCGGGCGACGGCTGTCCATCCGCACCTTCGGGGAGTTCGGCACCGCCCGGGAGGTGGCCGAGGTGCCCCTGACCACGCCGCTCGGCGCGGTGGTCAGGTTGGGGGACGTGGCGGTGGTAGAGGAAACCGCCTCCCCGAGCCACCAGCTTACCCGGCTGAACGGCAGGCCCAGCGTCACCCTGGCGGTGCAGAAGCAGACCGGAGGCAACACCGTGCAGGTCGCTCGGCGGGCCCACGCCGTGCTCCGGGAACTGGCCGCCGAGTTGCCTCCTGAGGTTGAGCTGGCGGTGGCCATGGACCAGTCGCGATTCATCCTGAGTTCGGTGCGGTCGGTGGCGCAGAACGCGGCCACCGGAGCGGCGCTGGCGGTGCTGGTGCTCTGGGCTTTCCTGCGCGACCTTGGCAGCACGCTGGTGGTCGGCGTGGCCATCCCGGTGTCCATCGTGGCGACTTTTGCCCTGATGCACTTCGCCGGGCTGACGCTCAACCTCATGTCCCTGGGTGGACTGGCGCTGGGCGTGGGCATGCTGGTGGACAACGCGATCGTCGTGCTGGAGAGCATCCACCGCCATCAGGCGAGGGGCGGCGATGTGGCCGAAGGAGCGGTAGCGGGGGCAGGCGAGGTCGGTATGGCGGTCACCGCCTCCACGCTGACCACCGTAGCCGTTTTCCTTCCCATCCTCTTCATCCAGGGTCTTGCCTCCATCCTGTTCCGCCAGATCGCCATCACCGTTTCCTTCTCACTGCTTGCCTCGCTGGCGGTGGCGCTGTCCTTCATCCCCATGGCCACGGCGCGCCTCGGGTCGCGGCCGCGTCGCCAGGCCGAGCCGGCCTGGCTGAATGCACTCGAGCGTCGCTACGAGCATCTCATCCGGTGGGCGCTCGACCACCGCGGCCACGTCATTGCGCTGGCCCTGGCCGCCCTGCTTCTGGGACTGGCCTGCATGCGCCTGCTGGGCAGCGAGTTTCTGCCCACCATCGACCGGCGGGAGATCGGCGTGGACGTGACCATGCCGCGGGGCTCGACGCTCACGGAGACTGACCGGGTCGTCCGGCAGGTGGAGCAAATGGTGAACGCCATACCCGGGGTCGAGGTCGTCTTCGCCGCGGCCGGGTCGGGCGGTACCCTGGCGGGGCTCGGCGGTGGTGGAGGGCGCGACGTCGGGACCGTGCAGTTCCGACTGCGATCCGGGGCTGAGCCCACCGTCCGGGTGGTGGAGCAGCTACGGGGCCGGGTAGCTACCATCCCCGGAGCCCGGGTTCGGGTCAAACTCCTGTCCAGCATCGCGGGAGAGCAGTATCTCTTCGGTGCGCCTATCAGCGTCAAGGTCCGGGGAAGCGATCTCGACACGCTGGCGTCGCTGGCCTCTGAGGTTGCCCGGCGCGTCGGGACCGTTTCGGGCACCCGCGACGTGAGCACCAGCGTGGGCGAGGGACTGCCGGAGCTCCGGGTGGTGGTGGACCGAACCCGCGCTTCCTTCTACGGTCTGAGTACGGCGGCCATTGCCGGGACCTTGCGGGTGGCCGTTGAGGGCGAGGTGGCCACCCGTTTCCGCGAAGGCGACGAGGAGGTCGAGGTACGGGTAGCGCTTAGCGAGGCCGGCCGGCGCAGCCCTGCCGATCTCGGCCGGCTTACGCTGCTCGGCCCGACGGGGGTGGCCGTCCGGCTGGAAGACGTAGCCCGCATTGAACCGGGTACGGGCCCCGCAACCATTCAGCGCGAGGGGCAGTCCCGCATGGCGAGCGTGACCGCCGACGTGGCCGGCAGGGACGTGGGTAGGGTGGCCGACGACGTCCGAAGGGCACTGGCCGATCTCCGACTTCCTCCCGGTTACACCATCGAGTTCGGCGGCGAGACACGGGAGATGGCGGAGGCCTTCGGCACCCTCCGGTACGCGCTGGCGCTGGCGGTGGTACTGGTCTACATGGTGCTGGCCTCGCAGTTCGAATCGATGCTGCATCCCCTGACCATCATGGTGTCGGTGCCGCTGGCCTTCGTGGGAGCGGTGGTGGCACTCGCGGCGACGGGGCAACGCATCAACGTCGCTTCGCTGATCGGCATCATCGCACTGGCCGGCATCGTGGTGAACAACGCCATCGTCTTGGTGGACTACCTGAACCAGCTGCGCGCGGCCGGGCTGCCCCGCGCCGACGCCATCGTCCAAGCCGGGCGCACACGGCTGCGCCCCATCCTGATGACCACCACCACCACCCTGCTGGGCCTGCTGCCGCTGGCGATGGGCTGGGGAGCGGGCGCGGAGCTCCAGGCCCCGCTGGCCACGGCGATGATGGGCGGCCTTGCCTTCTCCACCCTGCTCACCCTGGTGCTCGTCCCCGTGCTGTACACCGCGGTGGAAGACCTCGTTGCCCGGCAACGTATTGGCCGCCGGTCATAATGGGAGGTGAACGCCTTGTCCCGGCGCGCTCTTACCTTTTTGCTGGTTTTCTGCCTGGTGACGCTGCTCGGTCCTCCCCCCGTCACCCGGGTTACCGGAGCGCTGCAGGATTTCGATCTCGGACTGGCGGTAGACACCGCCCTGGCCTCGAACTCCTACCTCGCCATGGCGGAGGTCAAGGTGCACGAAGCGAAACTCGCCTGGGACCAGGCCCGGGAACTGGCCGACGGCATTCCCGAAGATGCCGTGAACTCCTATGAGGTGGCGGTCGCCAAGTACCTGTATCCTTATCAGGCGATGGTCGGCTATCACCTCGCCCTCCAGGGCGAGCGGGCGGCCCGCGCCGACCTGAGGGTGCAGGTCGAGGCCGCATTCTACGGGCTGCTGCGGGCCGAGAGCTTCCGGGGCCTGGCCGTGGAAGCCTTGAAACGGGCGGATGAAGGAGTGGAGCTGGCCCGCCGCGCGGTATCCGCGGGACTTGCGCCGGCCAGAGACGTGCAGGAGGCCGAGCTACGGCGGGCGGAATGCGAGGTGAACCTGATCGCCGCGGAGAACGGGGTTGCCCTCGCCCGCATGGCACTGAACCGCCTGCTCGGCCGACCCCTGACCGCGCCCATCGTCGCCAAGGGGGAGTTCGCCTTTCGGCCTATAGGGCAGGTGAACCTGTCCGAGCACGTAGAGCTGGCCCAGACCCGGCGTTTTGAGGTCTACCGCGCCGGGCGCACGGTGGACATCCGCCGGATGGACGTGGCGCTGGCGCAGTCGCTGCCGTCACGGGCACCGGTAGGGTTACCGGGGCGCTGGCCTTCCCTTCCCGGTGATCCCCCGGGTGAAGGAGGCTGGCTGGAGTGGTTCCTGGAGTACCTGCGGGGAATCGCCCCCCCGGAAGGCCAAGACAACCCCTACGCGTTGCCTCGCGCCTCGCTGGCACTGCGCGAGGCGGAGCTTGCCCTGCAGCTGGCCAGAGAGCAGGTGGCCTTCGAGGTTCACCATGCCTACCTGAGGATGCTCGAGACCGAACACAAGGTCGGGTTCTGCCGCCTGGCGGTTGAAGAAGCGGCGAAGACCCTGAAGCTTGCGCGCCTGCGATATGAGGCGGGGCTGGGAAGCAGCCTGGAAGTCTCAGCAGCCGAGCTGTCGTTGACCCAGGCCGAGGTCCGCTACCTTGACGCGCTGTACGATCATGGTCTGGCCAGAACGCTCTTCTTCCACAGCTCAGGTGAGGGCAACCGTGTGGAACTGCCTTCCACGGGGAGGTGACAGCATGTCGCATCCGGGTGCCGGGCCCGAAAGCGACGGCGAGTCCAAGGAGGCCCGGATCCTGCGGTCGGCGCTGTCCGAGTTCTGCCGCAAGGGATTCCACCGCGCGACCATGGAGGACATCGCGGCGGGCGCAGGGGTGGGCAAGGGCACCCTGTACCTTTATTTCCGCAGCAAGCAGGCCTTGCTGGAGGAAATCTTCCGGCTGGGACTGGAAGGCTATACCGCCGGGATCCGCGCCGTCGCCGGGGGCTCTGAGCCCGCACGGACCCGTCTAGGCAAGATCGCCGCCTTCGCCCTGGAGTACGCGGCCGCCAACCGCGAGTTCGCCCGTCTGGCCCAGGAGGGTCCGGTGGGCATGCGCGAGGAGTTCAAGCGCTGGCTGCTGGACCTGCAGGGCCGCATACTGGAAACGGTACGGCAGGTTGCCCAGGAAGGGGTCGAAGCCGGCCAGTTCCGCAAGGTAGATCCCGAGCTGGTCGCGAACCTCTTCATGGGCGGCATTCACTCCGCGGTCACCGCCCTGGTGTGGGGAGAAGGTCGGCGCGACCCCCGCGAGGTTGCCGACGCGCTGACCGACATAGTGGTGGAAGGAGCGGGGCGGCGTGACTAGCCGGAAGCGACTGCTTTACTTCCTTTGCACGGGGAACTCGGCCCGCAGCCAGATGGCCGAAGGCTACGCCCGCCGGATGGCGGGACCCGGGATCGAGGTGGCCAGCGCCGGACTTCGGCCCCGGGGTGTTCATCCCCTGGCGGTAGAGGTGATGCGGGAGGACGGGGTGGACATCTCCGAGCAGACTTCCGACCCCATCGACCCCGAGTTGCTGGCCCGGGCCGATCTGGTGATCACCCTGTGCGGCGATGCCCAAGACAGCTGCCCGCTGCTTTCGCCGGAGCACAAAAGCCTGCACTGGCCGCTTCCCGACCCGGCGGCAGTGCAAGGGCCACGCGAGGCGCGCCTGGCCGCCTTTCGCGAAGTGCGCGACCGTATCCGCCGGCTGGTCGGTGACCTCATGCACGAGGAGACCAACCGCTAGCGGGCGGCCGCTCCCGCGTGACGGTCCAGCTCGTGTGCGAGCTCGAACGCGAATTCGTAGCAGGTCTGCAAGGTGTCTGGTGACACGTTCTCCCAGGTGTCGGTGGGCCAGTGCCAATTCGGCAACCGCCCACGGGAGTCGGTGGCCAGCAGGCTCACGGCACGGTAGCCCCAGGCAAGTACCCGGGTGGCGTCGGTGGGCATCAATCGGTAGGTCGACTTTCCAACCCCGAGGTCCGGCCGCCGCGCGGCCACCGCATCGCAGGCGTCCACGAGCTCTCGGGCGGCCCGGTAGGCCGGGAGCATGCCCTCCGCCGTCATGTAGTGGACCCGACCCGCCCCCACGTTGTCGATGTTGACGAATAAGGCTTCTTGAAGCTCCCTGCGGTGCCGCGCCAGCAGGTCGGCAACACCCCAGGTGCCCGATTCCTCGGCGCCGGTTGCCACGAACCATGTCTCGAGGTTCCGGGGCCGCTCCCGCGCCATGGCTTTGGCCAAGGCCACCAGCACCGCCACGCCGGAGGCGTTGTCGTTGGCCCCCGGCGTCAGACGGTTCCAGGCTTCGCGGTGCAGGAGGAACCCGCAGCTCACCAGAAGATAACCGGCAGGGAGCGCTGCGAGCCACCACGCGAGCCGCGCACCCGTCAGGGCATGAGCAGCCAGGAGCAGCGAACTCAGGAAGTAAGACCCTGCCATGATGAGGAAGGAGAGACGGAAGCTGCCGACCATGCCCGGACTGAAGTTGAGGGCAGCCTTCGAGCTGTCAAGATGGGCCAGGAATACCACACGACGCGCCGCCGTTCCCGTGGGATGCAGCCTGGCCAGCACGTTGGCGGACGGCCCGCGGGGCAGCAACCGTCCCAGCACCTCGCGGAAGTTGAGCTCCAGCCAGAACATCACCAGGCCCGCGGCCGCCACCAGCACCCCTCCCCAGGCATGGCGCATCGCCAGCGCCGTGGCCAGGGCAGGTATGAGGTACAAGAGGAAGTACGTCCAGGAGAAAGTCCTGGGCGCGCGGAAGGTCTCGAACTCCACCTCCAGCCCGCTCTCGCGCATGAGCCGGGCAACGTATTCGCCGGCCTCACGTTCCTCAGGCGTGGCCGAACCACGGGGAACCGCCAAGGTGCGCACAGTCTGCAAGAGCTCTTCGCCCACCGGCATCCTCCTTCGTGCGGTCCTCCTAATCGGCACCATGCCGCTCGGGCAAGCTAGCGGCGAAAAGGCGGTGACCGGGTGCTGATTGGGATAGCCGTTCTCCTGGCCTTCATCGCCCTGGTAGCCTGGCTGGCTTACCGCGGGCGCCGCCGCCCTCCCCCACCGGAACCCGACGAGTTCGACCAGATGCTCGAAGACCTGCGCCGGCGCAGGTGCCGTCCCGAACGCTAGAGCGTGATGATGCCGACTTTCTGCCGCACCTCGGCCAGCGTGGTCCGCGCCACCTCGCGGGCGCGGGCCGCCCCCTGACGGGCGATGTCGCGAACCGCGTCCGGCCGGGCCATCAGCTCCCGGTAGCGCCGCCGGATCGGTGCCAGCGCCTCGACGAGGTCTTCGGCCAACACCCGCTTTAAATCGGCATAGCGCAGGGCACCTTCCGCGTATGCCTGACGCATCCGCTCCACCGTCTCCACGGGGCTGAAGGCCTCGAGGATATCGAACAGGTTGGCGACGCCCGGGCTCATGGTACCATCAGGGCGTGGGCCCACGTCGGTCACCGCCCGTGCTATGGCCTCCCGGATGGCTTCGGGCTCGTCGGTCAGGGCCACGTAGCTTCCAGGGATGCTCTTGGACATCTTCACCGCCGGGTCGTTCAGCGCCATGACCCGAGGGCAGTCTCCGAGCAACACCTCGGGTTCGGGGAAGGTCTCGCCGTACGTGGCGTTGAACTTGCGGGCGATCTCCCGCGTGAGCTCAAGGTGCTGGGCCTGGTCCTCGCCGACGGGCACGAGCGTGCCCTTGTAGAGCAGGATGTCGGCCGCCTGCAGGATCGGGTAGTTGAGCAGACCGGCGCTCACCGTGGCGCGACGGCGCGCCTTGTCCTTGTACTGCGTCATGCGCTGTAGCTCGCCCACCGGGGTCACCGCGTTCAATATCCAGCACAGCTCGGTGTGTTCGGGCACCTGAGACTGCACGAAGATGACGGCCTGCTCCGGATCGAGCCCGGCCGCCACGTTGGCGGCGACCGCCTCCAGCACCCTCTCGGGAAGGTGCGAAGGTTCGTAGGCCGAGGTGATGGCATGGTAGTCGACCACGCAGTAGTAGCTTTCGTACTGGTACTGCAACCTCACCCAGTTGCGAATGGCCCCGAGATAGTTTCCGAGGTGGATCAGCCCCGTCGGCTGCACACCGGAGAACACGACGGTCTTCACATGCGGCCCCCCGTAAAGGAGTTCTTGTCCAGCATTATGGCACAGATGCTGCGTCCTGGCCAGTACTATCCGCAGTTGCACACGGGTTCTCCCGGGGGCGCACGGCTTCCTGCAAAGAGGCTGCAGACGGGCCTCTTGACTTCCACCCCGAACCGTGTAGAATTTCATGCTAGGGAACCGTATTAACGCATTGATACACTTGCACGGAAAGCAGGGTTCTCTTGCGCGACCTGTGGTTTCATGTAAATCCCTCGCTGGGCATCCCCATCTACGCCCAGCTCACCGGGCAGATACGGGCCCTGGTCACCTCGGGCGCGGTCTCGCCGGGCGACCCCCTTCCCTCGGTGCGGGAGCTCGCCGTCAGCCTCGCCATCAGCCCCAACACCGTGGCCCGCGCCTACCTTGAGCTGGAACGGGACGGCTGGGTGAAGGCGGTGCCCGGAAAGGGCACCTTCGTGGCCGGGGGCCCCGGTTCCGGCGAGGACCAAAGGTCGCAGGCGGTGCTCGAGAAGGCCCGAGCCACCGTACGCGAGGCGCTGGCGCAGGGCATGGAGCCCGTCAAGATCCTGGAGCTCTTCCAGGCAGTGCTGATGCAGGATGTCGGGCAGCAGGCCGGCCCGTCCAGAAGGAGGGAATCACCGTGAGCCAAGCCCCGAGCCCGGCCGTGCGCATAGGCGGTCTGGCGAAACGTTTCGGCGAGGTCAAGGCGGTCGACGGGGTGGACCTTGAGGTTCCCCGGGGTTGTATTTTCGGGTTGCTCGGCCCCAACGGGGCCGGCAAGACCACCACCCTCAAACTGCTCTTGGGCCTCTTGCATCCCGACGCGGGAACGCTGGAGGTTCTCGGGAAACCGGTGAACCGTTTCACCTTGCCGGACCTGCTGCAGCGGGTGGGGTACGTGGCCGAAGGCCGCGACCTCTACGGCTACATGCGGGTCGGCGAACTGATCGGTTTCAACGCCCGGCTCTACCGGAACTGGGACCACAAGGCAGTGTCCCGCTATCTAGATCTCTTCCGGCTGCCCATGGACCGGAAGGTCGAGGACCTTTCCCAGGGAATGAAGAGCCAGCTCGCGCTGGTGCTGGCGCTCGGTCACCGCCCGGAGCTGCTGGTGCTTGACGAGCCGACGGGGGGTTTGGACCCGCTGATGCGCCGGGAGTTCCTCTCCCTGGTGATCGAGGAGGTGGCCGGGGGCCGGACGGCCATCCTGAGTTCGCATATTCTCCACGAGGTAGAGAGGGTGGCCGATCTGGTGGCGGTGATGCGCCGGGGACGCATCCTCGCCGTGCGGGCGGTGGAGGCGATCCGCCGGGACGAGAAGAGGGTGCGTTTCGTTCCGCAGCACGAGATAAGCCCGGATGACCTCCGACTTCCGGGGGTGACCGGCGTGGAGCGCCAGGGCAAGGGGTTCGTGCTGAGCGTGTCCTCGGACCTGGAGGCGCTTTTGCAGCGGCTCGCGGCCATCCCCCACTTCGTGCTGGAAGTGGTGGACCTTAACCTCGAGGACGTGTTCTTCGACTACATGGGGAAGGAGGAGAGCACGCCGTGATCAGTCTTGGGCTCGTCTGGAAAGAAGTGCGCGAGACACGCTGGAAGCATGTGGTGGGCTTTTTGGTGCTGGCCGCCCTGGGTGTGCTGCTGGCCGGCATGTACCGGTATCTTCGTGACCTGGTGGGAGACCTTCCGCTGACCGGCGAGCTCGCGCGGATGCTGGAAGCGCAGCTTGCCAACTACTTCCTGTACCTCTGGGCGAACTGGTACGGTAAGAACCTCTACCAGCTGACCAGCATCCTGGCCATCGTCGTGGGGATGGGCCTGGTGGCGGCGGAGGCGGGCAACGGCACGCTGGGTTTTCTGCTCACCCGACCCGTGTCGCGGGCCGCCGTCTTCACCACCAAGTACCTTACGGGCGCGGCCGGACTGGCGCTGACCGTGGCCGGCGCGAGCGTGGTCACCTGGCTGGCCTCGGGGGCTTTCGGCCATCCGATCCCGGCCGGACGTTTCCTGGTCGGAATCATCCCGGCCATTGCCGGCACCCTCGTCATCTACGGCGTGGCCGTGCTGTGCTCGACGCTGTCGGGCGACCAGGTGCGCGCGGGAGCGGCCGCCGCGGTGCTCGCCGCCTTGCTTTCCGTACCGAGCTGGTTTGGGCGCACCCGCGCTTTCTCGGTGTATCGGCAGATGCAGGCGCTTTACTACCTGTCCACCGGAACCCTGCGCCTCGATGCTGTGGCCGGTCTTGCACTGGCCGCGGCGGCACTGGCGTTGGTCGCGGGGTTCATCTTCGTGCGCAAAGAAGCATGAGAAGACAAGGAGGAACGAGTATGCTGCTTGCCACGTCCGATCTCAGAACCGATTACCAGGTGCTCGGCCTTGTCAAGGGGTCGTGCATGCGAGCCCGCCACCTCGGTCAGGACATCATGGCCGAACTGCGCAAGCTGGTGGGCGGAGAGGTACGCGAGTACGCGGCGCTGCTGCGGGAGGCCCGCGAGGCGGCCCTCAAGGAGATGGTGGAAGAGGCCGAGCAGCTCGGCGCCAACGCGATCATCGGCATCCGCTTTTCCACCGCCAACATAACCTCCGGAGCGGCCGAGATCGTCGTCTACGGCACCGCGGTGAAGATCTGACCGTCCGGGCAGGTACCGGGCGGGACGGCAAGAAATCAGGCGCGGGGGATCTTCGGACCCCGCGCCTGGCTGTTCGCCATCCCGCAAGAAGGGGGCTCGAGGCTTTGCAGGCAGAGACGATCATCCGCAACGCCCGCGTGATCGACGGCACCGGCAACCCATGGTACCGCGCGAACCTGGGCATCGGCAACGGCCGCATCCTCTGGGTGGTACCGGCGGCAATCGCCGTCGAGGGAAGGCTGGTCATCGACGCCGCCGACGCGGTGCTCGCCCCCGGCTTCATCGATATCCACGCCCATTCCGACCTCAGCCTGTTCTCCTTTCCGCTGGCCGAAAGCAAGCTCCTGCAGGGAGTCACCACCGAGGTGAGTGGCAACTGCGGGTGGTCGGCGGCCCCGCTTTCCCCGGAGATGGAGGCGGAGATGCGCGCGGAGCACCCCGCTCCCGACGACGTGCCCTGGGGATTTCGCACCCTGGCCGAGTACCTCGAGGCCGTGGAGGCGCATCGCCCGGCCATCAACTTCGCCTGTCACGTGGGCCACGGCGCGGTACGGCAGGTGGTGATGGGCACGGTGGGCCGACCGGCCTCACCGTCCGAACTCGAGGCCATGTCGCGGCTGGTCGAGGAGGCACTGGACGCAGGGGCAGTGGGGCTATCCAGCGGGTTGATCTACTCCCCGGGGTGCTACGCTCCCCCTGAGGAGCTGGAACAGCTGGCGGCAGTCGCCTTTCGGCGCGGGCGGCTTTACGCCAGCCACATCCGCGGCGAAGGCGAGACGCTGGAGCAAGCGGTGGCCGAGGCGATAGCGGTGGGCCACCGGGTCGGCGGTCCCGTGCAAATCGCCCACCACAAGGCTTCGGGCCGGCCGAACTGGGGCAAAGTGCGGCGCACGCTGGCCATGGTGGACGAGGCGCGGGCCCGTGGGGTAGACGTCACGCTCGACCAGTACCCCTACGTGGCCAGCAGTACGGATCTGACCGCCTACCTCCCCGCCTGGGCCCGTGAGGGAGGAAAACAGGTCATGCTCGGTCGGCTGCGCGACCCCGAGTCGCGCGCGCGCATTCGACAGGAGCTCAGACAACCTCGCGGCGAGGCTATCGAGGTGGCCGACTGGTCCCCGGTGGTCCTCAGCTTCGTCCGCGGGAAGCGGGAGTGGGAGGGCCGCTCCATCCGTGACATCGCCGAGGAACTCGGCCGCGAGCCGGCCGAGGCGGTGATGGACCTCTTGCTCGAGGAGGACGGCGTGGTGGGAGTGGTCCATTTCGGCATGAACGAGGCCGACGTGCGCTCGGTGATGTCCCACCCGGCGGTGATGGTGGGCTCCGACGGCAGCGCGCTGGCACCGGACCCCGCCTGGGGCCGCCCGCACCCGCGTTCCTACGGCACCTTCGTGCGCGTGCTCGGCCGGTACGTCCGCGAGGAGAAGGTGCTCACCCTGGAGGAGGCGGTGCGGAAGATGACCGGCTTCCCTGCGTCAAGACTGGGACTTGCCGGCCGGGGACGCATCGCCGCCGGCTGCTGGGCCGACCTGGTGCTCTTCGACCCGGCTACCTGTGCCGAAGGCGCCACCTTCACCGACCCCTGCCGCTATCCACAAGGCATCAGGCTGGTGATGGTCAACGGCAGGATCGCCGCGCGCGACGGGCAGCCCACGGGCGAACGCGCGGGCAAGGTACTCAGGGCCGGCTGAGCCCCCGTCAAGGAGGCTCCTTCGGGGTACGCTAGGGAAGCGGTGAACACAAGCTGGTCGTCCCTCTTTCGCACCAAGTCGCCGTCTGCCGCCGTGGCCGAAGCGGCTCGCGAACGGCGCCTGCGCCGCGTGCTCGGCCCCCTTGACCTGGTCGCCCTGGGCATCGGCGCCACGGTGGGCACCGGCATCTTCGTGTTGACGGGGGTGGCCGCCGCCCGCTTCGCGGGGCCGGCCGTGATCCTGTCCTTTGTGCTGGCGGGTTCGGCCGCCGCACTGACCGCCCTGGTGTACGCCGAGCTTGCCAGCATGGTGCCGGTGGCAGGGAGCGCCTACACCTATGCCTACGTGGCCCTGGGAGAGCTCGTGGCGTGGGTGATCGGCTGGGATCTGGTGCTGGAATACGTGGTAGTCGGAGGAGCCGTGGCCATCGGCTGGGGCGCCTATGTGGTGGACCTGCTGACGGGCATCGGCGTGCGGCTGCCGGCCCACCTGCTGAGGCCTCCCGGCGAGGGGGGCATCGTCAACCTCCCTCCGGTGCTGGTGGTGGCGGCGCTCACCGGCCTGCTCGCCACCGGCACGCGCGGGAGTGCGAGCGTCAACCGGCTTGTGGTGGGCGTGAAGCTGACGGCCATGCTATTCTTCGTGGCCTTGGGCCTCTTTTACGTTCGCCCCGGCCACTGGACGCCTTTTTTTCCCTTCGGGGCGGCGGGGGTCACACGGGGCGCGGCAATCGTCTTCTTCGCCTTCATAGGTTTTGACGCAGTGTCCACCGCCGCCGAGGAAACCCGCAACCCCGCCCACGACATACCCGCTGGCATCATCGGCTCCCTGGCCGCCGCCAGCGTGCTTTACCTTGGAGTGGCCGGGGTGCTTACCGGTATGGTCGCCTACCGCGACCTTGACACCGCCTCCCCGCTGACCTACGCGCTTTACCGCGTGGGCGCGGGATGGGCGGCCCCGGTGGTGGGCGCGGGAGCGGTGGCCGGCCTGACCAGCGTGCTGCTCGTCAACATCTACGGGCAGAGCCGTGTCTTTTACGCCATGGCACGCGATGGCCTGCTGCCTGCGCTGTTCGCGCGCGTCAACCCGCGGACGGGGGCCCCGACCGCCGTGATCGTGCTCACGGGGCTGGCCGTAGCGCTGGTGGCCGCTTTCCTGCCGCTTGCCACGGTGGCGGAGCTCGCCAACATCGGTACACTGAGTGCGTTCGTGCTGGTGAGCGCAGGCGTGGTGGTGCTGCGCCATCGGCGTCCCGAACTGGCCCGGCCCTTCCGCGTCCCCCTCGTCCCCTTCCTGCCCGCGCTGGCCGCAACGGCCGCTCTGTACCTGATGACCAGGCTTCCCCTGCTGACCTGGATGCGCTTCGGGGCATGGCTGGCGGCCGGGGCTCCCATCTACTTCCTTTACGGGCGGCGCCGTAGCCGGCTGCCGCGTACGGGCTGAGACCGGGAGGAGATCCCGCCGGGCCCCCGAATTCCTTATTCTGCCAATTCAACCTGGAGGAGGGATAGTCGTGTACCGCAGGGCTTCGCTTTGTCTCGCCCTGGTCCTTGCCGTGCTGCTGGTAGGCCCGACGCTGGCCGCGGTGCCGGCCGTCGAGCCTTCCGGCAACGAGTGGGGAGAGCTTGTCTTCGTGGAGCTCACCGGCCGGCCCCTGGCCGAATCGGGTGCCTCCACCGTGGCCTCCCTCGATGCCGAACACGCGGCCTTCCGCCGTGAGGTGACGCGTGCCGGGCTGAAGGTCAAGGAAAGGTACAGCTACCGCCAGCTCTTCAACGGTTTATCGCTGGAAGTCCGGCCCTCCGACCTGCGCGCCCTGGCTGTCCTGCCCGGAGTGAAGGCGGTCTGGCCCGTCGTGCAGTACCCCATACCCGAGCTTTACACCAGCAGCGACATGGTAAACGCGCTTGAGACCTTCGAGGAACTGGGCTACGACGGAACCGGCGTGCTGGTGGCGATCGTGGACACCGGCATCGACTACAACCACCCCGACCTCGGAGGCGGATGGGGTAACCGTGTGATCGGCGGCTGGGACTTCGTCGGCGATGACTATGACGCCCGCGACCCCGCCAGGCGCACGCCGGTCCCCGACCCCGACCCCATGGACCCCAACGGCCACGGCACGCACGTGGCAGGCATCGTGGGCGCCCGCGGCCGTGTCACGGGCGTCGCCCCCGGGGTCGGATTCCTGGCACTGAAAGTCTTCGGCCGCGAGGGCTCCACCACCGCCGACGTGATCGTGGCGGCGTTGGAGATGGCACTCGAGGAAGGAGCACATGTGGTCAACATGAGCCTGGGAGCGGCCTTCCAGTGGCCCCAGTACCCTACCGGCCAGGCCGCCGACCGACTGGTACGGCAGGGCGTGGTGGTGGTCTGTTCGCAGGGCAACAACGGCCCCGGTAACCTGTTTGCCGGTGGGGCCCCGGCACTTGGTAGCAAGGTGCTGGCAGTGGCCAGCTTTGACAACACCCACCTCATGAGCCAGGCGTTCCGTCTGCCCGACGGGTCGCCGGTGGGTTATATGCCCATGGCCTTCTCGCCGCCTCTGCCGACGTCGGGGACCAGCCCGGAGGTCGTGTACGTGGGATTGGGCAACACCGACGCCGACTACGCGGGCAAGGATGTGGCCGGCAAGGTCGCCCTGATCGGCCGCGGCGTGATGTCCTTCGCCCACAAGGTGACCATGGCCATGAAGTACGGGGCTGCCTATGCCATCATCCACAACAACGCCCCGGGCAACTTCCGCGGCACACTGGGTGCCGCCGGCCACTGGATCCCCGCCGCCAGCATCAGCCGGGAGGACGCCCTGCGTATCCTCCTCCTGATGGCGGCGGGCCCGGTCCACCTCACCTGGACCGACGAGCTGGTGCAACTTCCCAACCCCACAGCGGGGCAGATCTCCGACTTCTCTTCGTGGGGGCCCTCGCCTGACCTCGCCCTCAAGCCGGACCTCGGAGCCCCCGGGGGGTCGATCTACTCCACGTACCCGCTCGCCCTGGGAGGGTATGCCACGCTGAGCGGAACCAGCATGTCGGCCCCCCACGTGACCGGTGCCGCCGCGTTGCTCCTCCAGGCCTACCCCAACCTCAACCCCAACGCGCTGGGAGCGATCCTCAGGAACACGTCGGTGCCGCAGCGCTTCTCGACCACAGCCTACCTGCTGCCGGTGCACCGTCAGGGGGCGGGGATGATCGACGTGCTGGCGGCGGTGACGGCGGGGGCGAAGGTGGAACCGTCCAAGGTTTCGCTGGGGGCGGTGACCTCGCCCGTGGACTTCACGCTGGAACTTGAAAACAAGCGCGAGACCGCCGTCACCTTCCATGTGGCGCACCTGCCGGCCCTCGCCAGCAACTACAACATCCCGAGCCCGGGGCTGGCACTGGCCTATGCGACCGCCTCCTTCCCCGGCACGGTTACCGTGGAGCCCGGCGCCGCGGTAACGCTTCCCATCACGGTGGCACCCCCCGCCGCCGCCGGCGAGTGGCTGTTCGGCGGTTTTGTCCGTCTGACCCCCGACGACGGCGGCCCGGCCCTGTACGTCCCCTATTTCGGCTTCAAGGGCGACTACCTGGCCACCCCGGCGCTGGGCCCGGGCGCCTACGGTATGCCCTGGCTGGCCGAACTCGTGGGGGATTCCTACTGGAAACGGGACAGCCTGACCATCAGGCCCACGGCCGGCGAGCGCGCCTACATCCTCTTCCATCTGGCCCGCCATGCCCGCAAGGTGCGGGTGGAGGTCTTCGAGGCTGCCACCGGGAGGTCGTTCGGACGCGTTCTGGACCTTGACTACGTGGGCCGGAACTCACTTACCACGACCTTCTTCACCTTTGAGTGGGACGGCTCCGGACGGCGCGGTCCGGTAGCGGCAGGCACCTACGTGTTGCGCCTGCTGGTACAGCGGCCGCTGGGTGACGACGACAACCCGGAGCACTGGGACATCTGGACCTCCGGCCCCATCACCGTGATAAAGTAGTTCCGGCCGGCGTCGGACCGGGGGAAATCTTCTCCCCGGTCCGCTCACTTGCCCCGCTCAAACATCTCGCCCTCGCACCCCATCCCCGGTGACCAGCCGCGAGGCGGCGGCGTACCCGATGTGCGGAGAGGCCAGGGTGGCGAACAGCTCCTCGCCCGTCCGGTCGAGGAGGCGGGCGCAGCGGGCAGGGTGGGCACGGATGCCACGCACGCAGCGCTCGCCGAAGGCTTCCACGCCCGCGGCTAGAAGGCCTAAGGCCCCCAGCAGGTTGTGCGCGATCAAAGGGAGCATTGCGTTGAGATCGAGCTGCCCGGCCTGCGCGCCCAGCACCACGGCCAGATCGGCCGCCATCACCTGGTAGGCAACCTGTGTGAGCATCTCGGTCATCACGGGGTTGACCTTGCCCGGCATGATGGACGATCCGGCCTGCACCGCAGGCAGCTCGATCTCCGCGAATCCCGAGCAGGAAAGGAGCCGCAGGTCGCCGGCGATTTTGGCCAGATTCGCCGCCGCCCCGCGCAGTGAGCCGGAAAGCTGCACGAGGTCGTCGACGTTCTGCGTGGCGTCCACGGTGTCGGGGGCTTGCTCCAGCGGCAGACCGCTCAGGGCTCGCAATGTCTCCAGGGCGTGACGGCGGAACCCGGGTGATGCCCGTAGCCCGGTGCCCACCGCCGTCCCGCCGAGGTTGACGCGGCGGAGGCGGTCGGCCGCCCCGGCGAGCCGCTCGCGGTCGCGGCCCACCACCGCGGCGTAGGCATAAAACTCCGCGCCCAGGCTGAGAGGGACGGCCTCCTGCAGCTCGGTGCGTGCCGGTTTGAGGATGTCGGCGAACGCCCGTGCCCGGTCCTCCAGCGCCCATTCCAGCCCCTTCAGGGCCCGACCGGCGCGGGCCGCAAGGCGTATGGCCGCCATCCGGATGGCCGTGGGATAGACGTCGTTGGTGGACTGGTTAAGGCCGGCATGATCTACCGGATGAACCAGCGTGTAGTCCCCCGGACGGCTTCCCAGGAGCTCGCAGGCCCGGTTGGCGAGCACTTCGTTCAGGCTGAGGTGCGTCGAGGTGCCGGCTCCTCCCTGCAGAGCATCCACGATGATCTGCCGGTGATGAAGGCCGGAGGCTACCTCGGCCGCGGCCCGATCCAGGGCCCAGGCGCGAGCTGCGTCCAGATCGCCGGTAGCCAGAGCCGCCAGCACGCCCGCACGCTTGACCTCTGCCAGGGCCCGAAGCAACTCCGGGTGCACCGGACCGCCCAGGCGTGGGAAGTTGCGGCCCGCCCGCAGGGCGTGGACGCCGTAGTAAGCCGTCTGGGGCAGGACAACGCTCCCCAGCATGTCACGGTCGCGCCGCATCGCTCCTCCCTCCTCGAGACAAATAGCATCACCAACGCAACGGCGCCGTATGACCGCTTCCACCGTTTCCGCCAGGAGAAAGCCACCTTCCCCGAGAAGGAAGCGGCAGCTCAGGAGAGGGGAAGATGTGGAATGCACGTGTACGGCGAGCCCGGGGGCCGGATACGGGTGGTACGGGAAGAGAAACTGGGCAACCCCAACGCGGGCCTGATCAAAACGTCGGCGGGCGCCGTCCTGGTGGACGCGCTTCGTACCCCGTCCGAAGGCGCGGCCCTTCGCGAGCTGGCCCTGGCCGAAGCGGGGAGCATCCGGGCCCTGGTCTACACCCACGAGCACGGCGACCACCATCTGGGCAGTACCGGGTATCCGCCCACGGAGGTCATCGCCAGCGAGAGCACGGCCCGGGGGATAGAGGGCTTTGTGGCCCGGTACGGGGCGGACATGTCCCGGGAGGGGCTTGCACCCCTGCGACCCGACCTTCTGTTCGAGCGGACGCTGAGGTTTTGCGTGCAGCCCGAGGTCGTGGTGACGGAACTCGGCGGCCACGCCACCGGTTCCAGCGTGGTTTACGTGCCTTCGGAAGGAGTCCTTTTCGCCGGTGACCTAATCTTCTTGGGTCGACTCCCGTGGGTGGGCGACGGCCGGCCGGACCTCTGGGCCGAGTCCCTGCGCACCTTGGAAGATTGGGACTTCCGGACACTGGTCCCCGGCCACGGTCCCGTCGCCGGCAAGGAAGTGCTGGGAGAGCAAAGGCGATGGCTGGAGGACTTCTGGGCACGCTCGCAGGAGCTCCGCACCGAGGGCAGGACCGCGGCCGAGGCCCTGAAACTGCTGGAGCAGGAGTTTGGACTGACGGCGGGTGGCTACAACGAGCACCTGCTGCTGCTGCTTGAGCGGGCGTTGAAAGAGCGGTTCGGCTTTGCCGCCTGAGGCGACGGTGCGGCCTGGCGGGCAGGGCGGCGGTGGCCCAGCACGCGGGCGATCCGCACAGCCGCGGCCCCGAGCGCCAGTGCCGTTACCGCGGCAGGCAGTCCCCCGCCCGAGCGCCCCGTGAGGAGGTACTCGGCCAGTACGGCCGGTGGAACGGTCATGAAGCCGGCCGCAGCCAGCCGACCCAAGGGGTCGAATACGAGCGTCGTCGGCGAGCCGGGGGGAGATAGCAGGCGGGACGTGCTCAGGAACTCCGCCAGTTTCACCGTGACCACCGCCGGGTACCAGGTCGGGACCAGGCCCAAGCGCCCCAGCATGAATGCCGCGACCAGCGCGTAAAGGCCGTCGGCCGCGACGTCGAACCGGGCCCCCCACGTGGATCCGGCGGCAAGCCTCCTGGCCGCCTGGCCGTCAAGCAGATCGCTGCCGATGATGGCAAGGCACAGCCAGAAGGCCGCCGCGAAGTCCGGCGCCCCGCGGCCCAGGACCACGGCCAGCGCGGCCGTCAGACCCACCCGCATGGCGGTCAGAAGACCGGGCAACAGGACCGTCAATCGCCCGACCCGAGGGTCCTGCCCAGTTCGAGAGCCTTCAGGCGGTCTTCGGCCCCCCGGTGGAATTTCACCCGATGCCGGATCGCCTCCGCCGGCACCAATTCGGCCAGCGAAGCGGTGTTGTCGGCATAGGGGTTCACGCCCACGGTGAACAGGACGACGTCCGGCGTGCCCCACGCGGTGATGGACGCCATGTACCGGCGCAGGGCCCAAGAGGTCTGGCCGGCATACACCGGCGAGCCAAAGGCGACCACCCGGTAGGCCGTGAGATCGACGGGCAGGTGCCTGCCCGGACGGTCAAGGGTCACCGTGAAGCCGGTCGCGTTCAGTCCCTGGGCCAGGGTCCGCGCCACGTCCCGGGTCCGCGGGCTCAGCCCGGGCTGATAGACGATAAGGGCCCGGCGGCTCGGATCCGTCCCTTCCAGGATCTCCGGCCGGCTCCGCCACGACAGGCTATGGGCCGCCATGAAGACTGCCATCACGGCACCCCCGACCACGACGACACCGGCCGCCGCCCAGAGGATCAAGCGCATCAGCCTCCTCGCCTCCTCCCGGAATAGGTTCGGCACAGATCCCCGCCCTCCTGCCCTTGAGCGGTAGCACCCGGAGGAACCTCCTGCGCGACGGCGAAAGCTCCCGCGGAGGTGATGGCCGCGTGAAAGAGGTACTGGTGGAAGTGATATCGCAAAGAGGCGAGTGCGGCGCGGGGCATCACGTGGGAGAGAGGTTCGTGTGCGGAGGCAAGACCCCCGCCGGCATCTGTGCCGCCGCCTACAACGCCCTGTACCCCACGGTGCGGGCACTGGCAGCCGGGGGAAGCTTCCCCTGGGCGAATCCGGACGGCAGCGTGGATCTGGCCTGCCCGGACGGCGCCAACCCGGTCGTGTTTCGGCTCAAGGTCTCGGAGTGAACCGGGGATCTTGGCAGCTATAGCGGTTCCAGCCTGACCGCGCACACTTTGAGCGACGGTATCTTGGACACCGGGTCGAGAGCAGGGCTCGTAACCACATTGGCGCAGCTCTCGGCGAAGTGGAAGGTCATGAACAGCACCCCCTCGGGTACGGCGGTGGTGACCTGCGCCACCGCCGTCACACTGCCCCGGCGCGACGTCACCCGTACCGGGCTTCCATCGGCGATGCCGAGGCGGGCGGCATCCCCCGGACTTACCCGCACCCGCTCGCGATCCCACAAGGCGTTCAACCCGTGCACCCGGCGGGTCTTGGTGCCGGTATGGTAGTGATACAGCACCCGGCCGGTGGTGAGCAGCAGGGGGTACTCCGCATCGGGTAGCTCGGCCGACGGCACGTAGGTCAGCGGTCGCAGGCGGGCGCGGCCGGAGGCCGTGAGGAAACGGTCCAGGTGCAGGACGGTGGTCCCCGGATGATCGGGGGCGGGACAGGGCCAGGGGATCCCTTCCCGCTCCAACCGCTCGTAGCGAATACCCGCATATTGCGGAACCAGGGAGGCGATCTCCGTCATGATCTCCTCCGGCCCCGACCAGTTGAAGCCCTTCCCTCCCATCCGCCTGGCAAGCGCGGCCACGATCTCCCAGTCGGCGCGGGCCTGACCCGGAGGGGCTACCGCGCGCCTTATCCGTTGCACCCGGCGTTCGGTATTCGTGAACGTGCCGTCCTTCTCCGCGAAGCAGGCGGCGGGCAACACCACGTCGGCCAGGGCCGCCGTCTCGCTCAGGAAGATGTCCTGCACCACGAGGAAATCGAGCCGCCGCAGGCTCTGCTCGAGGCGACCGAGGTCCGGCTGGCTCAACATCGGGTTCTGACCGACCACATACAGTGCCCGTATCGACCCCTCGGCCATCGCCTCCGCCATCTCGGACACCGTCATGCCCGGCTCGGCCGGAAGGGCGACGCCGTAGGCCTGCTCGAACTTCGCCCGTCGCCCGGCGTCACCGACCGGCTGGTACCCGGGCAGCACGTTCGGCAGAACGCCCATGTCGCAGGCTCCCTGCACGTTGTTCTGGCCCCGCAGGGGGTTTACGCCTCCCCCGGTCACTCCTACGTTGCCGGTGAGCAGCGCAAGGTTGGCGATGGCGAAGACGTTGTCGGTCCCGTGCGAATGCTGGGTGATGCCCATGGAGTAGAGGATGGAAGCCGGCAGGCTGGTCGCGTATAGCCGGGCAGCCTCGCGTAGCCGTGCCGCCGGGACGCCGGTGATGGTCTGGACCGTCTCCGGGTCGTACGCCGCCAGCGCCTCGCGCAGTTCCTCGTAACCCTCGCAGCGGGCAGCCACGTACTCCTCGTCGACCAGGCCCTCGTCCAGGATGACGCGGGCCATGCCACAAAGCAGGGCTACGTCGGTTCCCGGGCGGTGCTGCAGCCAGATATCGGCGAAACGGCAAAGATCGATCCAGAGAGGGTTGGCGACGATGAGGCGGGCACCTTCCCGGACCGCACGCCTGACCTCCACCCCGATCACCGGATGACTCTCGGTGGTGTTCGACCCGATGGAGAGGATGCAGGCCGAATGCCTGAGGTCGGCGATGGGGTTGGTCATGGCGCCGGAACCGAAAGACTGCGCAAGCGCCGCGACCGAAGGCGCGTGGCACAGCCGGGCGCAATGGTCGAGGTGGTTGGTCCCCAGCACCGCCCGGGCGAATTTCTGCAAGGCGTACATGTCCTCGTTGGTCGACCGCGCGGAGCCGACCACCGCAACGGTCCGCGCCCGCCGCAGCCCTTCGGCCACCACATCCAGGGCCTCTTCCCAGCTTGCGGGCACCAGTTCACCCTGGCGGCGGATCAGAGGGGTGGTCAGTCGGTCCGGATGCCGGATGAACTCGTAACCGAACCTCCCCTTCACGCACAGCAGCCCACGGTTGACGGGGTTGTCGGGGTCGCCGCGCACGCTCACCACCGCGTCGCCGCGGACCCCGAGCACGAGGCCGCACCCCACACCGCAGTAGGCACAGATCGTCCTGACCTCGCGGGCGGGTGGAACCTCGCCCCGCGGCACGATGGCTCCCGTGGGGCAGGCCGCAAGACACTGCCCACAGGCCTCGCACCTCGTGTCCAGCAGCCCGGGGCTCGGCCCCAGCGTGGCGACCCGGTGGCGCAAGGCCAGTGCCCCAACTCCCTGCACTTCCTGACAGATGCGGACGCACTGTCCGCAGGCGATGCAGCGGTTGGGATCGTGCTCGATGAAGGGATGGCTACGGTCCACGGGTCGCCAGTGACGTACCGTGGGGAATTCGTCGCCCTCGAGCCCGAGCTCGCCGGCCACGTCTCGCAGCCGGCAGTCGTGCGCCGCCTTGCAGCCGCACTCCAGGCAGCGCCGCGCCTCGGCCATGGCCGCCTCGGGCTCGAGCCCGCGGTCGACTTCTCGGAAGTCGCGGATGCGCTCCTCCACCCGCTCGCGCTCCGTGTGGTGGCGCGGCAGGCGGTCAACGCCTTGGCTCTCCTCGTCCAAGAGCTCATCCCGGTGCCTGACCTTCTGCATGGTGAACTTGCCCGCGGCGACCGGCTCATCCTTGCCCTGCAGGTAGCGATGGATGGCGGCGGCCGCCCGGCGGCCCGCACCCACCGCCTCCACCGCGGTGGCGGCACCGGAGGTAAGGTCGCCGCCCGCGAACACGCCGGGTAGGCCGGTAGCCTGGCTCTCGGGGTCCACGCCCAGCGTGCCGCCCCGGAGCACCTGCAGACCTTCGATCCCGGCAAACGGGGAGGTGTCGGGCGACTGGCCGATGGCGGCGATGACGCTGTCCACTTCCAGCACGAAGTCGGAACCGGGCACCGGCTCGGGCCGTGGGCGACCGCTCGCGTCCGGATCGCCCAGCCGCATCCGGATCAGCCGCATCCGCAATCCCCCACGATCGCTTGGCTCGATGGCGGTGGGCGCCGCAAGGAAGGAGAGCCGCACGCCCTCTTCCTCGGCATCCCGCACCTCCTCGGGATGGGCGGGCATCTCGGCCCGCGTCCGCCGGTAGACCAGCACGACCTCTTCCGCCCCCAGCCGCAGGGCGGCACGGGCGGCGTCGATAGCCGTGTTCCCCCCACCGACCACCGCCACCCGGCGACCCGGCTGAATGGGCTCGCCCTCTTCCAGCCGCGCCAGGAAACCGATGCCGGAGAGCACCTGAGGCAGATCCTCTCCCGGCACGTTCAGGCGCTGGCTACGGTGGGCGCCGGTGGCGAGGAAGACGGCTTCAAAGCCCTGCTCCCGCAGGTCATTCAGTGAGAAGTCCTTTCCCAGGGCCTTGCCGGTAACAAGCTCCACACCGTGTCTCAGGATGTAATCGATCTCCCGATCCAGCACATTGCGCGGAAGCCGGTAGCTCGGAATACCATACCTGAGCATCCCTCCAGGCTTGGGCCGTGCCTCATACACCGTGACCGCATGACCCTCACGGGCGAGGAAGTAGGCACAGGTCAAGCCGGCAGGCCCTGCGCCCACCACCGCCACCCGCCGGCCGCTCGGGGCAACGGTCGGGATGGGAGCCATCCCCGAAGCGGCCTCGCGATCGGCAGCAAACCGCTTGGAGGCGCAGATGGCCACCGCCTCGTCCACCCGCTGACGCCGACAGGTGTCCTCGCAAGGTCTGGTACACACGCGTCCGTGGACCCCCGGGAAGGGGTTGGCCTCCCGCACCAGCGCCGCCGCTTCCTCCGGCAGACCGAGGGCAATCAGCTTGAGGTAGTTCTGGACGTCGACGCCCGCGGGACAGGCAAGCGTGCAGGGGGCCACGCAGTCGGCGTAGTGCTCGGCCAGGATCGCCCGCACGGCACGCCTGCGCGCCTGGAGGACCGCCTCGCTTCCGGTGATGACCTCAAGACCGTCGGCCACTGGGCTGGAGCAGGAAGGAACGAGCCCTACCCCCTTCACCTCCACCACGCAGACCATGCAGGTACCGGTGGTGCCGAGCAAGGGGGAGTGACAGAGCACGGGGATGTGCGACCCGGCGGTCCGGGCAGCATCCAGCAGCGTAGCCCCCGCCCGTACGGTGACGGGGTTTCCGTCGATCTCCAGGGATACGGTTCGCTCCAGGGTAACGGCGGTGCTCTCAGCCATCGGCGTGCCCGGCTCGGTCCGGGCCCTCAGCTCCTTTCCCGCGCCGGCATGGCCGGCGCTTCGCGCAGGTCCGCGGAACTCTTCGACCCGGGGTCTTGATCTCCTGCCGCCGCGAAGGTCACGCTACCGGCCTGCCGCACGGTCCACAATGGCTTGCTTGACCGCCTCCAGAGCCCGGTTTACCTTTGGCACCATGGCCGTCCAGCAGCGAACACAGAAAGATCGGTTGGTGGGGGCGGGCCGCCGGACCCGTTGGCACCGGCAGCAACGGACAAGCGATGCAAGCTCAATGATTTGCAAGGAATTCCCTCCATTACTACAATGTGCCAGGCTTAGCATAGTTCACTTTGCGTGAGGAGTCAAGGCTTGGCCCCACGTTTCGTGGGCTTTCTAGCAGGTGCTGGGTTTGAGATGGTAGGATGAACATGGCACGCGGCGGGGGTGTAGCATGGTCTTCGCGCAGCGACTCAGACGCCTGCGTCAGGCACGGGGCCTAACTCAGCGCCAGCTGGCCGCCGCCTTTGGCTTTGCTCCCAGCACCATAGCGATGTACGAGAGCGGCCGGCGCACACCCGACCTGGAGACGCTTACCCGCCTGGCCGAGTACTTCACGGTGTCCCTCGACTACCTCGTCCGCGAGTCCGGCCCCGCTCCGCCCGAACCCCTCCCGCCGGACATAAGGGAGTTCGTGGCCAGAGAGGCCAACCGGCCTTACCTCGACCTGGCCCGGGAACTCGCGGAGGAAGGCATCCGGCCCGATGAGGTCAGGGAACTCTCCCGCTTTATTCGACGGCTGTCCCGCAAGCGCTAGGCCATCACCCCCGGGACTCCTTTCCCATAGACTGCGATCGCCCGTCTTTACCGTCACCGCATGGGAGGAGTCACCGCCGTGAAGCAACCCAATCTCGCATTGCCGACTCCGATGGCCACGCCCGCGTCGGCGGGTGGGGCCTTGCGGACGGCCCGCGGTATCCTGGCGCCCTTGTGGAAGTACGAGGACTGGTGGTGTAACTGGCTGGGAGGCTTGCTGCTCGCCCTGGCCGGCCTGGGAGTGGTGAAGACGATTCCCCGGCCCGCCACCTGGTCGGTGAACCCGCTGGCGGCGTTACCGCTTTCGAGCCTCCTTCCACTGGCCGGCCTGGGGGTGGGTCTCGGTCTGCTGACGGCCCTGGCGGTAGCCGCGACTCGGGCTCAGGGAGGTTCGTACCTGGCCGCCTTTCCGGGTCTGTTCGGCCTGGCGGTCATCGCCTGGACGATCGGTAGCCAGCAACACCTGGCCCACCACGGGTTCAACTACGTGATATGGGCATTAGGCCTAGGGCTGGCCGTCAGCAACACCGTCGGCACCCCCAAGTGGCTGGTGCCCGCGCTCCGGAGCGAGCTGTTCATCAAGACCGGTTTGGTGCTGCTGGGGGCGGAGATCCTGTTCACCCGGGTGATGGCCCTTGGGATCCGCGGACTGGGAGTCGCCTGGCTGGTAACCCCGGTGGTCATCGCCTTCATGTTCTTCTTCGGGACGCGCATCCTGCGCATCCAGAGCAGGGCGCTGGTGGCAACCATCGCCGCCGCCACCTCGGTCTGCGGCGTATCGGCGGCCATCGCGACGGGAGCGGCCACCCGAGCCCGCAGAGAGGAGATCTCCTTCGCCATCTCGCTGTCGCTGGTCTTCACCGTGCTCATGATGCTGGCGATGCCGGCGCTTGTCCGCCTGGCCGGCCTCACGCCCACGATCGGTGGGGCCTGGATCGGAGGAACCGTGGACAGCACGGGAGCTGTGGTAGCAGCGGCTTCCCTGCTGGGACGCGAGGCACTGGAGGTAGCGTCGCTGATCAAGATGATCCAGAACGTGCTCATCGGCGTGGTGGCTTTCGTCTTCGCCGCGCTGTGGGTCACCCGCGTGGAGGCCGGCCCGGCGGAGCGGCCACGCGCCGCCGAGGTCTGGCATCGCCTGCCCAAGTTCATCGTAGGCTTCCTTGTGGCCTCCGCCGTGTTCTCCTTCCTGGTCGTGCCCGGCATGGGCGAGACCGCGGCGCAAGCCATCCTCAAGACGAGCTCACGCCTGCGTGACTGGCTGTTCTGCCTTGCCTTCGTGAGCATCGGCCTGGAGTCCAGGCTGCAAGACCTAATGGGAACCGTCCGTGAAGGTCGCCCGGTGCTGCTGTACGTGGTCGGCCAGACCTTCAACGTGCTGCTCACGCTGCTGGCCGCCTGGCTGTTCTTCAGGGCTGGCCCCTTACGCATGGGCTGAGGTCAGCGGGGGGTTACCGTGGTCAACGGTTGCCCCCCTTCGGCGTGCAGCGGGTAATCCACGCGGCGCGGAACGGAGCTGGCCGGGCCGGCAACGCTCTTGTCCCAGGGATCCATGGTGAGAACCCAGGGCGTGCCGCTGGTTATTGCCACCTGGAGCGCCTGATCTTCCGGACCGGTTTGCAGGTCCAGCGTGAGGCTGGGAACCACCCGGAAACGGAACGTGACCTGTCCGGATGTCGCGGCGGCGGCGATGCCCGCCAGCGAGCTTACGGTGAGCAGGAGACCAAGGAGCAAGAGGGTGATGGACGTGCACTTGCGGATCCACATGGTGTCCTCCGGATAGTGCGGGCGGCCCGAGTCTCCTCGACTGCATACACCGAGAAGACCCCTTCGGGCATCACGCCCACGCTTCTCCGGGAACACCATCCCGCAGGGGCGGCGGTAGAAAGGTGCTCCACTCAGTCTACCACAATTGCCCGGTGTCCTGCAAGAGGCTCATGATCACTCCCTGGAGTTTCGATATAGCGGCTAGCCAGCCCCCTGTGTGCGTGCGATCGGAATCCGGGAACTCGAGAGGATACGTGTGGGCCTGGATTATGGTTTTGAAGGTAGCGTGCCACGGGGTATTGCGGAAGCAATCGGGCTTGCGGGCGGTGAAGAGTCGCCAGGGGACTTGGCGGCTTGATTGTTAATGCCGGTACCCTGCATCTTTCTTCAGGGTAGGGGGCTCAGGGTGGAGCGTGGGGCTGAGGGAGGCCCAGTCGGGTGAGCAGCGCCTCGAGGCTCTGAGCGCCGCGGGGGTTGGGTTCCTTGACCCGGCGGCCCAGCAGGAAGGCCAGTTCAGCGGTGAAGTAGATCCCGTAGTGCTCCCCCACGAACGCAAGAACCCGATCCCTGTTCTCACGCTGGAGGAAGCGGATGTATTCGCCCAGGGTGCTGCTTTGGCCGGCCTCCTCCGCTGCAATCTGGGCTGCCTCCCACAGGCGGTAGCCCTGACAGAGCGCGAAAGCCAGAAGCACGAAGTGGGCGTGGATCTGGACGCCCTTCCGAGATCGTTGGGGTGGCCGCTCCA
>DYFO01000025.1 GCA_020725145.1 Symbiobacterium thermophilum
AAGAGTTATCTCAATCCGAGACAACTCGGTCACAAAAGCGTGAGACGGCACAGATCCAATGCGAACACCGGATCGTACTTCCCTATTCTAAACTCTTCCCGCCCTACACCGTCAGCGCAGAAGTAGACATCTCCGTAGAGATCGAAACACCATTCATTCCGCTGGGCCCCGCAGAAGAAGAACTTGGGCAATCGCGGCTCTCCAAGCAGAAAAGGGTAAAGAAGGAACTGCAGAGGCTCCCAGGCCTCAAGGCTGAGCCGCTTAGTTAGCGGATGTTGCTTCCGAATCTCCAAGATTCTCTTCAACATGACATGAGCCGGAGCGCAGTGTGGATGTCGGCCGTGAAGATCGAAAGTCAGACCCCAGTACGCCCCGAACCGTGATCCGTCCAGCCAACCCCGGCTGCCAAAGAAACCCACCAGTTCTGGGGCATACTCGACGTTCTGTCCCCGCCTTCGCATCTGCTGGCGGGTTGCTTCATGTTCCCTGGGGTACTTGGCCTCAAAGGCCTTGACGGCGTTCGAGAGGCAAAGCAGCATGACGATGTGGGCGAAGACGGCATTGAGCTTCCTTCCCACCGGCCGCTTGATCCCCCACACCTGGTTCAGGTGGCGGACCCCCTCGTTTTCCACGGCCCAGCGGCGCCAGTACAGCTGGATGTACTTTTGGGGCCGTTTCCTGGTCAACTGCTGGTGTGTGGGCTGCATGACGCGGTGGACCCCTCTTCCTTCCGCCCTCCTGGCGGGGTGATATACCTGGGGGTAGCTCTGGCCGCCGGAGGGTGTTCGGGCCCCGCGGGTGTTTCGTGAAATGTTTTCGCTGGTACGAACCGGCAGCCCCGTTGAAGCGCTGCGCCTGGTTCGTGCTTGCGCGGGCGGGAGGCTCGGGCGTTTCCGCTGGTGCGAACCAGCGGCCCCGTTGAAGCACGGTGGACGCTCACTACGAGCAGGTCAGCTGCCGGCTGGTTTCCGCCGGTGCAAACCGGGGGCGCTGCTACACGGCTTGACCTTGATGGTCCTGAGGTTTTGGGTTATGTTGCGCTGGCGCTGAACAAAGTGCGGGAGGTGAGCAAAGTAGCGCGAAAGAGAAGCGGCTTCTCCCAGACCCGCAGTCTCCTGTACGGTCTGGCCCGGCTCTTGGGCGACGTGAGCGCGACAGGACGCGGCCCGCGGGGTGTGGGAAAGCGCCTGGTGCGGCGGGCGGCCGGCCGGGTGGCAGGCTTGGGTCTGCGCCGGTTGTTTAAGTAGGTTGGAGCGAAGCGGCTGAAAGTGCAGGAGTGCTCGATGCCCGTCATGCGGAGCGGGCTGGAACTGGCGGCCTACGTCCGGCGGCGCTCCAAAGAGGTCCTGCTCAGTTCCGACCAGGTTGAAGGTCTCGCTCAGGCTCTCGTTCAGGCGGGGCCCTGTAACCGGGCGGAGGAGGCGCCTGCCGGGGAAGCCTCGGCCGGGCTCCTCCAGGCACCGGCAGGCGGGCCCTTGCCTCAAGAGGGTGCCGGAGCGGTCGGGAGGGCTGCAGGTCCGACCGTGCGGGCCGGACAAGGCAAGGACGGCCGCGTGTGGGTCAGGGTGGTGGGGAGCAGGGACGAAGCCGAGAAAGTGAGGGCGGGCTACGCGGCTGACGGGAGGAGCTCCTCTTCTGTGAAAAGGGATCGCCTTGCACAGGGAGCGTGGTTCTTCTACCTGGACGGAGAGTGAAGTGGTGGTTGCAGCGGCGATTTGCCGTGGGCTTGTTTTCTGGCCGGACACGGGAACCTGAACACCGCGGCCCGGTAGACGGGGTTCGGGCTCCCCGACATGGAGCGGGCAGTAGAAAGGCTGGCGTAGGACTAAGCCGGGCCGGGCCAGTGCAGGGGGACCCGCCAGTCGAGACCGAACGTGCTGGTTTGCTCACCGTGGCTTGCAGACGCACTCGGCGGAACAGAAGGACTCCGGGAACGGTGCAAGAATGATACGGCAGTGCCAGAAGTTGTCTTAAGCAAGGGGCTTTTGGTTGTTCTCGTGACTGTGTGTAGACCCGGGTACGCCTTGTGCCAGCTTGCAGGGTTGCTGGGTAGCAGCAGGCCGTGCCAGGCGGTGGGCAGGGCACTTTGGACGTTGTTAGAACCGAGTTTCCGGCGTTGCGACGCTGGATGGTTAACCTGGTCGAGGAGCGATGAGAATCGTGGGCAAAACCCGAGGACGGAAGAAAACCGATTTTCTCAACAACTCCGCCGGCGTTATGGTCGGCTATGAGGCCCAGCTGTGGCGCATGGCTGATGCCCTGCGTGGCAGCGTGGACGCCGCCGAGTACAAGCACGTTTCCTGGGCCTCATCTTTCTCAAGTACATCTCTGACGCCTTCGAGGAGCACCGCGCCCGGCTCGAGGCGGAGCGGGACCAGGGGGCTGACCCGGAGGACCCCGACGAGTACCGCGCGGCCAACATCTTTTGGGTACCGCCCGAGGCCCGCTGGGCGCGTCTTCAGGCTCATGCCCGCCAGCCCATCACGGTCAAGTCGTTGACGAGACCATGGAGGCCGTCGAGCGCGACAACCCTTCGCTCAAAGGCGCGCTGCCCAAGGACTACGCCCGGCTTGTTCTTGACAAGCCGCGCCTCGGGCAGCTCATCGACCTCGTCACGAACATTAGGGTGGGCGACGCTGACGCGCGGGCCAAGGATGTGCTTGGGCGCGTCTACGAGTACTTTCTCGGCCAGTTCGCCAGGGCCGAAGGGAAGAAGGGCGGCGAGTTCTACACGCCCCGCTGCGTCGTGCGCCTTTTGGTCGAGGTGCTCGAACCCTTCCGGGGCCAGGTCTACGATCCCTGCTGCGATTCTGCGGGCATGTTCGTCCAGTCGGTCGAGCTCATTCAGACTCACGCGACGGGCAACGGCAACGGCGGCCGCGCCCGCAGCCAGATCAGCGTTTACGGGCAGGAACTCAACTACACCACCCGGCGCCTGGGCAAGATGAACCTGGCCATCCGCGGCATCGACGGCAAGATCGAGCAGGGCGACCCCTTCCACAAAGACCGCTTCCCCGACCTCAAGGCCGACTCCATCCTGGCCAATCCGCCCTTCAACATGAAGGACTGGGGCGGCGAGCAGCTGCGCGAGGACAAGCGCTGGAAGTTCGGCTCGCCGTCACTAGAAAGTATGCGACCTTTTTGGAGGAAAGTTTGACATGGAAAACGGCCAACTCACCTGGATCACCAATTTCATCTGGGGTATCGCCGACGACGTGCTGCGCGATCTCTACGTGCGCGGCAAGTACCGTGATGTCATTCTCCCGATGACCGTGATCCGCCGGCTTGATGCGGTATTGGAGCCCACCAAGCAGGCGGTGCTCGCCATGAAGGCCGCGCTCGACAAGGCGGGTATCGTCGACCAGCGCCTCGGGCTCCGTCAGGCTGCTGGCCAAGCCTTTTACAACACCTCGAAGTTCACCCTGCGCGACCTCAAGGCTCGCGCCAGCCGCCAGCAACTGGAGGCGGATTTTCGCGCCTACCTCGATGGCTTCTCGCCCAACGTGCAGGAGATCATCGACAACTTCGAGTTCCGCAACCAAATCCCCCGCCTGGCCAAAGCCGACGCCCTGGGCACGCTCATCGAGAAGTTCCTCGACCCGTCCATCAACCTGAGTCCTTACCCTCTGATGGGCAGCGACGGCACCGTCCGGCTGCCCGGCCTCGACAATCACGCCATGGGTACCATCTTCGAGGAGCTGGTGCGCCGCTTCAACGAGGAAAACAACGAAGAAGCCGGCGAGCACTGGACCCCGCGCGACGGCGTCAGGCTGATGGCCCGCCTGATCATCGAGCCGATCGCCGATAGAATCGAGTCCGGCACCTACCTGCTCTACGACGGCGCCTGCGGCACCGGCGGGATGCTCACGGTGGCCGAGGAAACCCTGCTGCAACTGGCGAAAGAACGTGGCAAACAGGTCTCGGTGCATCTTTTCGGCCAGGAGATCAACGCCGAGACCTACGCCATCTGCAAAGCCGACCTTTTGCTCAAGGGCGAGGGTGATGCCGCCGACAACATTGTCGGCGGTCCCGATCATTCGACCCTATCCAACGACGCCTTCCCCGGCCGCACCTTTGACTTCATGCTCTCCAATCCGCCCTACGGGAAGAGTTGGAAGAGCGACCTGGAACGCATGGGAGGCAAGGCTGGCATCAAGGACCCGCGCTTTGTCGTGCAGCACCGGGGCGAGGAGCTTTCGCTCATCACCCGCTCGAGCGACGGCCAGATGCTGTTCCTGGTGAACATGCTCTCCAAGATGAAGCACGACACCCCGCTCGGCAGCCGCATCGCCGAGGTGCACAACGGCTCGTCGCTGTTTACGGGGGACGCCGGCCAGGGCGAGAGCAACATTCGCCGCTGGATCATCGAGAACGACTGGCTCGAGGCGATCGTCGCCCTGCCGCTCAACATGTTCTACAATACCGGCATCGCCACCTATGTCTGGGTGCTCACGAACAGGAAACCCGAGCACCGCAAAGGTCGCGTGCAGCTCATCGATGCCACGCAGTGGTACAGGCCCCTGCGCAAGAACCTGGGCAAGAAGAACTGCGAGCTCTCCGAAGAGGACATCCGTTGCATCCTCGACACCTTCCTCAAATTCGAGGAGACCGAGCAGTCCAAGATCTTTCCCAACGCGGCCTTCGGCTATTGGAAGGTGACGGTGGAGCGCCCCCTGCGCTTGAAAGGCATCGACCCTGAGCGCGCCTACACTCCCAAGGAGATCAAGGCACTTCGGGAGACGGCCGAGCGTGCCGACGATGCACCGCCGGTCATCAAGAAAATTCACAAGCCTGGCACGGCGCCCGATCCGCTTCGCGGCCTGTTCGAGGCTACCATTCACGGCAAGCCGCGCGTGGTGGAATACGAGCCGGACACGGAACTTCGCGACAGCGAGCAGATCCCATTCCTTGAGTGCCAGGCCTGCCATCAGCCTGGCTACCTGCCAAGCCCGGAAGACCAGCGCACGGCCATCGAGACTTTCTTGCGCCGCGAGGTGCTGCCCTACGCGCCGGATGCATGGTACGACCCGGCAAGCGTCAAGGTGGGTTACGAGATCAACTTCAACCGCTACTTCTACAAGCCAAAAGCCCTGCGCTCGCTGGATGAGATCCGCGTTGATCTTCTGACGGTGGAGAGAGAGGCCGAGGGTTTGCTGGCGGAGATTTTGGGGGGAATGAATCATGAATAAGCCCCTCTGGCCCTATCCCGGCTCGCGCTGGTGGAAGTTCGACTTTCACACGCATACGCCGACATCAAGAGATACATACTGGGCGAACAACAACATCGATCTTCGGCCACAAGATTGGTTGCTGGCGTACATGGCCGCCGAGATCGACTGTGTGGCGGTAACCGACCACAATAGCGGGGAGTGGATCGACAGACTCAAAAACGCCTATGCGCACATGAAGGAGCAAGCCGATGCCGGTTCGCCACCGGCGGGTTTTCGCGAGCTAACGATTTTCCCGGGGGTGGAAATCTCGGCCCATGGCGGCGTGCATGTGCTGGCAATTTTCGACCCTACAGCAAACACCGCTACCATCACGAGCCTTTTGGGCGCCGTGGGATTTTCTGCCTCTCTACACGGGGTCACCGATGGCGTAGATGCTGCGGCCGTGACGCGCGCTTCGATCGCGCAGGTGTTGGAGGAAATCATACGGGCCGGTGGTATCCCCATCCCCGCCCATGCCGATGATACCAAGGGCTTGTTGCAGTGCCGCGCAGGCTCAAACGGTCCCGCTCTGGATGCGAACACCCTTCGCCAGGCGCTGGCCGTCGAGGGTCTGATGGCGGTGGAGTGGTGCGACCGATCCAAATGCTTTCCCGAGTGCGTGCGCAAGGACGAGCCGCGCTTTGCCAAGGTGTTGGGCAGCGATTGCCACAGTTTTCAGGGCACCAAGGTGCCGGGTAGCGCTTACACCTGGGTCAAGATGGCCATGCCGACCTTGGAAGGTTTACGCTTGGCGATACTGGATGGCAATGATGTGTCGATCCGGCGCAGCGACGAGGGGGGCTTCGAGCCGTTCAAGCTGCCTACGCACCGAATCCGCTGGATCGAGATCAACAAGGCGTGTTACATGGGCAACGGTCAGCCCGCACGCATCGCTTGCTCGCCTTATTTCAACGCCCTCGTTGGCGGGCGCGGCACGGGCAAATCCACCATCGTGCAAGCACTGCGGCTAGCACTGGCACGCGGTGATGAGTTGAAGCGGCTGGCCGAAGACGCCGAGCCCCGCAAGCGCTTCGACGATTTCTGCAAGATTGCCAAAGGGCGAGATAGCATCGGCGCATTGCGAGACGATACCGAGTCGCGTGTCGAGTGGGAGCATGAAGACCGCCGCTACCGGCTTGTGTGGCGAACAGCGAATGGCGTGACAGTGCAGGAGCGAGACAACCACGGCGACTGGCAGACGTCTGCCAGCCAACAGAACATCACTGAACGATTTCCGATTCGCATCTTTTCGCAGGGGCAAATCGCCGCTATGGCAGGCAGCGGCCGCCAGGCACTTCTGACGCTGATCGACGAAGCAGCCCAGGTCGGCAAGCTTAAACAAGACTTTGAAGAGGCAAAACGTACCTTTCTCACACAACGGGCGCGTCTACGCGAGTTAGAGGGGAAGTTAGCAGAGCGTCCGGAGGTAGAACGTAAGTTTGGTGAGGTAGTCAAGAAACTCGATGCCTTTGCCCAGGTGCATCATGCCGAGGTACTTAAGGCGCATGCCCGAGCCGAACGTCAGCGAAGAGAGGTTGACCAACTCCTTGATCAGATTCGCGCGCTTACAGTGCAAATCAAACAGGTCGCACAAGTCCTGACCCTCGCCAATTGGCCTGGCGACGTTTTCGATGATGCGACCGATGCCGACGTCCTGCAGTGGCGCAAGAAGGCCGATGACGCCGTGCAGCAAGCGCGGCAAGCTCTTGAGCAAGCAAGCCACCAGTTATCCAATAACGCCCAGGGGCTTGAACAAGACCCGTTGCTTGTCGCTTGGCGTAAGCGAGTCGACAAGGCCCTGGCAGACTTCCATGCCTTGCAGCAAGCCTTGGCTGCGGAAGGCGTCACCGACCCACAAGCTTTCGACAAACTGCTTCAGGAGCGTCATAGGCTCGAAACGGAGCGCAAGCGTCTCGATCAGATCAAGGCAGAGCGAGACACGCTTGAAAAGGAAATTGCCGCGCAATGGCAGAGAGTAGTCAAGGCTCGTGAGGCCATCACCTCAGCGAGAGCAAAGTTCGTCCAAAGCACGCTGCACGAGAATCGCTATGTACGCATCGAGGTTGTACCCTTCGGCTTCGACCCGCGTGTGATCGAGCGGAGCCTGCGCGAACTTCTCGAGACCACAGATGATCGGTTTGAAAATGATATCTTGGCGGTAGACGCGGCAGGTAATCCTACGGGTGGCTTGGCCTTCGAGATCGCCCAGGCAGACGACCGTAAGGCGGCTCTGGATAGAGCAAAGAAACAACTGCAGACAATCGCAAATGAGTTGGGCGGCCACTTCAAAAACTACCTCAAAAAGAAGCTGGAGAGGCTCGAGTTTGCCGACCACATCCAGTGCTGGTTCCCTGAAGACGACCTGCGCATCGAGTACAGTCGCAGGGCCGACGGCACCGACTGGGCTGCCATCACCCAGGGATCACAGGGCCAGCGCTCGGCAGCACTGCTGGCCTTCCTCCTGGCCTTTGGCGATGAGCCGCTGATACTCGACCAGCCCGAAGACGATCTCGACAACCATCTGATCTACGACCTGATAGTGCGCCAGATCCGGCAAAACAAGCTGCGCCGCCAGCTCATCGTGGTGACGCACAACCCCAACGTCGTCGTCAACGGCGACGCCGAACTGGTGCATGTGATGGAGTTCGGACAAGGTCAGTGCTTCGTCAGGCAAAGCGGGGCTTTACAGGAGAGAGACGTGCGCGAGGAAGTCTGCCGCGTGATGGAAGGGGGGCGCGAAGCCTTTGAGCGACGGTGGAAGCGCCTGGGAAGGAGGCTGTGAAATGTGTCCCACGCGCGGAGAATTTGTCGACAAAAACTCCTCTCGGGAAGGACTACACATAATCGCTGTCTTGAAGCCCTCCGCCGCCTACAAAGACTCCGGCGTGCCCTGGCTGGGCGAGGTGCCGGCGCATTGGGAGACTTGTAGGCTGAAGTCAAGGCTCGTTAAGAACGATTCCGGTATCTGGCGTGACCACCACGATCCAGCCGGCACGATTATTCTTCGTTCCACTGAGCAAACAGTTTCAGGCGGTTGGAAGATTGAAAATCCAGCGCGACTGCACCTCTCTCATGTGGAGAGAGAAGCATACTTGCTCCAAGTAGGTGATCTCGTTGTAACCAAATCGAGTGGTAGTCCTGACCACATCGGGAAAACCAGTCTTGTAACTGAGGATGTTGCGGCCCTGGGTTGTGCCTTTTCGAACTTCATGCAACGTCTTCGCCTCGGTGAGAACACTGATCCGAAACTGGTTTGGTACTACCTTAACTCACCGATAGGGCGTGAACAGCTCGTATTTCAATCGACGACAACTACGGGACTTGGAAACTTGAATGGCAAAATCCTCGGCAATTGTGTTATTGCCCTCCCTCCCCTTCCCGAGCAAACCGCCATCGTTCGCTTTCTCGATTACATGGACCAGCGGATCCGGCGATATATCCGCGCAAAGCAGAAACAGATCAAAGTGCTAGAGGAGTACCGGCAGGCCCTCATCCACCAGGCCGTCACCGGTCAGATCGACGTCCGCACCGGCAAGCCCTACCCAGCCTACAAGCCCTCCGGCGTGGAGTGGTTGGGCGAGGTGCCGGAGCATTGGGAGGTGCGGCGGCTCAAACGAATCGCGCGGGTCAACCCTAGTAAGTCGGAAGTACCATTAGCGCTGCGGGATGGTCGAGCCGTATTCCTACCCATGGAACGCGTGGGCTCGGACGGACGATTCGATGCATCGGAGGTGCGGCCCATTTCGGATCTGTGGAACGGGTTTACCTACTTTCGGCAGGGCGACATTATTGTCGCTAAAATCACGCCGTGCTTTGAGAACGGTAAGGGTGCTTACCTTGAGAATTTACCGACAGCCCTCGGGTTCGGTTCGACCGAATTTCACGTCCTCCGGCCGTCGAAGGCGATTGTTTCAGCCTATCTGTATCGCGTCACTACCCTTTCAGAATTCCGGCGGCTTGGCGCCGACGAGATGACTGGTGCGGCAGGACAACAGCGTGTGCCTGTCGAGTTTATAGCGAACTTCCCGATCCCAATTCCTCCCCTCCCCGAACAAACCGCCATCGTGCAGTACCTCGACGCCCAGACGGCCAAGATCGACGCCGCCATCGCCGCCGCTCGCCGCGAAATTGATCTCCTGCGCGAATACCGCACCCGCCTGATTGCTGACGTGGTCACCGGCAAGGTGGATGTGCGCGAGGTCGCGGCGCAGTTGCCGGAGGAGCCGCCTGAGGAGGAGGCTGAGCTGACGGACACGGATGAGATTGCCGAAGGTGAGACGACAGATGAAAAGTCCGGCGCCGACGCCGTCGAAGAGGAGGAGGCTGAACCATGAAACCCACCGACACCAGCGAAGCCGGGCTTGAAACACTGATCTGCCGGGCACTGACGGGCAGTGACTGCACACCCCGGCCAGCCGGTGCCCCGCCGGTCTTTGCCGAGACGCCGGCACCCTTCGGCGGTGTGGGTTGGCTCCCCGGCGACCCGGCTGATTACGACCGGGAGTACTGCGTCGATCTGGTTCAGCTCGCGGCGTTTCTGCACTCGACGCAGCCTGAGGTCGCCGAAGCGCTCGATCTGGATAACGACAGCCCCACGCGGCGCAAGTTTCTGGCGCGTCTTCAGGGCGAGGTGAGCAAGCGCGGGGTGGTGGACGTGCTGCGGGGCACCATCCAGCACGGGCCTTACCGCATTGAGCTCTTCTACGGCACGCCTTCCCCCGGAAACGAGCAAGCGCGGGCGCTCTATGAGCAGAACTGCTTTACCGTCACGCGCCAGCTCCGCTACAGCCGCGACGAGACGCAGCGGGCGCTGGACCTGGTGCTCTTCATCAACGGCCTGCCGGTGTTCACCTTCGAGCTCAAGAATCGCCTCACCAAACAGACGGTGCACGACGCCATCGAGCAGTACCGGCGCGACCGCAACCCGCGCGAGAAGCTCTTCGAGCTGGGCCGCTGCGCAGCGCACTTCGCCGTGGACGAAAATGAGGCGTGGTTCTGCACCCACCTTCAGGGCAAGGCGTCGTGGTTTCTGCCGTTCAACAAGGGATGGAACGATGGTGCGGGCAATCCGCCCAATCCGCAGGGGCTCAAGACCGACTACTTGTGGCGGGAGGTCCTCACCCGTGAGAGCCTGACCGACATCCTGGATAATTACGCCCATCTCATCGAGGAGAAAGACCTCCAGACCGGCAAGAAACGGCGACGGCAGATCTTCCCCCGCTACCACCAGCTCGACGTGGTGCGAAAACTTTTGGCGGACACGGCGGCGCACGGCGTGGGCCGGCGCTACCTTATCCAACATTCCGCCGGCAGCGGCAAGTCCAACTCCATCGCCTGGCTGGCTCACCAGTTGATCGGCCTGGCGAAAGACGGCAAGCCGGTGTTCGATTCCATCATCGTGGTGACCGACCGGCGCATCCTGGACCAGCAGATCCGCGACACGGTCAAGCAGTTCGCCCAGGTGAGCGCGACGGTGGGGCACGCCGAGCATTCGGGAGACCTGCGGCGGTTCATCGAGAGCGGCAAGAAGATCATCATCACGACGCTTCAGAAGTTCCCGTTCATCCTCGACGAAATCGGCAGCGAGCACCGCGGGCGCCGTTTCGCGATCATCATCGACGAGGCGCACTCGAGCCAGGGCGGCCGCACCTCGGCCAAGATGAGCATGGCCTTGTCGGGGGCCGGTGCAGAGGACGAAGACGAGACCTTCGAAGATCAGATCAACCGGCTAATGGAGGCGCGGAAGCTTTTGCCAAACGCCAGCTA
This sequence comes from Symbiobacterium thermophilum, assembly GCA_020725145.1. Classification (GTDB taxonomy): domain Bacteria; phylum Bacillota; class Sulfobacillia; order UBA995; family UBA995; genus DYFO01. The sequence goes on from DYFO01000025.1 coordinate 10,977, forward strand.
CTTCGCCTTCACCGCCACGCCTAAGAACAAGACGCTAGAGATTTTCGGTACCCCCGAGCCGCAGCCCGACAGCACGGTTAAACACAGGCCGTTTCATAGCTACACCATGAAACAGGCCATCCAGGAAGGGTTCATCCTGGATGTGCTGGCCCACTACACGCCGGTGAAGAGCTACTACAGGCTCATCAAGACCATCGAGGACGACCCGGAATTCGACGTCAAAAAGGCGCAGAAGAAGCTGCGCCGCTTCGTCGAGGGGCACGAGCACGCCATCCGGCTCAAGGCCGAGATCATGGTGGACCACTTTCATGAGCAGGTGATCGCCAAAGGCAAGATCGGCGGCCAGGCGCGGGCCATGGTGGTGACCGGCGGCATCGAGCGCGCCATTCAGTACTTCCATGCCTTTAAGGCGTACCTTGCCGAGCGCAAAAGCCCTTACCGCGCCATCGTGGCCTTCTCGGGCGAACATGACTACGGCGGGGTCAAGGTCACCGAGGCCAGCCTTAACGGCTTTCCCTCGAACCAGATCGCTGACAAGATCCGGGAGGACCCGTATCGGTTTTTGATCTGCGCCGACAAGTTCCAGACCGGCTATGACGAGCCGCTTTTGCACACCATGTACGTAGACAAGGTGCTCTCCGGGGTCAAGGCGGTGCAGACACTTTCGCGCCTCAATCGCGCCCACCCCCAGAAGCATGACACCTTCGTCCTCGATTTCGTCAACGACCCGGAGACGATCCGGAAGGCCTTCGAGCCCTACTACCGGATGACCATCCTCGCCGACGAGACCGACCCGAACAAGCTGCACGACCTTAAGGCCGACCTTGACGGCTACCAGGTGTACGCGCCTGAGCAAGTTGATGAACTGGTGCGGCTCTACCTGAGCGGGGCCGACCGCGACCAGCTCGACCCAATCCTCGACGCCTGCGTCGCCACCTATATGGAGCATCTCGACGAGGACGGTCAGGTCGACTTCAAGGGCAAAGCCAAGGCGTTTCTGCGAACCTATAACTTTCTGTCTTCGATCCTCCCCTACACCAACGCCGAGTGGGAGAAGCTATCGATCTTCCTCAACTTCCTGGTACCCAAGCTGCCGGCGCCGAAAGAGGAAGATCCCTCAAAGGGCATCCTCGAAGCGATCGACATGGACAGCTACCGGGTCGAAAAGCAGGCGACCATGAAGATCGCGCTTCCCGATGCGGATGCCGAGATCGAACCGGTGCCCACTGTGGGTGGTGGACACAAGCCCGAACCGGAGCTTGACCGTCTCTCGAACATCATCAAGGCTTTTAACGATCAGTTCGGCAACATTCCCTGGACCGACGCCGATCGGGTGCGCAAGCTGATCACTGAGGAGATTCCGGCGCGCGTAGCGGCCGATACCGCCTACCAGAACGCACGCAAGTATTCCGACAAACAGAACGCACGTATCGAGCACGACAAGGCCCTCGTTCGGGTGATGACCGCGCTGCTTCGGGATGACACCGAGCTGTTTAAGCAATTCAGCGACAATGAGTCGTTCCGTCGCTGGCTGACCGATACGGTATTCGCACTGACCTACAGCGAACCTGGCAGCGCGAGGTAGCCCCAGTACGACCTCACCGACGGCTTGGCCCGGCAACTGCGCGACGCCGTGCCCCACTTCGAAAGGCGGCTGGAGGCTTTAGCCGGTAAGGCCATGGTCTTCTGCATGAGCCGGCGCATTTGCGTAGAGCTCTACCGCGAGATCACCAGGCCGGCGTTGAACAGCCCCTGGTAACAGTTCGGGCACAAAAAGACCTGTACAGAGCCCGTTTCCGGCCCACAACAGCGTGAAGAGCGGTGTATCTACTGCAGGGTGGGGTTGGAGAGGCCCACAGCGAGGTAGCGGGGTGGAGCAGGGACCTTGAGCCGCGCGAAGAGCTCCTGCTGGTCAGAGTCCAGGGGACTGGTCTGCCAGACCTCTCCGCCCTGGGTGCGGTGAATCCCGAGCTTCCCATGCCGCCACGTCGCTCTGCTGCTTATCTCTGGCCAACGGGCTTCTTCTTGGACACAGGACCGTTCAGGATCTCAGCACCACCTCATACTCAAACGGGATGGCGCCGACCTGTATCAAGTAACCATGGTGTTATCCTTACCATCGTATATCGGTAGAAGAAGTCCAGGATGCGGAAGTTATAGACCATCGGCTCACCCTATCAGCTCGGTCGCGTTGCAGGGTGGGATTCTTTGTCCAACGCCTTTATCCCTGGCGAAGCCGGATTTGTCCGACAGGCTCACATCCGCGGCAAAAAAGCCAGACCCCTCACCGACCCGCATCGTTGCTGCCTCGGTTCACAGCTTGACGCAGCCGTGGAGCTCAGCGAGGGAAAAGACCCCGAACTACCAGATACCCGCAACCGTAGGTCACGAGGGCGGCAAGGACGGCCTGGAAGTACGGCAAGAGCCCCCGCCGCCCCCGCGTTCGGAGGTGAACCCAGCCTGCCGAGCAGCCTACCCAGGCGGCCAGCAGGTAGATGGGCAACGCGGCCAAGATCTCCTCACCCGGGAGGCGGGCACCCCCCGGGTACCGCCGCAGCGGTTCGACGGCGAACATCGTTCAGTCCCGCGCGGCAGGCGACCGGACGAGTGCCGCGAGGCCCAACACCAGCAGGGTGAGCGCCAGCACGCGGCCGAGCTCGATCCCCGGCCCGGCCAGCGCCGCCAGCTGCAGGCCACGGACCGGCGCTTGCGAACGGAAAAGCAAGGCCCGCTCCACCGGGGCTTCCAGCAAGCGCAAGGTGAACATCAGGCCAAAAGCCCAGGCAAGCATCCCGGCTCCCGGCCGCCCCGACGCGCGCAAGGCCACCGCCAGCGCCGCGAGCCAAAGCCCCAGCACCCCGAGCGACGCCAGCACTCCCAGGACGATCATGAACCAGCCCGCCGCGGTCATGCCACCGCCTCCTTGCGTTTACCCGCGTTCAGCATCTCAAGTCCCCGCAGGCCGACCGCCACGCCGCAAAGCACAGCGGCACGGTGGGCGACGAGCGGGCCCTGAAGGTGGGTCAAGGCGATCAGGAAGGGCACCCCGACCACCGCTCCGCCCGGGAGGGCGGCGATCCTGAACCGCCGGTACAAGGGGCTTAGCCGGTAGACGGCGGCCGCCGCCAGCCCCACCGCCAGCGCCCAGGCAAGCGCAGTCGGAGCCAGCACCGCGAAGGCTCCGACCATCGGTCCCAGCCCTCCCCCGCCGCGGAAGCCGAACCAGACCGGCCAGTTGTGCCCCACCACCACCGCCGCCGCCGCGAGCGCCGGCCACCATCCCGCAAGCCCCATCCGCAAGGCAATGAGCAAGGCCAGCGCTCCCTTGGCCATGTCCAGCGCGGCAACCACCGTCCCTACCGCCGGACCGTATTGGCGGAAGCTGCCGGAGCCTCCGGGGTTGTCGCGGTTGCGGAGGTCGTCGCCAAAGAACAGCCTGCCCAGCACCACACCGAAAAGGATGGAGCCGATGCCATAAGCGACCATGACTGCCAGCATCTGCATGCTCCCTCCCCTCACTACATCCGATTGCATTCGGTCGGGAGGGCAGCAGTCCCTCTTTGACCCCGGTCTGATACGGGAGGAATTTTCATGCGAATGTAGAACTTAACTTCTGCAAATGCAACCATGTTGCAATAAATGCAACGGGATGGAGGTGATGGCCAGAAGCGCAAGGCGCTCCCCTGATCGAGAACCCTTCCGGAGGTGAAAGCAATGAGTGTGGGTCCCGCGCCCAAGCGACATGCGCGGGCGCTGTCCCCGGAAACGCTGGTCGTCAGCCTGCTGATGGCCGCACTGTCGGCCGTGATCTGTATGCAGATCATCTCGCGCATCGGCATCACCCCCAACACCTCGATCATCGGTGCCATCTTGGCCATGGGGCTGGCGCGGATTCCGCTTGGCTACCTCGCCAGGTTCCGCTCGCTGGAGCGGCAGAACCTGGTGCAGACGATGGCCTCCGCGGGCGGCTTCGCCGCCGCGAACCTCGGGCTGCTCTCGGTGGCCATCCTGTACCTGCTGGGCAAGCCGGAGATGGTCGTGCCCATGCTTGTCGGTGCGGCGATAGCCGGTGTGCTCGATCTTTTCTTGGTTTACCGCATATTCGATTCCGATCTTTACCCGGCGTCCAACGCCTGGCCGCCGGGAGTTGCCACCGCCCAGGCCATCTTCGCCGGCGATGAGGGTGGCCACAAGGCGATGCGACTGGTCCAGGGCGTGGTTGTGGGCGCCATCGGCACCCACTTCCGCCTGCCCATGGCCGGCATCGGTATCGTCTTCATCGCCAACGTGTTCGCCATGGGCTCCCTCGGCGTGGGCCTGGTGCTGCGCGGCTACTCTACCCAGCTCTTTGGCCTGGATATCGGCAAGACCTACATCGCCCACGGGTTCATGATCGGGGCCGGCCTGGTGGCCCTGGCGCAGGCGATCGCCATCATCCTGCGGGGGCGGAAGCCGGCCGCCGCGGCTTCCGCTTCCGAGGTGCCGGAGCGGGGACCCACCGTCTCGCCGGAAACGGTACGGCGTGCCACCCTCGAGCACTTCGGCCTGTTCGTGCTGGGGGCGGTGGTGCTTGCGCTGGTCAGCGGCATCTGGTCGCAGATGTCGGTGGGTCAGCTGGTGGTCTGGACCCTCTGGGCCGCCTTCGCCGCACTGGTCTCGACCATGCTGGTTGGTCTTGCCGCCATGCACTCCGGCTGGTTCCCCGCCTTCGCCATCACCGTCATCTTCCTGACCCTCGGGCTGTTCATGGGCATCCCCGCGGTGCCGCTGGCCCTGCTCACCGGTTTCGTGGCCTGCACCGGCCCCGTGTTCGCCGACATGGGCTACGACCTGAAGACAGGCTGGCTGCTGCGGGGACGTTGCGCCGACCTGGCCTATGAGCTGGAGGGCAGGCGGGAACAGCTGATCGCCGAGCTTGTCGGGGTGCTGGTGGCCATGGTCATGGTGGGGCTGTTCATGAAGATGCACTTCGCCCTCGACCAGCTTCCGCCGATCAGCCGGGTGTACGCCTCCACCGTCCAGGCGGTGGCCAACCCCGCCATCGCCCGCGAGCTACTGCTGTGGGCCATCCCCGGGGCGCTCCTGCAGGCGGCCGGCGGCCCCGGACGGGCCATGGGCATCCTGTTCGCCACCGGTCTTCTGATCAAGAACCCCATCTACGGCATCGGCGTGCTGGTGGCGCTGGTCGCCCGGTTGGCCTTCGGCACCAAGTGGATGGAGATCAGGGAGGCAGGCCTGATCGCCGGCGACGGCCTTTACGGCTTCTTCTCGGCCGTGGCCCGAACGTTCTTCTAATAAAATGCCGCAAGGAGGGAACGGGGGCCGCGCCGGCGGCCCCCGCGCCCTGCTTTCGACGGCCGAAGGGAGGATGACCCATGCCCGGGCGGCGAATCGGGCTCGTCAGGGTGCTCACGACCTCCGACCCCGAGCTGCTGGCATCTCACGGCCGTATCATCCAGGAGAGCTTCCCCGATCTCGAGGTGGTAAGCCGCTGCATCCCCGACCAGCCTGAGGGGGTGCACGATGCGGCCACCGCGGCCGCCGCCGCGCCCAAGGTGGTGAAAGTGGCCGCGGAGATGGCCCGCGAGGGCGTACGGGCGGTCGTCGTCAGCTGCGTGGCCGACCCCGGCCTGGAGGAGGCCAGGCGGAAGCTACCGGTGCCGGTGATCGGGGCCGGCGAGGCCACCGGCCTTTGCTGCCGGGCCTTTGGGGCGAAGGTCGGCGCCCTGGGGATCACCCCTGTGGTGCCCGCCGCGCTGGCCGGGGTGCTGGGCGACGCGCTGGTGGCGTCGGTCTGCCCCGAGGGCGTGCGGACGACGCTGGATCTCCTGCGCCCTGCGGGTCGCCAAGCGACGCTGGCGGCGGCCGCCGAGCTCAAGCGGCGGGGCGTGGAAGTGGTGGCCTTGGCGTGCACGGGAATGTCCACGGTGGGGCTGGCCCCCGACATCCGGCGCCAGGCGGGGCTGCGGGTGGTCGATCCCGTCACTGCGGCGGGACTTTTCGCCTGGTACGCGGCCAACAACCTTTGAGGGAGGTGCCGACCGGTGGCCAGGCTGAGGCTGGACCGGGAGATCGCGGAAGCCGCCGTGCTGGGTGGAGCGGTGCTGGGCGGTGGAGGCGGGGGTTCGATGGCCAAGGGACTTGAGCTGGCGCTGCTCGCCGTAGGGCTTGGGACCCCGGAACTGGCCGACATCGACGACGTGGCGGCCGACGCCCTGGTGGTAACGGTGTCCGCCGTGGGAGCGCCCGCCGCCAGGGAGGCCTTGACCCGCCCGGTCGACTACCTGCGTGCGGTGGAGCTGCTGGCGGATGCCGGCGGCGTGCGGGCGCAGGCTTTCATCGCCAACGAGTGCGGGGGAGCGGCGGTGGTCAACGGGTGGCTGCCGGCGGCCTTGCTGGGCCTGCCGGTGCTCGACGCCCCCTGCAACGGGCGGGCGCACCCCACGGGGGTGATGGGCTCGATGGGGCTACATGCCCTCCCCGGCTTCGTGTCGTTGCAGGCCGCGGTGGGGGGAAACCCGGACGCCGGCCGCTACCTCGAGGTGTTCGCCCGCGGCCCCCTCGAGGCGGCCTCGCACCTGGTACGGCAGGCGGCAGTGCAGGCGGGAGGGCTGGTGGCGGTGGCCCGTAACCCGGTGATGGCCGACTACCTGCGCGAGCACGGCGCTCCCGGCGCCATCCGGCAGGCGATCGCGCTCGGCCGGCGCATGATGGCGGCCAGACCCCAGGGTGGCGAGGCGATGGTCGCCGCCGCCGCCGCAGCCCTGGGCGGTGAGGTGGTTCTTGACGCCACCGTCGAACACGTGGAGCTTGAGACCTCCGGCGGGTTTGACCGGGGGACGGTGCGGCTGGGCGGTGCCGAACTTGCCTTCTGGAACGAGTACATGACGTTTGAGCTCAATGAAGAGCGGATCGCCACTTTCCCCGACCTCATCGCCACCCTGGACACCGACTCTGGCCTGCCGGTGTCCACCGCCGAGATCGCATGCGGCATGCGCGTGGCGGTGCTGGTGACGCCGGCCGCCCGGCTACGCCTGGGTGCCGGCATGCGTGACCCCGAGCTATACCGCCCGGTTGAGGAGGTCACCGGCAAGCAGATCATCCCGTACCTGCGGGGAGGTATACGGACATGAGCTTTCGACAGGTGCTGGAAGCCCTGGAGCTTTTGGACGCGGCGACGGTGACCGGTGAGGAGGTGCGTCGGGCGCTGGAGGCCGCCGGCGTGCCGACCGTGCATGTCGAGCGTATCACCGGCGCCCGCGGGCACACCGACTTCGTGAAGGCGGTCCTGCCCGGCCGCGCCGGACGGACGGCCGGCGGCGACCGGCCTACCCTGGGCATCATCGGGCGGCTGGGGGGAATCGGCGCCCGGCCCGAGCGTATCGGGCTGGTTTCCGACGGCGACGGAGCGGTGGCCGCGGTGGCCGTTGCCCTCAAGCTCGGCCGCATGCGGTCGGTGGGCGACGTGTTGCCGGGTGACGTGATCGTGGCCACCCACATCTGCCCCGACGCGCCCACCACCCCGCACGACCCCGTGCCTTTCATGGGTTCACCGGTGGACATGGCAGCCATGAACCGCTACGAGGTCGACCCGGCCATGGACGCCATCCTCACGGTGGACACCACCCGGGGCAACCGGGTGATCAACCACCGCGGCTTCGCCATCTCCCCGACGGTCAAGGAAGGTTACATCTTGCGCGTGGCAGAACCGTTGCTCGACATCATGTCGGCGGTGACCGGGCAGATGCCGGTGGTCTTCCCCATCACCACGCAGGACATCACACCGTACGGGAACGGTCTTTACCACCTCAACAGCATACTGCAACCGGCCACCGCCACCTGCGCACCCTGCGTCGGCGTGGCGCTGACCGCCGCCGTCCCCGTCCCGGGATGCGCCACCGGGGCAAGCCAGGCGGTGGACATCGACATGGCGGTGCGCTTCTGCCTGGAGGTGGCCAAGGCCTTCGGCGAGGGCAGATGCCCCTTTTACGACCCCGCGGAGTTCGACCGCATCGTCGCCCTGTACGGCTCCATGCGGCATCTGCAGACCCTGGGAGGGAGGGAGTGAGCGTCATGCCGAAGGTGGGAGCGGTGACGATAGGGCAGTCTCCCCGCGCCGACGTCGTCCCCGAACTCGAGGCCGTCCTGGGCCCGGGCTTCGAGTTCGAGGAGCGGGGGGCGCTGGACGGGCTGACCCCCCAGGAGATCGCCGCCATGGCCCCGGAGGCCGGGGACTACGTGCTGGTCACGCGGCTTGCCGACGGCCGGTCGGTCATGGTGTCAAAGCGGCAGGTCTTGCCCCGCCTGCAAGGCTGTCTTGAAGATCTCGACGCGGCGGGGGTGGACCTCATCGTCCTGCTCTGCACGGGCGAGTTTCCGGCCCTCAGCGCGCGCCGCATCCTGCTCGAGCCCGAGCCCATCCTGCACAAGGTCACGGCGGCGCTGGCGGCAGGCAGGCGGCTGGGCGTGCTGGTGCCCTCGGCGGAGCAGGTGCCGCAGAGCGAGGTGCGCTGGCACACGGTGGCGGCGGCGGTCCGCTGCGTCGGCGCCTCCCCTTATGTGGATGCGGAAGCGGCCGTGGCAAGGGCGGCCTGCGAGCTCGCCGAATGGGGTGCGGAGCTAGTGGTGATGGACTGCGTGGGCTATACCGTGGCCATGAAGGAAGCCGTGCGCTCGCGGGTGCGCTGCCCCGTGGTGCTGGCCCGCACCTTGATCGCCCGCGTGGTGGCGGAACTGGCCGGCTGAAGGGAGGCGGTGGGGCTTGTCGCTGGTAAAGGCGGCCCGGAACCTGCTGGTGAACTGCATGGGACTGGAGAAAAGCGAGTGTCTCCTGGTGGTGGGCGACCCCAGCACGGCGGCCATCAGCCGCGCCCTGGTGGACGCGGGCCGCGAGCTCGGGGCGGAGGCGGTGCTGGTGGAGATGGCCCGGCGCGGCCATAGCGGCGAGGAACCGCCTCCTGCGGTGGCCGCGGCGATGGCGGCGGCCCAGGTGGTGATCTGCCCCACGGCCACCTCGCTGACCCATACCCGGGCACGCGTCGAGGCCTGCCGCGCCGGCGCCCGGGTGGCCACCATGCCGGGGATCACCGAAGACATGTTCTTCGAGGGGGCGGTACGGGCCGACTACCAGGAGGTCGCACGGTTGACGGCCGCGGTGACGGACATCCTCAGCGCCGGCCGCATCGCCCGCCTGGTCAAGCACGGCCATGAGCTGGTGATGTCGCTGGAAGGCAGACAGGCCGTGGCCAGCACCGGCGTCTACCGCCGGCCGGGGGAATCGGGGAACCTCCCGAGCGGCGAGGCCTACATCGCCCCCCTGGAGGGTTCGGCCCACGGCCGGATGTTGGTGGACGGCTCCATCGCCGGGATAGGGCTGGTCACCGGTCCCCTGGCGATCACCTTCCGGGACGGTCATGCCGTCGGTTTCGAAGGCCCCGACGCCCCGCGCCTGCAGGCGATGTTGGCCGGCAAGCCCCTTGCCACCAACCTGGCGGAACTCGGAGTGGGTACTAACCCCGAGGCCCGCCTGCGAGGGGTGGTGCTGGAAGACGAGAAGATCTACGGCACCGTCCACCTGGCGCTGGGTGACAACGCCGGCTTCGGAGGCAACACGCGGGCCGGCATCCACATCGACCTGGTGATCACCGGTGCCGATCTTTACGTGGACGACCGTCCCCTCGTCTTGCAGGGGAGCTTGCAGATCTGACCGGGGGCCGGCAGGGAAACGCCCGGCGCGGAAGGAACGGTGCGTGCGGGAGGATGACGGCTGAAAACCATCGAGAAGGCCCTTTTACTGCTCTTGCGCTTCACCGAGGAACGCCCGGAATGGGGCGTCGGCGAGCTGGCCGACGTTTCCGGTCTTGACCGGCCCGCGGTCAGCCGCATCCTCGCCGCCCTGCGCCGCCACGGCTTCCTGGTCCAGGATCCGACCACCCGGCGCTACCGGCTGGGGCTGGCGCTGGTCAAGCTGGGGCGCGTGGCGCTGGGGTGCTTCGACCTCCGCCGCGTGGCGTTGCCGCTGATGCGGGAGCTGGCCCGCTCCACCGGGGAGTCCGTATTCCTCACCATCGTCACCGGGGTGGAGGCCCTTTGCCTCGAGAAGGTGGAAGGTCCGCAGCCGGTACGGGTGAGTTTCGAGGTAGGACGCCACATGGCGCTGCACGCCGGCGCCTCCGCGAAGCTGCTGCTGGCCTACCTCCCACCGGAGCAGGTGGAGCAGGTGGTGGCTTCCAGGGGCCTGCCGCGTTTCACCGATCGCACCCCCACCCACCCCGACCGGCTGCTCGGGGAGCTGGAGGCGATCCGTGCCCAGGGGTACGCCTTCTCCGACGGTGAGCTCGACGAGGGGGTGGCGGCGGCGGCGGTGCCGGTGATCGACGGGCACGGCGATGTGGTGGCCAGCCTCAGCATCGCGGGACCGTCCGAGCGCGTGCGGCGTCAGCCCCTCACCCGCCTGCTGGCCGAGCTCGACCGGGCCGCACGGCAGATCTCGGAAGGGCTCCGGGCCGGCACCGTCGCGCAGAACCGGCGGCCCCTTCCTTCCTGACTCAGCGCGACCGCCTTATCTCCTCCACCGCCTCGGGGTTCTCCAGCGCCGAGGTGTCGCCGAGCTCCTCGTGACCGAGGTAGACCTTCTTGACCAGGCGCCTGAGGATTTTGGCGTTGCGCGTGCGCGGAAGCTCCCGGACGAAGCGGATCGCCTCGGGCCGGAGCGCCTTGCCCATGCTGCCGACCAGCAGTTCCTCGAGCGCCCGACGGAGCTCCTCGCTGGGCTCGTGCCCCGGACGCAAGGCCACGAAACCGACGATGGCCTCGCCCTTGACGGGGTGAGGGACACCGATGGCGGCGGCCTCCCTCACCGCCGGGTGGGCTACCAGGATCGACTCCACCTCGGCGGGACCCACGCGCTTGCCGGCGACCATGATGGTGTCGTCCGACCTTCCCTGGATGAACCAAAAGCCGTCCTCGTCCACCATCGCCCAGTCGCCGTGCACCCAGACGTCCGGCCACCTGCCCCAGTAGGTCTCGCGGTAGCGCTCGGGGTCGCGCCAAAAACCCCGCGTCATGCCGGGCCAGGGTTTGCGGACCACCAGTTCCCCCACCCGACCCCGCACCGACCTGCCCGCCTCGTCCACCACGTCGGCCGCCATCCCCAGCACCGGCCCTGCGAAGGAGCAAGGTTTCAGCGGGGTGACAGGGTAGCAGCCCACGATGCCGCCGGAGACCTCGGTCCCCCCGGAGTAGTTGATGATCGGACAGCGACCGCCGCCCACGTGTCGAAAGGTCCAAAGCCAGGGGTCGGGATTCCATGGCTCGCCGGTGGAGCCCAGCACCCGCAGGCTGGAAAGATCATGGGCCTTCACCGGGGCCTCGCCGTGGGTCATGACCGCGCGCACGAAGGTGGGCGAGATACCGAGGTGGGTGATACGGTGGCGCTCGACCAACGACCAGAGGCGGTCGACCCCGGGGTGGTCGGGGCTGCCGTCGTAGATCAGGAAGGTGCCGCCCAAGCTGAGGGCGCCGAAGATCTCCCACGGCCCCATCATCCATCCCAGGTCGGTCAGCCAGAAGATACGGTCGGCGGGTCGCAGGTCAAAGCAGTAGGCCATGTCCAGCGTGGCCTTGAGCGGAAAGCCCGCGTGCACGTGCAGCGCTCCCTTGGGACGGCCGGTGGTGCCCGAGGTGTAGATGATCATGAAGGGGTCGTCGGCGTCCATCACCGCCGTGGGCACCTGGGCTACCGCCGATGCCGTGGCGACGTGCCACCATACGTCGCGCCGGGGTTGCCAGTCGACGGGGCAGGCGGCCCGCCTCACCACCAGCATGCGCTCGACACTCGGGGCAAGCTCCACCGCGCGGTCGGCGATCTGCTTGGTGGGCACAAGTGTCCCGCGCCGGAAGAAGCCGTCGGTGGTGATCAAGAGCTTTGCCTCGCAGTCCACCAGCCTGGAGGCCACCGCGGGGGCGGCGTAGCCCGAGAAGATTGGGGTGAAGATCGCTCCCACTTTGGCGCAGGCGAGCACCGCGACCACGGTTTCGGGCACCATGGGCATGAAAATGCCCACGCGATCCCCCCGCGCGATCCCCAGCCACGCCAGGGCGGCCGCGGCGCGCTCCACCTCCTCCCCGAGCTCGCCGTAGGTCAGCCGGCGGACGTCTCCCTCCTCGCCTTCCCAGATCAGCGCCGGCTGGCTCCGTCGAGGGGTTGCCAGGTGGCGCTCCAGGCAGTTATGCACGAGGTTCAGCCGGGCGCCTGCGAACCACCGCGCATGCGCGATCCCCGCGGTGAGGTCGAGGACCTCACGATAGGGGTGGTACCACTGGACCCCCAGATCGCGAAACGCCTCCGCGTGGAAAGCCTCGACGTCCTCGATCGACCAGACCAGCAGATCCTCGAAGTGCGCAAAACCCTTGCGGTCCATGAGGCGCCGCACATGGCTGCCCCGCACGTGGTCCGGGGTGGGCCTCCAGGCGACCTCGCGCTTGTCGGCGGGCACGGCCATCACCTCGCCCCGGAGTTCGCCGGCGGAGGGCCGCCGCCCTGCTGAGTCGGGAGGCAATTCGGAAGATTTCCCCTACTCGCCGGTCGACACGGTCCCGGCGCCGCACCCCCGGCCGGCAGGATACGCTCGCTTTCCGCCAGCGGGTAGCGCCGCACCGGCGTGTCGGAACCCGCCGACCGAATGGGCATTGTTGGAAATTACAACCGAGTGTATATTGTTCCTAGCAATGGGCGGTATCCCCTCCGCGTCTTGGAGGGGAGGTGGAGGATCCACGGGATCGGGCGCGGAGGGCTGAGGCCTGCCGCCCAGGGCAGGGTTTCCTCCAATGAGAGGAGGTTTCGGCCGTGAAAAGAAACGTTCGGTTCCTTCTCACGGTGTTGGCGCTCCTTGCCCTCGCGGTCTTGACGCTGGGGGCCGGCGCTTCGCCCAAGGTGTTCGAGGCCCCGCCGTTTGCCCCCTTCATCGGCGACGCCAACGCCAACCGGCTGGCCGACGATCTTGACGCCCATCTTGCCGCCGCGCGCGGCACCGTCCCCGTCATCGTGATGCTCAAGGCTTCCCCGGGACACGAGGTGATGGCCAGCCTGGCCGCCGCCGGCGGCAAGCTTGAGCCCAAGGTGAGGTGGGAGTTCGCCCTCCGGGGCTTCGCAGCCGACCTGACCCCGAACCAGATCACGGCCCTGGTCCGCCATCCCCTGGTGGAACGCATCGACCTCGACCGCGAGGTACGGGCCTTCCTGAACACGGCCACGCTTTGGACCGGCGTTCAGCGGATCTGGGCCGACTGGGGGGTTGACGGCGACCGCGACGGCAGCCCGGGCACTTACTCCAAGAACGACGTGGTCATCGCCGTCCTGGACACCGGCATCGACAACAAGCACGTCGACCTGGCCAACGGCAAGGTGATCGGCTGGCGGGACATCATCGCCGGCAAGACCTCTCCCTACGACGACCACGGGCACGGCACCCACGTGGCGAGCATCGCCGCCGGCGCGGGCAAGGGCAACCCCGCGTACAAGGGGGTCGCCCCGGGCGCCGCCCTGGTGGGCATCAAGGTTCTGAATTCCCTGGGCAGCGGCACCACCAGCGGGATAATCAGCGGCATCGACTGGATGATCGCGCAAAAGAACACCTACAACATCCGGATAGGCAACATGAGCCTGGGCTCCACCGGCTCGTCGGACGGCACCGACTCGCTGTCGGTGGCGGTGAACAACGCGGTGGACAACGGCATCATCATGGTGGTCGCCGCCGGCAACTCCGGCCCGGCCACCTACACCATCGGCTCCCCGGCGGCGGCCGCCAAGGCCATAACCGTGGGGGCGCTGTACGATCCGGGTGAGAAGGGCTGGGTGCTGGCGGAGTTCTCCAGCCGCGGTCCCACCAAGGACGGCCGCACCAAGCCCGACATCGCCACCCCGGGCCGGAACATCACCGCGGCCAGGGCCAATACCACCAACGGTTACATCACCTACAGCGGCACCTCGATGGCCACACCGTTCCTGGCCGGCGTGGTCGCGCTGATGCTGGATGCCGACTACGGCCTGACCGACGGCCAGGTGAAGAACATCCTGTACGCGGGTTCCAACCTCAAGGACTTCGGGCCGTCCGGCAAGGACATCGACTTCGGCTGGGGCATCAACCTGGCCTACAACGCGGTCAAGCAGGCCGGCGGTTTCGGCGGGACCTTCAGTGACGGGCTGACCTTCACCTACGGCACGGGGAGCCTCGGCGGAACCGGCCAGTCGGCCAACCACTACTTCGAGGTAACCGACGCGTCCCGGCCCATAGGCATCACCTTCATCATGCCGTCGTGGACCACCTCCCTCGACTTCGACATCTACCTCTTCAACCCGTCGGGCTCGCAGGTAGCGTCGTCCACCGGCACCAAGCGCCAGGAGCAGATCCTGTTCCAGCCCACGGTGACCGGTACCTACCGGCTCCGCGTCTACTCCTACCGGGGCTCGGGCAGCTACTGGTTCAACATAAGCTGGAAGTAGACCACGGCCACGGCCGGGGTGCACCCCGGCCGTGGCCCTTCATCCCTCCCGCGGGACTCTCGGCACTACCAGCTGCAAGGCACGGCCCTCGGGCTCGAACAGCGCGACGTACAGGTTCAGGGCGAAGGAGTCGGTCATCCCCGAGAGGTGGTCGGCCAGCACCCGCATGGCCCCCTGTTCGCCCGCCTCTTCCCGGCGGCGCCGCGTCAGGGGATGCAGAAGCTCGGGGTTTGCGGCGAAGGTTTCGAACAGGCGACGGATGATGAGCCTGCCCTTGTGGTTCATCACCCGCACGAGGTGGTGGTGGTACACACGCCGTTCCAGTAGCTCCCTGAGCGCGTCGAGCTCCCGGGCCCGCCGCTCCGACAGGCCGACCAGCGGGTAGGCGGTCCGCCGCACGTCCTCGGTGCTGTTCGCGCCGCTCTGGCGCAAGCGGCCGAGCGAGTGCTCGGCGGCGTCGGTCACCAGGAGGTTGATGAGGTGTCGCACCAGACGCCGGGTGAACACCTGGGAATCGGCACCGCCTGGGGTCTCGCCGGTGGCGGCCCGCTCCGCCTCCTCCACCAAAGGGATGCGGGCATCCTCCAGATCGTCAAGCTCCAGGAGCCCGCCGACCAGTGCGTCGTCCAGGTCGTGGGTCGAGTAGGCGATGCGGTCGGCCAGGCTGACGATCTGGGCCTCCGCGGAGGGCTGCGGGGACTTCCGGAACTCCTCACGGGTATCCGGCCGGTCGTAATCGGTCAGATGCCGGGCGAGCCCCTCTCGGGTCTCGAACGTGAGGTTAAGCCCGGGGAAGTCGGGGTAGCGGCGCTCCAGCTCGTCGACGATACGGAGGGCCTGCAGGTTGTGGTCGAAACCGCCGTGCTCGCACATCAGCGCGGCCAGCTCTGCCTCTCCGGCATGGCCGAAGGGAGGATGCCCGAGGTCGTGGGCAAGCGCGATGGCCTCCGCCAGGTCCTCGTTGCAACCCAGGCAGCGTGCCAGGGTGCGGGCGATCTGCATGACCTCCAGCGTGTGGGTGAGCCGGGTGCGGTAGAAGTCTCCCTCATGCAGCACGTAGACCTGGGTCTTGTACTGGAGGCGGCGAAAGGCGGTGGAGTAGAGGATGCGGTCGCGGTCCTGTTGGAAGCTCGATCGCCAGGCGTCGCCTTCCGCGCGGGGATCGCGCACCCGCCTGCTGGCCGTCCCCGCCCGCGACGCCCAGGGCTCGAGCGTCTGAGACTCGCGTTCGTGTATGGTCTGTCTCATGTTCGACTCCTCCCTTGGAAGCTCGCCGCCACGGGGCTTCGCGTCGCAGTTCGCGGTCACCTGCGTACCCACTCGCCACTGAGCCTCCGCATCTTGAGTGGTAAGTCGCGCCAGTTATGGAGGGGCGTTACAGCTCCTGTCGAAGTAAAGAGTTGGAACCTGACGCGTGAAGGAGGATCGAGCGGTGACGGACGGTCGTCTGCAGGATCTGCGTGGGCAGCTCGAAGGGGTGCTCGGGCTGTTATTGCTGGCACGTTTTCGCGTGGAATCAAGCTCCTTCGACGAGCTGCTCCTTCCCTGGTACGAAAGGCGCACCTTCAGGGAAGCTTTCGGCCCCACCCTGCAGACCGTGGTGTGCGCGTTTCCCCTGACCGGGTGCGAGGGTTGTGGACTTGCCGAGGTGTGTGCCTACCCGCGGACCTTCAACCCGTCGCGGGTCGGCAACCGTCGTCTCCGCGGTCGACTCAACGAAGTTCCCCATCCTTTCGTCCTGGGACCTCCGCCCGCGCCTTTCTCTTACCTCCGGGCCGGTGAGCGGGCGACCTTCGACCTCACGCTGGTGGGGGAAGCCGCAGGCTGGCTACCCTACTTCGTGCTGGCGCTCGAGGACCTGGTGAGGTTCGGCCTGGGCCGCCGCGTCAACGGCGGCGGGGTGGGAAGGCTGGCCCTGACGGGGGTGCAGGCGCTGCATCCGACCGGTGAGTACGAGCCGGTCTACGACCAGGTCTCGGGAGCGGTGCGGGCGGGCGGCTGGGCCAGGCCGGCGGCGGAGTGGTGGCAGACCCTGTCCGACGGACCGTCGGGGCACCGGCTGACCGTGCATTTTCGGACGATCACACGGCTCGGGCCCCAGCCAGACCCGCGGGAAGGTCCCCGGTTCGTCACCCTGTTCGGCTGTCTTCTCCGCCGACTCGTCGCGCTGGCCCACCGGTATGCGGGGATGGACATCTCCGGCCTCGACCTCCAGGCGCTGCACGGGCTGGCGGCAGGGGTCCGGGTAGTACGGGCGGCGACCCGCCACGTGAACTGGAGCACCCGGCCGGAGGAGGCGGCCACCGGCCTGGTGGGTGAGGTCACCTACGAGGCTTGCCCCGAGACATGGCAGACGCTGTGGCCCGCACTGGCGCTGGGTAGCATCCTGCATGTGGGTGAGGACGCCGCTTTCGGGCTGGGCAGGTATACGATAACCACGGATGTGTCATGAAGTCAGATCGGCTTCCGCAGCCTTGCCGTGTAGCCTGGGTTGCATGGCGCTGTCCGCCGTCGGCCGTCACGGGTACGATCTCCCACGCGTCCAGGCAAACTCGCGTGAGGCGGCTCACAGGTGAGATGCCAGGCGGTCGAGCACTAGAACGGGGCCTTCAAAGTGGCAGTAGATGCGGCGGGCATCCAGGTCCGACCAGGCGTCGCACTCGTGGGTGGAAGGGGGCCGGGGATTGCCCCGCAGCTGCTTGAACTCCAGGGAGCGGGGGTTTGTCCCTGTCCGAAGGTACCTTGCCAGGGCGTCTATTCTCTCGTTGATCCGCACCATGCGGTCACTGCCGGCATACCTCTGCGCGTCCTTTTCGAATGCCTCGGTGAACCTGAGGCGCTGGCAGGGCGGTGGGTGGAGCTTCGTCGCATATTCCCGTTTGTAGCAGCGGCTCCATACGAGCTCGCCCCAGACCGACAGGGTTGCCCGGTCATCCACCACCTCCACCAAAGTCCCGGGTATGGCCCTGACCTCTTCCGCGGGCAGCGACTCCTCGATGGACAGACGTCGGAACACCTTGAGGTTATCACTGACAACTCCCTCGGGGTCAAGCCTGATGGGCAAGCGGGGGATGCGGATGAGCGTCCTGGAGGCCTCGAAGATGTACACGGTCTCGTCCGCGTAGAACATGCCCAGAACGGCAAGATAAGCCTGCACGGCCTTGAAACCGCCGACGAGGTTGAAAAGCACCGTCCATTGGCGGTCGCGGTACCCGGGCAGCGCCTCCTCGCACCACTTCACCAGGCGATGGACGCCGAGGTTGAACTCTTCGAGGTCCGCAGTGCGCAAGTCCTCAATGGCCACCACCTGAGCCGGCAAGCCTCGGGCGCTGAGCCAGCGTTCAACAACCCGAGCCGCGGTCTTGCCCTGGAAGGTGTCGGTGCACACCAGAAAGTGCAAGTCTTTCCCAGCATCGTCTGGGATACGGTCGCCGTAGATGGCAACAATGCCGTTGAGCTCGGCGCTCATCCGGCGCACCGTCTGGAGATCCGCGTCGAGCAGCGTCTTTTCTACCTCGGCCGCTCTAGCCTCTATCCGCGCGCGAAAGTCGCGCGCAAGATCCTTGTCCCGGTCATTTGCGGTCCGGTTGAGCTCCCTTCTCACCGCTTCGGTAGCACCGTTGGTGAGAACGCTCGTTCCGCAGGAAGACACGATGACTCTGCGCATGGTCTTCACTCCTTTTCTGACCTCGGCAACGCAGTTTCTGCCGCCGAGCCGTCGGACACGGACCACCTGCTGGGATCGCGAGCCAAGGGCGGCTGCATCTCGAGGGCGAGCAAAGGTGGGCACTTCAAGAGCCTCAATCCGTGCCTGACGGCTAACCTCGCTCAGGGCGGAGGAACGCGTCCAGTTCACCCAACAGGCTCTTCTGTCCCCAGGCAGTCGCACCTGTTCGGCGCCTGCTACCATTGCCCGATGCTCCGAGCCCAGTGCAAGGGCTCACCGCGCAAAGTACCTGCGGCTATACAAGAAAAGGACGACGGCCAGAGCCAGCAGAAGGCCGGCAAACCCGAGAGCCGGCCCGGCGGGAAGGCCCTCGCCCGTGGCAAGCAGTACCATTAGTATCAACGCGGTCAAGGGGACCAGAAGCGCATAGGCTGCCCGGGTGGTCTGTGCGACACGCGGACCGAACAGACTTCCCACTCCCTTGACGAACACCAGCGCGATCATGAACAGGGCAGCGTCTTCGGGCGGCAGGTAACCCCTCATTGCCAGGCCGACAACGAAGGCCATGATGCTGAGGAGCGCAGGGAGGTTCCAGAGGATGCCCCGAGGGGAGGAAAAGGCACCGAAAGCCGTGACGTAGATACCCACCAGTGACAGAAACAGGGCGATGAGCATGACGGCCAGGGGAAATCGCTCGCCCCCCTGTGCGTGCCCGCTCACGAGCAAGTAGAAGCTCAGTACAGGCATGCCCACCGTGAAGAGCATCCGGAGGGCACCGCCGGCAGCCCTCACCCAGGCTCGAAGTATCACTCCGCCTATGAGGAAGACCACCAGGACTGCGACGAGCAGGCGATCTGGCAGCGCCACAGAAGCGGCGATACGCGCCACCGCATACACTATTGCCACGACAACTGCCAGGTCAAAGAAGAACGCCATCTTGACTCCCTCAAATACACTCCCGGACCATGTCTGCCCCGCCGTCGGCAACCCAACAGCCGGACCTTGCACTGGTTCCAGCGGCTCTTGGCGCGCCCCTGCAGTTCTCCAACCATTACCACAGTCCTGCCGGGCGCCTGAGTCTCCGTCCTGCGGGTCAAGGTCGGTTCTCGGGCGATCGGAAACCGACCCGTCGAATCGACCAAGAGGCCCCTATTCTCCGAACATGGCACACGCTGTGGCCCGCACTGGCGCCGGGCAGCCTTCGGCACGGGAACAGAGGCGCCGCTTTCTGGCTGGGCAGATACACGATGACCGCGACCGAGTCATGAAGCCAGGTCTTCGTGTTCGGGCCCGGCGGAGCTCTTGACTACACACAATGCCAACCATGGAGGTTACTGTCAACGCGCGTTGAAATTCGATCCCGCGGGGCTTGCGACTTTCTACTGCCCTGGGGGGATGTGCCTTGACCCGTCACCTTCTGTGTTCCATCGGGACGACAAGGTACAATGAGGCCTCTTATAGCCTGGACGGCAACACCTATACAACCCGTTTCGCGCCGGTCGCCCTGGCGAGGCTGCGCAGCCTGCACGGCTGGCAGGCAACCGTGCTGGCCACCGCCGACGCGATGCAGTGCAACTACGCCGGGCTCGAGCAGGAACTGCGGGAGTCGGGTGTGGAGGTCTTGGCGGTCCAGATACCTGTGCTGTCTCACATTGATCTAGCCTGTAGTGGGGGTTTCGTCTCACATTAGG
>DYFO01000026.1 GCA_020725145.1 Symbiobacterium thermophilum
CGTAAGTGGAGAACTTGACGTTCTGTCCGAGGTCGAAGTTGTCGATGGCCTTGATCAGGCCGATGCAGCCCACCTGGAACAGGTCGTCAACGTTCTCACCACGGTTGTTGAACCGCTGGATGACGCTGAGCACGAGCCGCAGGTTGCCCCGGATCAGCTGCTCCCGTGCCGAGAGGTCGCCCTGACGCATTTGGGTGAACAGCTCGCGCATGCGGACGTTGGATAGCACGGGGAGTTTCGAGGTGTTGACCCCGCAGATCTCGACCTTGTTCACCAGCAAGGCCTACTCCTCCCGGAGACTGCCAATATCTGTAATGGCCTTTCTCAGTATTTCCGGGGGGAGCGTGATTAATGCGGGTCACTGCATGTTGCCGATCTCCTTGCGCAGGCGTTTGATCGTCCGCTTCTCCAGGCGTGAGATGTAGGACTGCGAGATCCCCAGGATGTCGGCAACCTCTTTCTGGGTGCGCTCGCGTCCGTCGGCCAGGCCGAACCTGAGCTCCATGATGCGCTTTTCGCGTCCGGCCAGTGAGGCCAGCGCCTTGCGCAGCAAGAGGCGGTCGACCTCCTCTTCGAGCTGGCGGTAGGTCACGTCGGGATCGGTGCCGTGCACGTCGGACAGCAAAAGTTCGTTGCCGTCGCCGTCGGTGTTCAGCGGCTCGTCAAAGGACACTTCCGCCCGGCGGCGGCGGTGGCGTCTTAAGTGCATGAGGATCTCGTTCTCGATGCAACGCGAGGCGTAGGTGGCAAGCTTGATGCGCTTGCCGGGGTCGAAGGTGTTCACCGCCTTGATGAGACCGATGGTGCCGATGGAGACGAGGTCCTCGATCCCCACCGCGCTGGATTCGAACTTGCGGGCGATGTACACCACGAGCCGGAGGTTGCGCTCCACCAGCACCGACCGTACCGACCCGTCTCCACGGGCCAGCCGCCCGATCAGGCTTCCCTCCTCCTCGCTGGACAGGGGAGGTGGAAGCGTCTCGTGGCTGCCCACGTACTGAAGTGAAGGGTCGTGCAGCCCGAGTACCCCGAGCAGTCTGAGCACGAACAACCTCAGCCGCCAGCGCGCGGCCAGGCCGCCTCCCCTTCTCATGTCTCCTCACCATCCTTGACGCCCTCTTCCAGAAGGTCCGGATTGAGCAGCGCGCGGTAGTCGCCGGCCACTGAAAGCGGCCGCGGATAGACGCACACCACGCTGTCCCGGGCCTTCAGTCGACGGCCCCGATCGTGGATGATCAGCGCATCGGGGCGGAAGCCCACCATGAGGCCGGCAGGTTCTCCCACGCTCCTGAAGGGAACCAGCCGCAGCCGGGTGGCCCACGCTGTGCCCGATAGGGCAACCGCCGCCAGGCCCGGATCGGCGGCCGAAGCCGGGCAGTCACGCAAGGTGGGCGGCAGGACCGGGGCCAGGGCCGCCGACTCGGCGATGACCACCGGCGACCCGGTGAGCGGGTCGCGCAGTCGGTTCCCCGTGTCCACCAGAGCCTCCACGGTGACGCTTCGCCCCTGAAAGACAAGCTCTACCGGCACGAGCAGCCCTTGCCGCCACCGCCTGCGCACCTCTCCCAGCGTCGCCCCCACCAGCACCGAGCCGCCGAAGATGGACCAGGCCAGGACCCACCAGCGCACGCCCCCCGCGAAGACCCAGACGCCTCCCAGCGTCTCTGCGGGGCCGCCCCCGAGATGGGCCAGCGCCAGGCCGCCTCCGGCGACCAGGAAACTCGCCCCCACGAAGCAGATGGTCGCCCGGGCCAGGGCGCCCAGGCCCCGCGGGGCAAACGCCACCGAGACCATGAACAGGGAGAAACAGACCTTGCCGATCGGGCTGAGCAGCCGGTGCCACGAAGGAACCAGCAGGGCAAGGGAGCATGTCGCCCCGATGGCGGCCGCCGCCACCAGGCGCCACGGCCGCGAGGGCAGCCGCCCCACCCGCGCCGCCAGCCAGAGGGTGGCCAGGTTCATACCCATGTTGGTCAGGAAGTAAAGATCGGCATAGATGTGGGTCACGCCACAGGCCTCCCGGCGATCGGAGGTGTCTTTAAAGACCTATGCTCGTCCCTTCGGTGCTCATGCCTTGATTGTAGGGCGATCGGCTGGGCGAAGTCTGTCAACGCCTAAAGGCTTTGGGATGATGCGGCCACAGCAGCTTGCACAAAGAGACGCGGTGCCGTGGAAGAGATCGCACCGGCAGGGCGGTGCAGAACAGACCTGCTTCGTCCGACTGGACGGGCTCAGGCGGAGCCCTCCGAAAGGTTGGGGTTCCGTCGCGAGGCAGTCCTAACGCAGAGGGGGCCGAGTTGGCCGCCACCTCCGGGGCCGCCTGGGAGCGATGTACCATACCTGACCGGGTCGGCCGCGGACCCGGCGTCGGATCCGGACTAGCGGAGGAACTTGGGATCGGGCCGCTCCCGGAGCCACCGGGGCAGGTCGAGTTCGTCGTCGGGCACCGGAAACGGACGGATCTCCAGTTCCTCGCACGTCCGGGGCCGCCGCCGGGGTTCGAACCCGGTGGCGATCACCGTCACCCGCAGTTCATCCCCTGCCGCTTCGTCGATCACGGCGCCGAAGATGATGTTGGCCTGGGGATCGGCCGCCTTCTGGATGACCCTGGCCGCTTCGTCCACCTCGAACAGGCCGAGATCGGGGCCGGCGGTGATGTTGAGCAGGACTCCCCTTGCGCCGTCGATCGACGTCTCCAACAAGGGGCTGGAGATGGCGGCCTGGGCGGCCTCCACCGCCCGGTTCTCGCCGCGGGCCACTCCGATGCCCATCAGGGCCGAGCCGGTGTCGCGCATGATGGTGCGGACGTCGGCGAAGTCCAGGTTGATCAGCCCCGGCACCGCTACAAGGTCCGAGATGCCCTGGACGCCCTGGCGCAACACGTCATCGGCGAGTCGGAAGGAATCCAGGACTGACGTTTTGCGGTCCACCACCTGCAGTAGCCGGTCGTTGGGGATCACGATGAGGGTGTCGACCTGCTCCTTGAGCTCGGCGATGCCCGCCTCGGCCTGGGCCGACCGCGTTCGGCCCTCAAAGGTGAAGGGTCGCGTGACCACCGCCACCGTGAGGCTCCCCTGCTCGCGGGCACAGGCCGCCACCACGGGAGTCGCGCCCGTGCCGGTCCCGCCCCCCATGCCTGCGGTTATGAAGGTCATATCCGCGCCGGCCAGCGCTTCCAAAAGCTGCTCGCGGCTCTCTTCGGCGGCCTGTCGCCCGATGGCGGGGTCACCACCGGCGCCCAGCCCCTTGGTCAGCTTCTCCCCGAGCTGTATGCGGGCCGAAGCCCGCGATAGCGACAGGGCCTGCGCGTCGGTATTCAGACTCAAAAACTCCACGCCCCGGAGACCGGCGGCGATCATCCGGTTGACGGCGTTTCCGCCTCCACCTCCCACCCCCACCACCTTGATCACCGCGAACTGCTCTACCTCGAGATCCAGTTCCAATACCACCGGTACTCCCCCCTGCAGACGGCGCCGGGTTGCGGCCGCCCGTAACCCGGATACCCGCGACTAACATTCTGCGGGTGCCCCCGTTTCCCTTTCTTGCATGACCAGTACCCTGGCGCCACCCGTCACTTCCCCTCGCGCAGCTTCACTAGGGGTCGACCCACGTTCCGGAGGTCGATGTACTCCGCCGCGGCTCCCGTTCGCGCCAGTTCTGCAAGCAGTGCCACCATGACCTCTACCTTGGCGGCCAGGGCCTGGGGCCGTCCCAGGTAAACGGGGACGGCACCTGCCGTATAGACTACGACCTCACCGTCCTCGGTCAGGTGTACCTCGGCCAGCAATGCCGACAGCGGCTCTCCCAAGTGCCTGAGAACCTCCAAGGCCGGCCATAGTCGCGGCCCAAGCTCGTCACCGGGAAGCACCCGCGGCAGGTCTACCCCGGTGATCACCGGGACCTGCAACCGGCCCTCGGCCAGCCCCAGAACGCGGCCGGTGGCGTCCACTTCCAGAAAGGCTGCGTAGTACGGGATCACCCCGGCGGTCACGCGTTCGGAAACCTCGATCCGGAGGCGCGACGGCAACTCCCTCTTCACCGTGGCGTTCAGGACCCGGGGGTGCGACTTTACAGCCTGCGACACGGCCGCCGGCGACACCCGCCAGATGCTGGTACCCGCCTTGAGCCCCGACAGGCGCAGCACCTCCGTTTCCGTGACGCGGTTCAATCCCGTCACCGTCACCTCGCGCAGCTCGAAATAGGCCGAATCAAGCAGCAGGCACAGCCCGGCAGCCCCCAGCGCGGCCAGGCCGAAGGCCACCAGCAGGCGAGGGGTGGCCCGCCAGTTCCGCGAGGCATGTCCCACTTTGTGGCGCTTGAGAGGTCGGCCCACCGGCCTTGTTCACTCCTGGCGCGAGACGTCGGCTCCCAGAGCCGCCAGCTTGAGCTCGAAGTTCTCGTAACCGCGGTCGATGTGGTGCACACCGTCCACCACGGTGGTGCCTTCCGCCGCCAGGGCGGCCAGCACCAGCGATGCGCCGCTGCGCAGGTCGGCGGCCTGCACGGCGGCTCCCGACAAACTGCCAACCCCCCTGACCACCGCCGTCTTTCCCTCCAGCCGGATGTCCGCGCCCATGCGGCGCAGCTCGGCTACATGGGTGAAGCGGCTCGGGAAGATGGTTTCGGTGATGACGCTGACCCCCTGCGCCACGCACATCACCACCATGGCCTGCGGCTGCATGTCGGTGGGAAACCCCGGGTAGGGCAAGGTCTTGAAATCCGTGGCCCGCAAGGGCCTCCGGGCACGGGCCCACAAGGCGTCGTGCAGGCGTCCAAACTCCATGCCTGCTTCCCGGAACTTGGCCACCACCGCATCAAGGTGTTCGGGGATGACGTTTTGGATCTTGATCTCCCCTCCGGCCGCTCCCACCGCCGCCAGGAAGGTGCCCGCCTCGATGCGGTCGGGGATCATCGCGTGCTCCGCGCCCCCGAGCGAGCGCACACCGTCAACACGGATGTCGCCGGTGCCCGCCCCCCTTACCCGCGCCCCGAGCTTGTTCAGGAAGTTCTGCAGGTCCACGATCTCGGGTTCCTTGGCCGCGTTGCGCAGCACCGTCACCCCGTCGGCCAGCACCGCGGCCATCATCAGGTTCTCGGTCGCCCCCACGCTGGGGAAGTCAAGGTGGATCTCCGTTCCGCGCAGCCGCGCCGCCTCGGCCTCGATGTAGCCGAAGCGCTCATGGATCACGGCGCCGAGGGCACGCAGACCCTTGAGGTGAAGGTCGATGGGGCGCGGGCCGATGGCACAGCCCCCGGGGTAGGAGATACGTACGCGTCCCAGGCGCCCGAGCAACGGACCCATCACGAAGATCGAGGAGCGCATCTCGCCGACCAGCCTGTCGGGGACCTGGTGGGTGGCGAGCGCGCCTGCGTGCACCATCAGTACCCGCCGTCCCTCCGCGTCGCGTTCGATCCGGACCCTGGCCCCCAGGGCGGTCAGGATGGCCTCCATGATCGCCGTGTCGCGGAGACGTGGCGAACCGATCACCGCGCATTCGCCCGCGGTGAGCAGCGTGGCCGCCAGCATCGGCAAGGTTGCGTTCTTGGCGCCGCTCATGCGGACCTCGCCCTGAAGAGATCTCCCTCCCTTCACGACGAGTCTGGACATCGCCGACATTCGCCTCCCGTACCGGGTCCTCGCTCACGCAGGGCCTCCAGGATGCGCGGGGCCAGCTCGCCCACGTCACCCGCCCCCATTGTTATCACCAAGTCGCCGGGCCGGGCCTCCCGGCCGATCACTTCCAACGCCGCGTCGAGGTCCGGCACCGGCACCACCTGGGTATCGGTGCTGGCCCGGATGGCCTGCACGATGAGATCGGCCGTCACCCCGGCGCGGGGTGGTTCGCTCGCCGGGAAGATGGGGGGAACCACCACCAGTGAGGCATGGCGGAAGGGCAGTCCGAAATCCCGGTGCAACCGTTCGGTGCGGGTATAGCGGTGGGGCTGGAACACCACCAGCAGACGGCGGTAACCCTCGCGGGCCGCCGTGGCCAGCGTGACGTCGATCTCCGTGGGGTGGTGGGCGTAATCGTCCATCACCGTGATGCCGTGGACCGTACCCAGTCGCTGGTACCTTCGACCCGCGCCGGTGAAGTCGCGGCAGGCATCGCGGCACACCTTGAAGGGGACACCCAGTCGGTCGGCCACCGCCAGCGCGGCGAGCGCGTTTAGCACGTGGTGCTGGCCCGGAATGCCGAGCTCGACGCGGCCCAGCAGACGAGAGCCACGGTGGGCGTCGAAGCGGGTGCAGCGGGGCTGTAGGTCCAGATGGCAGGCGGAGTAGGTCGCGGGTTCGAGGATGCCGTAGGTGACCACGGGAGTGGTGATACGGTGGCGCAGGGCGGCCAGCCGCCGATCGTCGGCGCAGAGCACCGCCAGGCCCCCGGTACCCGGCCGCTCGAGAAACTGCCGGAACGCCTCGGCAAGCGCTTCCAAGCTGCCGTAGTAGTTGAGGTGGTCGTCGTCGATGTTGGTGGCCACCGCTATTTCCGGTGACAGCTTGAGGAAGGACCCGTCGCTCTCGTCGGCCTCTACCACCACGAAGTCCCCCCGCCCCAGCCCGGCGTTGGCGCCGAGCTCCTTGAGCTTGGCTCCCACCACCACCGTGGGGTCAAACCCTCCCGCGCGCAGCATGCGGTACACCAAGGAGGTGGTCGTGGTCTTGCCGTGGCTTCCCGATACCGCGATGCCACGCCTGCCACGCATGATAAGGTCGACGACCTCGATTCTTCGCAGCACCTTCAGTCCACGGGCGCGGGCGGCCTCAAGTTCCGGGTTGTCCTCGCTCACCGCCGAGGATATCACCACCGCATCCGGACGCCCCACGTTGTCGGCCCGGTGGCCGAGATGAAAGGTCATGCCCATGGCTTGAAGACGCCTGGTCCCCTCGGTGGCCCGGAGGTCCGACCCGCTGACCCGGCAGCCCAGTTCGAGAAGGATGGTGGCGATAGCGCTCATGCCCGCGCCACCCACGCCGATCAGGTGTAGTCGCCGCAAATCGCCGAGGGCCATGGGTCAGCGACGACCCCTTTGGCGCCAGCACCTCATACTATGAGACCTCCTTGAGGGGGGTTACGCACGTTTCCTTCGGGCAAGGTCCAGAGCCAACGCGGCCAGACGTTCGGCCGCATCGGGCCGGCCCAGCGCACGACTGGCGGCGGCCATGGCCCGGCGACGCTCCTCGTTCCCCAGGATGGCCGCGACCGCGGCGGCCAGGCGCGGGCCGTCAAGCTCACCCTCCGGCAGCACCCGGGCTGCCCCCCGGCGTTCGAGGATCCTGGCGTTGTGGGTCTGTTCGTCGTGGGCGACGTTGGGCGAAGGGACCAGGATGGCCGGTATCCCTCTGGCCGTCAGCTCGGCCGTCGTTATCCCGCCTCCCCTGCCCACCACCAGGTCGGCAACCGCCAACGCCGCCGGGGCCTCGTGCAGGTACTCGCGGATCAGCAGGCCCGGACGTGACGGATCCACGGCACGGGCGGCCAGCCCCTCAAGTACCTCCGCGAGCTGGCCATGGCCGGTGGCCCAGATCACCTGCAGTCCGGGGCGGTTCAGCACAAGCGGCAGCGCGTCGAGCATGGCCTGGTTGAGGCGCCTGGCTCCCCGGCTGCCTCCGAAAACGTACAGCGTGGGCAGGCGCGGGTCCAGCCCGAGCAGACGGGCTCCCGCTTCGCGGGAGGTGGTCAGCACTTCCGGTCTGACCGGATTGCCGGTCACCACGCAGCGCGTGCCACGGGGAAACGCCCGCGCCGTCTCGGGATACGGGACCCCCACCGCGTAGGCCCAGCGGCCGAGCAGGCGGTTGACCCGTCCGGGAAAGACGTTTTGCTCCTGCAGCAGGACCGGCACGCCGGCCAGGATGGCGGCGAAAACCACCGGAGCGGACGCGTACCCTCCTGTCCCCACTACGACCCCCGGCCGCCACCTGCGGACCAGCCGCCACGCCTCGGTCAGGCCCCACACCAGGGTGCCCAGGCCTCTCACCGCATCGGAAAACGATTTGCGCGAGATTCCCTGCGCCCGCACCACGTGAAACGGAATACCCTCGCGCTCCGCCAGGGACCGTTCCATCCCCCGTGCGGTGCCCGCGTAAAGGAGCTCCACTTCGGGCTCGGCCTCCCGCAGTGCCCTTGCGACGGCCAGGGCGGGGTAGGCGTGGCCACCGGTGCCTCCTCCCGTCAAGAGCACGCGCGTGCTCATCGCCGGACGTGGCGTGAGACGTTCAACAACACGCCCACCCCCATCATGGTGAACACCAGCGAAGAGCCGCCGAAACTTATGAACGGCAGGGGAATGCCGGTTATGGGCAGCGTGGCGGTGACCACCCCGATGTTGATGGCCGCCTGCAGCATCACCATAGAGGTAATGCCGGCGGCCAGCAGGCATCCCAGCGTGTCCGGGGCGGTCATCGCGACCCGGTAACCCCGCCAGGCGAACAAGCAGAAGGCCATGATCACCGCCAATCCTCCTATGAGGCCCAGCTCCTCGCACAGGATGGCGAAGATGAAGTCGGTATGTTGCTCGGGCAGGTAGTAGTGCTTTTGCAGGCTGCGGCCGGGGCCCACCCCGAAGATGCCCCCGGAACCCAGGGCATATAGCGACTGGATGATGTGGAAACCGCTGCCCAACGGATCGTCGAAAGGACGCAGGTGGGCGATGAGCCTTCGCCAGCGGTACTCGGCGCTGACGACGGCCCATGCCAGCACCGGCAGGGCGGCCGCCACCACCCCGGCCAGATGCCCGAGCCGGGCGCCGGCCACGAACAGCAGCAAGAACACGCTGCCGCCGATGGCGACGGCGGTGCCCAGGTCCGGCTGCCCCAGCACCAGGAGAAAGAGCACGCCCGTCAGTCCTACCCATGGAAGCACTCCCGGCACGAAGCGCCGCACGCGTTCGGGGCGCCGCGCCAGCCCCACCGCGGCGTACAGCATCACGGCCAGCTTGGCGAACTCCGAAGGCTGAAAGGCGAGATTGCCGTAACCCACCCACCGCCGGGCACCGTGGACCTGTCTCCCCACCGCCGGCAGGAGCACCAGCACCAGCAGGAGCACCGCCAGCGCGAACACCGGTCCCGCCCACCGGCGCCAGTGCCAGTAGTCGATGCGCATCACCACCAGCATCGCCGCTCCACCCAGCAAGGCCCAAACTAGCTGCCGCTTCAGGAAGTAGTAAGCGTCCCCGTACATCTCGAAAGCCTTGGGAGAGCTCGCGCTGAACACCATGACCACGCCCAGCCCCACCAACGCCACGGTGAGCAGGAAGATCCCGAAATCGGCGGGTCCCTTCCTCATGGTGGCGCCCCCCAGACCATGGAGGCCAGGCCCAGCACGGCCAGCGCCAATCCGGCAACCCAAAAGGCCTTGACGACCCGCGTCTCGGGCCATCCCCCCAGCTCGAAGTGATGGTGCAACGGGCACATGCGCAGCACTCTCCGTCCGGTAAGGCGGAAGGAGGCTACCTGGGCCATGACCGACAGGGCCTCGACCACGAACACCCCACCGATGATCGGCAGCACCAGCTCGGTGCGGGTGAGCACCGCCGCCGCCGCCAGGGCTCCCCCCAGTGCCATGGCACCGGTGTCGCCCATGATCACGCGGGCGGGGTAACGGTTGTGGACCAGGAATCCGGCGCAGGCACCGGCGGTGGCCAGGCAAAAGGCCAGCAGATCGGGATGCTCCAGGGCACGGGCCAGCAGCGAGTACGCCAGCATGGCCAGCGTCATCAGGCCGGCGGCCAGCCCGTCCAGGCCGTCGGTGAGGTTGACCGCATTGGCCGTGCCGATCACCAGCAGGGCGACGAACGGCGCATAAAAGGTCCCAAGTTCAACGCGGTGTCCCACGAAAGGAAGCCGCACCGCCGTGCCGCGGTCTGGCAACCAGGCTACGGCGAGCCCCAGCGCCAGCCCGGCCACCGCCTGGACCGCCAGCTTGTGCCGGGCCTTCAGACCCAACGGACGCTTGAGCACCACCTTGAGGAAGTCATCGGCGAACCCCAGTACCCCCAGCACGCAAGTCAGCCCCAGCGCCAGCGCCAGCCGCGGACCTCCTTGTCCTGAGAATCCAAGGGCAACTGCCATGCCTCCCAGGATGATAAGACCGCCCATGGTCGGAGTGCCCGCCTTGACCAGGTGGGTTGCGGGACCGTCGGTCCGCACCTGCTGGCCCAGCCGGAGCCGTCGCAGAAGCGGGATTACCAAGGGGCCGAGCAGGGCGGCGGCCACCGCTCCCACCAGCGGGACGCTCCACATGAGCCGGTTCAAGAGGTGGTCCTCCTCTCCAAGGCCTCGAGGACCGCTGACACCAGGCACTCCAGCCGCATCCCGCGCGATGCCTTGAACAGCACGATATCTCCCTCCCGCACCATGTCCAGCACCGCCCCGAGCGCCTCGCCGGTGTCGTCGCAGCATCGCAGGCGCTCGGCCGGCAGCCCTGCCCTGCGTGCCCCCTCGGCGATGTCGCGGGCGGCCCGTCCCACGGTTATCAGGGCCGCCAGCCCGGCACAGGCTTGACCCACGCGCAGGTGACCTTCGCGCGTGTAATCTCCCAGCTCAAGCATGTCACCCAGTACCGCCAGTGCCCTGCCGGCTCCCGCCAGTTCCTGAAGCGTCTCAAGGGCGGCGAGTGCCGAAGCGGGGCTGGAGTTGTAGGTGTCGTCCAGCACCAGGAGACCACCCGCGCGGCGCAGTTCGAGCCGCATTCCGGCAGGCGCGGCACCCGCCAATCCACGGGCGACCGCCGCCAGGTCCAGCCCGAAGAGCAATCCGATGGCCGCCGCGGCCAGCGCGTTGTCGGCCTGGTGCCGGCCGGCCAGGGGCAATCTCACCTCTTGTTCGGCAGGACCGGGGGGCCACGTCCGGGCCTGCCCCAGCGGACGGCCCGGCCACCCCTGAGGTCTGACCACCAGCTTCCAGCTGGTGCCGGCCTCGCCGCGACTGACGTAGTCGGTGACGGTGACGGTGGCCCCGGCGGCCCGCCCGTAGGTCACCACCGGGCCGGGATGTGCCTCTCCCAGACGACGGCTCCAGGGGTTGTCGGCGTTGACCACCGCCACGCCGTCCTCGGGCAATGCCCGCAGCAACTCCCCTTTGGCGCGAGCGACGGCTTCCAGGCTGCCCAGCAGTTCAAGATGGCTTTCGCCGACGCCGGTGATCACACCCACCCGCGGCTGGGCCAGGCCGGCCAGGTAGGCGATCTGGCCCTCGCCGCGCATACCCATCTCCAGGACCGCCACCTCGTGTGTGGCGTTCAGGCCGAAGAGCGTCAGTGGCACTCCGATCTCCGTGTTCATGTTCCCGGGAGTGGAAAGCACCCGCAAGCGCTCGCCGAGGACTGCGGCGGTCAGTTCCTTCACCGAGGTCTTACCCACGCTGCCGGTGATCCCCACCACCGTAACCTCAAAGCGCCGCCGGTGGTGGGCGGCAAGGCTGCCCATAGCCGCCACGGGATCCGGCACCCGGATCAGCGCCAGGCCCGGCGAACCGTCGGGCATCTTCGACACCAGAGCGGCTACCGCTCCGGCCTGCGCCGCGTCTTCCAGGAAGTCGTGGCCGTCGTGGCGCTGCCCGCGGATGGCCACAAAGAGGTCACCGGGGGAGACCCGACGGCTGTCAACGCTCACGCCGGTGATCGGGGCGTCGGGGTCGGCGCCCGCAAGCTGGCCACCCACTACACGGGCGGCTTCGGCCACCGAGAAGATCGGCTTCCTCACGGCTCGGTGCTCCTCCCAAAAAGTTCACGCAATGCCGAACGTGCCTCCTCGCGGTCGTCGAAGGGCAGCTTGCGATCGCCGATGACCTGATAGGTTTCGTGACCCTTGCCGGCCAGAACGACCGTGTCTCCCTCACGGGCCGCCGCGAGCGCCCGCCGGATGGCCTCCGCCCGCTCCGGTACCACCCAGATGCGCGCGGGGTCCGGCCCACCGCAGCCGGCCAGGATTTCGTCGATGATGGCCCGGGGGTCCTCGGACCGCGGGTTGTCGGAAGTCACCACGATCAGGTCGGCCAACGCCGCCGCCACCCGACCCATGAGCGGCCGCTTCCCCCGATCGCGGTCACCCCCGCACCCGAACACGGTGATCAGGCGCCCGCGCGAGCACTCACGGGCGGTACGCAGCACGTTCTCAAGGCTTTCCGGCGTGTGGGCGTAGTCCACCAGCACGGTGAAAGGCTGGCCCTCGTCCACGCGTTCCAGGCGGCCGGGGATGGTGGTGTGCCGCAGCGGCTCGGCTGCCGCGGCGGGATGCACGCCTTCCGCCATGGCCGCGGTGATCGCGGCCAGCGCGTTGTAGACATTGAACCGTCCCGGAAGACCCAGGTGGAGGGGAAGCGCCAGCTCGGCCGGTTCGCCGCGGTAGCCGGCGCACAGGAGAAACTCGCTTCCCTCCGGCCCCAGCGACAATTGCTCCGCCCGCACCATTGCCCGCTCGCCGAGCCCATAGGTGAAGGCGGCGACGCGTGCCGCCTCAAGGAAGCGCGCGGCCGCGGGGTCGTCCGCGTTGATGACCGCGGTCTTGCGGCCGGCCTTGGCCGGAGGGAAGTCGGGCGAGCCCAGTCCGGCGAACAGCGCGAGCTTCGCCTCGAGGTAGGCCTCAAGGCTGCCGTGGAAATCGAGGTGGTCGCGTCCCAGGTTGGTGAATACCGCGGTGTCGAACTCGCAGCCCACCACGCGCGAGAGCGCCAGGGCGTGCGAGGACACCTCCATGACCACCGCTCGATCCCCGGCCGCTAGCATCGCGGCCAGCAGGGCCTGCAGCTCGGGAGCCTCCGGGGTGGTGCGTTCGACGGGATACTCGCGGCCCCCCACCACGTTGACCACCGTCCCCACCAGTCCGGTGGGCACCCCCGCGGCCTGGAGCAGTGCCCGCAGCAAGAAGGTGGTGGTGGTCTTGCCCTTGGTTCCCGTCACCCCAATGACGCGCAGCTTGCGCGAAGGGTGGTGGTGGAAATTCGCCGCCGCCAAGGCCAGCGCCCGGCGGCTGTCGACCACCCGGACCACCGGGACCCCGCTCGCGGCAACCGGGCGTTCCACCACCAGCGCGCCCGCACCCCGCGAAAGGGCTTCGGAAAGGTAGTGATGACCGTCGGTCAGCAGCCCGGGGATGGCGAAGAACGCCTCGCCCGGGGCGACGCGGCGCGAATCCCAGGCCAGCCCCCGGACCTCGGTTCCCGGGTCGCCCTCCAAGTCGAGCACCTCGACACCCTCCAGCAACCGGTCCAGTCGCAAGCTCCCACCCCTCCAGCATCCTCCGCCCGTACTATTCTTCGCCAGACCTGCTGCTATCCTTGTGTCAGCGGGAGGGCGGCCTGAACTCCACCTTCACGGCGGTGCCTGTAAGCACAAAGACCCCGGGCTCGGGATACTGCTCCATGGCTACCCCGCTCCCGGCGGCCTCCAGGCGGAGGCCGGCTTCGGTCAACACGCGGGCCGCATCCACGATGGTACGGCCCAGTACCCGGGGAACCTCCACCAGGCCCGGGGACTCCGCGGCGGCGCCCAGACGTAGCAGCACCTCTGTTCCCGATGCCAACTGGGTGCCCGCGGGGGGAACCTGGTCGGTCACGCGGGCTCCCTCCCCTTGCAGCACGGCTACCAGTCCCCGGGCGGCAAGTTGACGGGCCGCTTCCGATGCTTCCGTGCCTATCAGCTGGGGAACGGTGACCGATCGGGTCGAGGACTCACCAGGAGCCACCGGGATCTCCAGGTAGCGGTAAAGGTCCTCCATGATGGCCCTGAACACGGGAGCGGCCACCTGACTTCCAAACGCCGAGCCCTGCGGCTCGTCGACCACCACCAGGCAGGCCAGGCGGGGATCGGAGGCCGGGCCGAAGCCCGCGAAGGCGGCGATGTGGCGGTCGGACGATACCCTTCCCCCTGTGACCTTCTGGGCGGTACCGGTCTTGCCGGCCAGTTCGTAACCCTCGATGTCGGCAGGTCGGCCGGTGCCGCGGGTAACCGCCGCCCGCAAGGCCCTGACCACCTCGTGCGACGTCGCCGCGGAGATCACCTGTCGACCCGGCCCCGGCCCGAGCGAGATCACCTCCTGCCCGTCGGGGCTACGCAGTTCCATGCCAACATGCGGTTTGACCAGGCGGCCGCCGTTGGCCACCGCGCACAGCGCGGTGAGCAGCTGTAGCGGCGTCACGGTGAGGGTCTGGCCGAAGGCCATCACCGCCAGGTCGATGGGGCGTAGCTGCTCACGCGCCACCACCAGGCCTCGGGCCTCACCAGGCAGATCCACGCCCGTCGGAGAGCCGAAACCGAACCCCTGGTAGTACCGGAAGAAGGCGTCCGCCCCCAGCCGCAAGCCGATCTGCACGAAGGCCACGTTGCAGGACTGTTCAATGGCTCCCGAGAGGTCCAAGCTGCCGTGCCCCTGCTGCCGCCAACAGGCGATCCGGTCTCCCGGCACCGCGACCGACCCGCCGCAGAAAAAGCGGTCGGTCCAGTCCACCACCCCTTCCTCGAGGGCGGCCGCGGCCGTGAGCGGCTTGAAGGTGGAGCCGGGGGGATGGGCGTCGGACACGGCGGGGTTACGCCAGTCCTCCTGCGGAAAGGCGGCGTAGCGGTTAGGATCGAAATCCGGCCGGCTCGCCATCGCGAGGATCTCGCCGTTGCGGGGGTCCATTACGATGATGGTGACCCGCAGCGCCTGCCAACGTTCCATGGCCAGCTCCGCCTCGCGTTCCACAACGTGCTGGACGTACTCGTCCAGGGTGAGCACCAGGTCGTAGCCTTCGGTGGGCGGATAGTAGCGGTGCATGGCCTGCGGCAATTCGCGGCCGCGGCCGTCGTACTCGATCACGATCTTGCCCGCCTGCCCTTTGAGATACCGATCGTAGCTGTACTCCACTCCGGCAAGGCCCTGGCTGTCGATCCCCGCGAAGCCCAGCACGTGGGAGGCGAGGTTAGCCTTTGGATAAAAGCGCTGCGCCTCCTGGGTGAAGCCGATGCCCGGCAGCCTTGACTCCCGCAAGGCACGGGCCTGCGCCGAAGTCACCTTACGTTTGATCCAGACGAAGGCTTCGCGCCGGGTCAGCCGGGCCAGCGTCCACTCGTAGTCGAGCTCCAGCACCTCGGCAAGCCGGGAAGCCACCTCGGGCGCACGGGCGGGCGGTACCTCAATGGGCACCGCGAATACCGAGTCCACGTTCACGCTGATCGCAAGTTCGCGGCCCATGCGGTCGTAGATGGTGCCGCGGCGGGCCTCCACCGGCACCTCGCGGGTGCGGACGTAGAAGGCTCGCTCCCGGAGCTCGGCTCCCCGAACCAGCTGCAGCCAGGTCAGGCGGCCCATCAGCACCGCCTGGAAGAGCGCCAGCAACACAAAGACGTGTAACACCCGTTGCCTGGTGATCAAGCGGGCGGCCGAGCTCATGACCTGGCACCCCCAGCCCGGGGCCCCTCAGTCCCAGCTTCCCGCCTCCGCTCTCTGCCCCGCCAGCCAGCGCAGGAACCTGTCCCAGGCGACCATCAGCAGGCGGGGCTCCTCGGCGACGGGCGCGGCGGCAGGACCGTCCTCAAGGCGCAGGGTGACCGTCCGCGATGCGGTCGTCACCGCGGGGATGTCCGGCAGATCCGGCGTGGCCGGCATCCTGACCGCCGCCGGCTTCGAAAACCCCAGCTTCCCTACGGCTACTGCTTCTATGCGTTCCACCGAGCGCAGGGCGGCAAGTTCCAGTCTGAGTTCCTGCCCGACGCGCCTCGCGCGGGCCAGCTCCGCCCGTGCCCGGGCCAGCTCGACACCGGTGGTCGCGATAGCCGACTGCAGCGCCACCCAGCCGGCCGTGGCCAGCAGCATCCCCGCCACCAGCACCAGACCCGCCTGGCGCAGGGCACCGGGAGAGGCCCTCCAGGCTCGGCGCCGCGGGGCAAGGCGGCCCGTCCTCACCGCCGGCCCCGACCGGATTTCATCCCATGTTGGGTGCTGCTTGAGCCCTAGCAAGGCTATTCGTCCTCCCTGGAGCTTAGAACGCTGCGCTCCACCG
Organism: Symbiobacterium thermophilum; assembly: GCA_020725145.1. Classification (GTDB taxonomy): domain Bacteria; phylum Bacillota; class Sulfobacillia; order UBA995; family UBA995; genus DYFO01. The sequence goes on from DYFO01000026.1 coordinate 15,980, forward strand.
CCCGCAGGCGCGCCGACCGGCAACGCGGGTTCTCCCGACGTTCGGCCGCAGACGGGCTGAGTCGGGCTACCAGACGGACGCGGGCCTGCCTGCCACCGCAGGTACAGACGGGAGCCCGCGGTGGGCATCGGCAGTCCTGCGCCAGCTCGCGAAACACGCGTTTGACCAGGCGATCTTCCAGCGAGTGAAAGGTGATGACCAGAACACGGCCTCCCGGCCGGGTGACCTCCACGGCCGACCGTATCGCCCCGGCCAGCCCCTCGAGTTCGCGGTTGACGGCTATGCGCAGGGCCTGGAACGTCCGCCTTGCCGGGTGGCCGCCCGATCGTGACCGGGCCGGCACCGCGGCCAGGATGGCCTGGACCAGATCCTCAGTGGTTTCCAGGGGTCGGCGCCGGCAGATCGCGGTGGCGATGCGGCCTGCCCAGCGTTCCTCGCCGTACTCGCAGATGATGCGGGCCAGCTCCTCCCGCGGCAACCCGTTGACCAGGTCGCGGGCGGTCAGTTCCTGCCGGGGGTCCATGCGCATGTCCAGGGGACCGGACTGGCGGAAACCGAATCCCCGTTCCGGGGAGTCGAGCTGGTGCGAGGAGACACCCAGATCGAAGAGGACTCCGTCCACCTGCTCCACCCCCATTTCTTCCAGGACCCCACCCAGGTTGCGGTAGTCCGCCTGCACCAGGCGCACCCGCTCGCCGAAGGCGTCCAGCGTTCGCCGGGCTGCTTCCACCGCCTCGGGGTCACGGTCGATGCCGATGACCGTTCCCGTGGGGCCGGCGTGCCGGGCGATCTCCCGGGCGTGGCCTCCTCCGCCCACCGTGCAGTCGAGGTAAGTGCCGCCCGGCCGCACGAGAAGGTACTCGATGACTTCGGCCAGCATGACCGGCCGGTGAACGTATTCCAGGCCCCTGACCCCCCAAGGGCCGAGCTTTAAAAGGAGCGTGGCCGCGTCCGGCTCGGTGCCGAACCTTCCAGGCAGTGCAGGCCACGCATCGGGGAGCACCTTTGCCGAATCTAAAGCTCTTCGAGCTTCTCGGCCAGTTCCTCATAAGTCTCGGCCCGCGCCTCGCTGTAGGCTTCCCACACCTCGCGGGCCCAGATCTCCACCCGCTCGGAGACACCGATGATCATCGCCTCGCGATCGATCCTGGCGTGTTCCCTGAGATGCTGTGGGAGGAGCACCCTGCCCTGGCGGTCGGCCTCACCATCGCAGGCGTTGGCGAAGAAGAGCCGCTTGAACGCCCGCGCATCCGCCCGGCCGAGCGGCAGGGCCTGCAGCTTGCGCTCGATTTCATCCCAGGCCGCCTCGGGGTAGACGAAGAGGCACCGGTCAAAGCCCTGGGTGATCACGAAGCGGTCGCCCAAGAGCTCCCTCAACCGCGCCGGCAGGGTGACCCTGCCCTTTTCGTCAACGCTATGGAGGTACCGGCCTTTGAACATCGGGGCGATCCCCCACAATGTCCCACTTGGCCCCACCGAGTACCTCAATTGTACATCCGGCTTGGAGTTCCCGCAAGAGCTTTTTTTTCAGAAAAATGCACGGGCTGTCGGGAAAGCCCGTGGCTTAGGAGTCAGGTGGGGGGGGCCGGACAGGGTGCGGTGCGGACGAGCCGACAGGCGCGACGTTACCTGCCCGGAGTCCAGCAGGACTGAAACAAGGACCGGCGACCGGCAGCTCCCGGTCCTTCACGAGTGCCGGGTTGGCGACGGCGTCTAGCGGGACACCACCGCCGGCGTTACGGCAAGTCTCAACTGCAGGACCTTGCCTCCGCAGCGAGGACAGCGAAGCCCGGGCACCGACCCGGGCTCCTTGTCAAGCGACCTGGCCGACCGCTCCTCGACCTCCTCGCCTGCCAGCCGGCTTCCCTGCGTGCCGCACGCGAGGCAGAGGAACTCGACCGTGGTCGTCGGCTCCATGCTGACCAGGCCTCCCTGGTGGCGCAATAGGGGCGCCGCCACTGATCTAAGTATTCGCGCTTGCCGTGCGGTTGACCTCCCGGCCGCAACAGGATCAGCGAGCCAGTGCTTCGCGGGCATCCATGGCCCGAGGTGAACCGGGGTAGCGCCTGATGACCTGCTCGTAAGCTGCCAGCGCGGCCGCACGGTCGCCCAGGTGCCGCTCACAGGTGTAGCCAACCAGGTACGTCGCCTCGGCCGCCAGCGCATGCTCGGGGTACCGCTCCACGAACCGGCGGAAAAGACGCACTGCCTCACGGTAGTCGCGCCCCAGCAGGTGAACGGTACCCGAGTGAAACAGGGCATCCGCTGCGGCTCGGGTCTCGGGGTAAGCGGTCAGGACCCATGAGAACTCGTCCAGGGCGCGTTGCCGGGGTCCACGGTCCACGGGGAAAAGGCCGGCGGGTTCACGCAACAGGGCCAGCCCCCGCTCCAGCGCCTGGGCGGCCAGCCGCTCCGCCTCCTCGCCGGTCGCCGGTGGTGCTCCCTGCCGTCGCCCCACCGCCGCCCGGCCCCCGCCGAGCAGGCGCTCGTAGGTTCCCTGCTCGACGAAACGTCGCAACTCGCGGATGCGATTGGAGACGAACGGGTGGTTCTCGAGGAACTCGACCGCCCGACCGTAGCCGTGCTCGAGCTCTTCGGTCTCCTTCAGGTACGCGTCGGGGTCGAGCCGCCCCAGCAGGTTGACGGAGCCCACCGCCAGTTTGAGCAGGGCCCGGCAGGCGACGTCTAGATCTTGGGCGCACAGCAGCCCGGCGCGGTCGGCGGTCAGTTCCGCCTTGCGCATCCAAGCGTCAAGCGCGCCACGCGCGGCCACCAGGACCAGGTGGCCGAGGTAGGCCGCCGCTCCGCGCGCCAGGAACTCCGCCGCGTTGAGATACAGCACGTGCTCGCTGCGCACGTGCCCCAGCTCGTGACCGATCACGAAGTAAAGCTCGTCCGCGGTAAAGGCGTCCACCAGGGAGGAGTGCAGGATCACGAAGGGGCGTTCGACGCCATAGGTGGCGGCGTTGAAGCGCGGGTCGTTGATCACAAAGCAGTCGGGCGGCTCCATGCGCAAGACGGCGGCGCTCTCGGTGACGATGCGATGAAGGTCCGGAAACTGCTCCGGCCCGACGCGAATCCCCCTCCCGAGCAGCTGCGCCTTCAGCACGGGCTCGGTAAGGTGTCGCATGGCCATCCGCGTCAAGGCCAGCACGGGTGACAGGGTGCGCAGCCGGTTCAGGGCGGCGCGGTCCTCGGGATGCTGGAAGCGACGGGCATCCAGTTCGGCAGGTATCCTGCGGGCAACCGAACTGACCTTCATACCATGCTCATCGAAGGGAACTCCGCAGCCCGGGCAGCAGGAGTCCTCCACGCGGCGGGCCTTGCCACACCGGGGGCACTGCAGCAGGCTCACCCCCTTTGTCCGTCAAGACGCACGCGGCCCCTCCGGTGTTTCCCTATCGTCCGAGCTCGGGGGGAAATGGGATCTCCAACTCCGTACCCACCCGGAACCGGGACACGTCGTCGAAGTACGAGAAGGGATACGGGTCGTCTGGCCGGTGGTAGACCAGCCGGTAGGCGATCTCCTCCACCACCGGGCCGTCCCCCCCGGCCGCCCGACCCAGTTTGACGACTACGCTGTAACTCACGAACAGAGCGCCCTCCCACTCGTCCACACTGCCGAGTCGGGCATCCAGCGAGGGCAGGCGCACCCCCAGCACGTCGCCTTGCAGTCTCACCGCCACCCCCGAGCGGGCCAGCTCTCCAAGACCTCCCCAGCGTTCCACTTCCATAAGCTCGCGCAGGAAGGATGCGCTGTCCTCAGTTGCGGGAAGTCCGGTCGCACGATATGCGGTCCAGGGGCCGAGTTCTCCGGCCACCTCCTGACGCAGCCAGAGACGGTCGCCGTCGCGGTAACCCTCCAGGGTGGTGGTCTCGTCTCCCCTGAGGTAGTGAGCCCGTCCGGTCGCAAGGTACCGTCCCGAGAATACGGTGGCGCCCGCCCCGACCGGCGGCGGCACACCGGCGGGCAACCAGCTCCAAGCCGCTCCCGCCCCCGCACTGCGCTCGAAGATGAGCGTGGTCGCTCCCAGCGTACGTTTGACCGCCTGTGCCAGCTCGGCGTTGGCCGCGGCCGGGATATCCAGCCGGAAAGACCGCCGGTACTCCTCGGCCAGCGGCCGGCCGTCGGCCGCGCGCGCTCCCGTACCGATGGTCAAGGTGAAGCTCGTTTGGCCCGACGCCGAAGGGTATCCGCCCGTGAAGAACAGGAGCGATTTGTCCTGGTAGGAGAATACGCCGGCCACCCGGGGGCTGACGGCCAGCGCCTCGACGACCGTCGGCCAGTCCATGGGGCGGTCGAACTCGATGACGATCAGCCCAAGGTCGGGTGCCGGAGGCTCGGGGTAAAAGTACTCCCTCACCACCCGGGGAGCATCGCCGGGGGCAGGCGGACCGGTATCGGACGGTGGGGCCCCCACTAGCGCGCGCACCTCCCGCTCAAGCGCGACGAGCGCCTGCCTGAGGGCGGCGGAGACAACCTCCTGGGGACCGTTCCGCTCGGGATGCTCCACCACCACCTTGCCGTCCTCCCGCAGCTCGAACGTCACCGGTGAGAGCGTGCGCCGGAAGAAGACGACGCGCAGGCGTGCCGGACCGGCCGGAGGCCGGCCACCGGGGCGAGCCGCGTTGTAGGCGGCAATCAGGTCGGCCACCTCGCCGAGGTCCCGGGGAAACTGGTATGCGAGCGCGGCGCCGGTCTCACCGGCGAGGTACACGTATGCCCTGTCGAGCTCACGCAGGTCGAGCGGGGCAACCGTCGCAGAGCGACGGCAACCCGCCATGGCGAGCAGCAATACCAGGACGAGGGCCACGCGACGACCGGGCACACCCCTCTTCCTTCCGGGACGGCAACGCAAGCCCGACCCTTTGGGTGATTTCTCGTTCGGTTCGCCCTTCCCTGCCGTCAAAGATCGGCTTGCCGGGAGGAGGAATGGGACGGGTGGAGTATAATAGGAGAGGTGCACAGTTTCGTGCACAATGGCAAGGAGGGAAATCCCATGGGTAAGCAGGCGATCCGCTCTCGAGAGCGGGAAGCGGAGCAGAGCCTGGCCGACTTTTATGCCCTGCCCGACCCCGATATCTTCGCCAAGACACGGCCTTTCGAACACTTCGTGGAGGCCAATCGGCGAAAGGGCCACTACCTTTACCGTCGGAAGCTCCTGGGGCCGAGCGCCAACCGCGTGATGGTCTGGGATGAGCGGCTGGGGCGCCCCCGGGAAATGGTGATGATGGCTTCCAACAACTACCTGGGCCTTACCACCCATCCGCGGGTGATCGAAGCGGCGGTCGCCGCCTGCCGCGAATACGGAGCCGGAGCAGGCAGCGTGTCCTTGCTGGGAGGGACTTTCGAGCTGCACCGGCGACTGGAAGAACGCCTTGCCGCCTTCAAGGGCTGCGAGGATGCCATGGTCTTCCCCGCCGGCTATTCGGCCAACGTCGGCTGCGTCATGGGACTGGCCCGCGAAGGCGACCTGGTGATCAACGACATCCTTAACCACGCCAGCATCATCGACGGCTGCCGCCTCTCGGGCGCCACCATCAAGGCCTTCCCCCACTGCGACGTGGAAGCCCTGGACAAGCTGCTCGCGCGGGCGGCCGACCGTCATGCCGGGAAACTTGTGATCGTCGACGGTGTGTTCAGCATGGACGGTGACATCGCCCCGCTGCCGGAACTTATCGAGGTTACCCGGCGCCACGGCGCCCGTCTGATGATCGACGAGGCCCACGCCACGGGAGTCATCGGGCCGGGAGGAAGAGGCACGCCCGCCTACCACGGCGTGGAGGGCCAGGTCGACTTGGTCGCCGGAACGCTGTCCAAGGCCTTGGGAGGCGTGGGAGGCTTCGTCGCTTCCACACGGGAAGTCGTTGAGTACCTGCGGTTTTACGCGCGGTCCTACATGTTCTCCACCGCCCTGCCGCCCGCCGTCGCGGCGTCGGTGCTGGCGTCGCTGGACGTCATCGAGCAAGAGCCGGAGCTCTGTCGCCGGCTCTGGGAGAACATCGCCTACCTTCGCGACAATCTCGTCCGCCTGGGGTTTGACCTTGGCAACCAGCGCACCGCCATCTTCCCCATCATGGTGGGCGACGACCACAAGGTCAAGGAGATGGGCCGCATGCTGCACGAAGCCGGGATCTTCGCCAATCCGGTCTTCTACCCCGCCGTCTCCCGACGCCTCTCACGGCTTCGGCTTTCGCTGATGGCCACCCATAGCCGGGAGGATCTCGACCTCACGCTGGAGGCCTGCGAGAAGGCCGGCCGCAAGCTTGGCATCATCTGAAAGGCTGCGCAGGGCCTCCGGGACGGCCCCAAGACCCGGAGGCCTTGTCCGAGCTCGGCCTCAGCGCGCGGCGAGGCGCAGCGCCACCCTGACGGTGCGGTATGCCCACAACGGGTCGGGAGCCCTGAAGGCCAGCGTCAGCTCGCCGATCCGCTCCAGGCCCGGCAAAAGCTCGGCCGCGTCGGCTTGCCCGCTCTCGTGGAAGGTGAGCTGAACTTCCAGGGGAAGCTCGGGGCGGTACGGTCGAAAGCGCGCCGGCCTGGTCAGGGCCTCGCGGGCGGCCCCGCGGATGAGCGTTCGGGTGCGGTCGGGGTGCACGCACCTGGCAGCGTAGCGACCCAGCGCCTGCTTGACGGTGACCGTCTCCACCTCACCCAGCAACGATCGGGCTTCCCGTACGACCTGGTCGTCACCGGTGACCAGCGCCACCGGCACGCCGAAGTGACCCGCCAGGGCCGCGTTCAGACCCAGTTCGCCCACGGCGACGCCGTTGAAGCGGCAGTCGGCCAGCACTCCGCTGTAGGTGTGGTTGAGGACGCCCGTTGACCCTGCCCGTGAGTGGTAGCCGACCAGGAAGACGGCCTGGAAGCTCTCGTCCAGTCCCTCCATCATGCTCATGCGCTTCGGGGAACCCGACACGAGCTCCGCATCGGCATGAAGCTCGGTGATCAAGAGGTTCCGCATGCTGCCGTGGGCGTCGTTAACCAAGATGCCGGTTGCCCCTGCCTCAAGGGCGCCCTCGATCGCGGCGTTGGCATCCTGCGCCATAAGCGCGCGAAAACGGGCGTAGTCTCCCCAGTCGCGGTCCTCGCCGATCTGCCGCCAGTCGACCACCCCGCTTATGCCTTCCATGTCGATGGAGATGTAGACCTTCATCCGAGCTCCGCCTCCTGCTGTTTGGGATTCGCACCTCACCCTGGGTCTTTCGACGCCCAAGCCCCGTCTCCCCTCGCCGCGTGCGGTAGGTATTTCGTGCGGCCGTCCCGAATGCTAACGACCAGCAGCTACCGGCGGAGGTTCCCCAAGACTCATGCTCAAGGTCGCACGCTACGGCCCGGTAACGCAGATACGGGGAGGGCGCCGCCTCGCCGGTCGCATCCTCTATCAGACGGCGGCCTACCTGGTGGGCGACCTTTTGATCGACACCGGCTGCGCCCACACTTCCTCCGAGCTCTGCAAGCTCGTCCGCGACCGACCGCTGAGTGGGGTGGCCATCACCCACCACCATGAGGATCACGTGGGAGGTCTTGAGGCCTTGCAGGCAGAACGGGCGGTGCCGGCCTACGCCCACCCCCTGGCCCTGCCCCGGCTGCTGGAGCCGCCACGCCGTCTGGCCCTTTATCGCCGCGTGGTGTGGGGCATGCCGCCTCCGGCACAGGCCCTTCCTCTGCCCGAGGAGCTGAGTGCCGGACCATATCGCCTGCGGGTGATCCACACTCCGGGTCACGCTCCCGACCACGTTGCCTTTTACGAAGCACGGGAGGGCTGGCTGTTCACGGGCGATCTCTTCATCAGCGAGCGCGTCAGGTATCTAAGGCCTAACGAAAGTGTGGCCGCCATCGCCGCCTCGCTGGCGCGGCTGCCGGCGTCTGACGATTATACCATCTTCTGCGGCGGTGGGCGCGTGGTTGAGGATGGAGCGGAGGCGGTGCGGCGCAAGGTCGAGTACTGGAGGCAGCTGCGTGAGCAAGCCCGCGCCCTCGCGGCGCAGGGCCTTTCCCAGCGCGAGATCGCCACGCGCTTGCTGGGGCGCGAGGGATGGCTCTACCTGTTCACGGGAGGAGACGTCGCCAAGCGTCACCTCGTCAGATCCTTGCTACAATGGCCTTAGCCGGACCGCAACCACCGAAGGATCGCGGTGGCCACCGGATCGGGGTCGTCGGGAGCGGCAACGTGGTCGGCGGCGGTGCGTGCCTCGCCGTCGGCGTCCGGCATGGCTACCCCCGTTCCCGCCCAGCGCAGCATGCCCGCATCGACCACCGTGTCTCCGACCGCCAGTACCCCCGCGGGCGGCACCCCTAGCTCTGCGCACAGCTCCGCGAGGGCTACCGCCTTGTCGACCCCGGCGGCCAGCACCTGGAGCCTCACCCCTCCGGTGCCCCGGTCCAGATGAAACACCCGGCAGCCGGCGAGGGTCGCCTCGCGGTGCTCCAGCAGGGCCGCGACCGCACGGGGCCCGTAAGCGGCGACCTGGGTGATGGGACGCCCGCGAACCGTCTCAAGCACACCCGGACCCACAAGGGTGCGGCCGAGTCCGCGAAAGCCCCCGGCCGGCAGGCGCGCATCGTAGTCCTCGGGCAAGGTCTCAAGGTAGATGAAGTCATCGGCGAAGGCCGCCACGGCCAGGTCTTGCTCCCGCCCGAAGGCCAGGAGATCCCAGGCGGCCGCTTGGGGCAGGGGGCGGTGACTCAACTCCCTGCCGGTGAGGGGCTCAACCACCCGCGCCCCGCAGTAGCAAATGAGGGGAAGGTCGACCCCTAGCTCCTGGGCCACCGTCAGCGTGCTGGCAACGCGCCGGCCGGTGGCCAGCACGGTGGGTATCCCGGATTCACGGGCACGACGAATGGCCTCGCGGCTCGAATGCCGTATCTCGCCCCAGGAACCCCGCAGTGTTCCATCGATATCCAGGGCGATCAGGCGCCGCATGCGCATCGGCTCGCGGTCCACCTCCTGTCGAACCCGCAGCCGAAGACGGCCGCCGGCCCGGTCACCCGCTCGACGCCCCGGCCAGGACCCCCCGCTCGGTCAGCACGAGGTCGACCCGCTGGTCGTGCGGCCCCACCGGCAGCTCGTCCACTATCTGGAAGTCGTAGGCAAGACCCGCGGCAACCGCCGGCGAAGAGCGGCGGGCGGTCACTGCGGGCGACCGCATGTCGGCCAGCAACCGGTCGTAGTACCCGCCTCCGTAGCCCAGGCGGTATCCCCGGCGGTCAAAGGCAACGCCCGGCACCAGCACCAGATCGACCGCCTCCGGCTCGAGCAACGGTGACGAAGGCGCCGGCTCTGGAATGCCGAAGGCACCCGGGACCAGCTCGTGAAGCGGATCGCGGACCGCGCGCAGGCTCAGGCGCCCCCCGGGCTCGACGCGCGGTAGCGCCAGCGTCCTGCCTTCCCCAAGCGCGGCAAACATGATCTCCCAGGTGTCCACTTCCCGGCGAAAGGAGACGTAGGCCAGCAAAGCGGCCGCCTGCCGGTAGACTTCCAGGCCGGTCAGGTGGTGCCGAACACGATCCGCCCGGCTCGCCGCCTCGCCGGGGGCCAGCGCGAGTCGGCGCGATAACAGCTGCCGCCTCAGCGCCCGCTTTGCCGGGCCGACCGGCTCACAGGGGGTGGCTATTCGTCGGTCACCTCGGAGAAGTGGATCACCGTGACCCGGTCCGAAGGCTGTATCTGGCGCCGGTATATGCGCCCGAGGAACTCCACGACGTCGGCGGTGGTCCGCATGTCCGGGTTCTCGCCGGCCAGGTCGGCCTCGGTCAGCTCGGCGATGGTCATCACCGCCACACGGTCCAGCACCGCCGTAAACAGGCGCCGGCGAGGCCGGAACCGCTCGCCGTAGGTAACCCAGACCAGGTCGCCCTCGCGGTACTTGTCCCGCTTGTCGCCCAACCTGATGGTGCAGGTCTTCTGTCTTGCCAGCAGGTTGCCATGGTAGATCGACGAATAGAAATTGAGCGCTTTCAAACCCTCCGCGCCTCCCTTCTGAGGTCACGGCCCGTCAATTCCACACCGCCGACCTTATCCCTTTCTACCTGCGACGGGTGGAGGCTTCAGGTCTGCCCCCAAGAGGGTCCGCGATGGCGCCACCGGCGAGCAGCCGGGGCACCGCAGTCCGGGCAGACGACCGGTGGGACGGGCGTGCCCGCCCACCTTTGCCCGCAGGCCGGGCACTGTGGGGCCCGCACGACCAGCCGGTAGTTTCCGCCCTCGATGCGGAGGGCCTTCCCTTCCACCAGTGCGCGCGCCAGTTTCGCACGGGCGGTCGACAGTATCCGTTGAAACGTGCTCTGGGCAAGGTTCATGCGAGCGGCGCAGGCGTGCTGATCGAGATCCTCAACGTCCTTGAGCCGCAAGGCTTCGAGCTCGTCCACCGTCAGACGTACTTCCTCAAGCTGGGCCAGCGGCACACCTGCAGGTTTGAAGTAGGTCACGCTGGGTAAGAACTCCACCCAGCGTTCCTTTGGCGGTCTGGGCAGTCGCCATCCCTCCGGGCCGTACCGGCTTGTGCGTGCAGTATCATGGTAGCCGCCCCCAGACCCAAAGTCAACGGTCGGCATCCACCGGCTCGGCGTCGGCCCCCTTCCGCAGTTCCCTCTCCAGCCGGTCCAGGTATGCCCGTATCGCCTCGAGCTCGGCCTGCCGCTCTTCCCGCGAGGGCTGCCGCCCGGGTCCGCCGCCGCGCGGCAGCCAGGGGCGGCACCGGCAATGGGGATAAGGGTTACCGCCGCGTCCTCTTCCGAACATTCGCCATTCCTCCCAATCCATAATGGACTTTACCGCTATTAGCATAACCCGATTATGGGTATACGTCAATAACTCGGCCGGTGGTCGCTCACGGCTCAGCTACCGGCCACCGGCCCGTTTGGAGCCCGCCGGCGATCAGGCCTTGGAGCCGGCGATAAAGGGCGAGGGGGTTGCAGGCATCGGTCTGGCGCTGGAGAGCAGCCTGCGTAGCCGGGTCGAGGACTCCGGCCTCACAAAGGCGCTGGAACGGAGTTCGGGAGCAGTTGCAGCCCTTTCTCCCCCATTGGCATGTGCAAGCCTTGCTCACCCTTGCATTCCCGGAGTTCGTCATAGGACCGCATCAACCGGCGACGGTGCAGTTGGGCAACCGTGTCTGGCCCCCTTGCGCGAGCAGGAACTTCCCGCCATTATCGGTTTCCGACTACCGCCGGTGGGTCCGGAACCGTCGCTGGCCCCAGCCTGACCGTCCTCGGGGCCTACCTGGTGCTGCTGCCAGGCATGCTTCACGTCGTGTGCCATCGCCAGGAAGCCCAGTGAACCGCGGCCAGTCTGGCTCCCAAAGCTCGAGTTGCCCGCAGGCGACAGGAAATCGGTCCGGCGAGATGGAAAGCTCCTGACGGAATGTTCGGGACGGCGGGCAGCAATGACTGCAGTCGGCATCGCCGCGAAAATGGCCATCCGGCGGGTCTTCGCCGAACAAGACTTGAGAGAAGGTGGGGCGATGACGTTACCGGCGGTTAAGGTGCAAGGCTTGAGTTACTGGTACGGCAACCTGCAGGCCGTGAAAGGCGTCGACTTCGAGATCTTCCCCGGTGAGATCCTCGGCTTTCTGGGGCCCAACGGCGCCGGCAAGTCCACCACGATCAGGATGCTCACCGGCCTGCTGACACCCCGGAGCGGTAAAGCCCAGGTGCTCGGTAGAGACATCGGGAGGGACGACCCCCAGCTGCGGGCCCAGATTGGGGTGTGCTTCGAGGAGAAGAACCTCTACCTCGAGATGAGCGCCCTGGAGAACCTGGACTTCTTCGCGTCGCTCTTCGGCATCAGGAACGCCGATTCCCTGGAGAGCCTGCGCCGGGTCGGGCTGGCCGATCGGGCCCGGGACCGCGTGGGCAGCTACTCCAAGGGCATGCGTCAACGCCTGATGATCGCCCGCGCCCTCATCAACCGGCCCAAGGTGCTATTCCTGGACGAGCCGACCGCCGGCCTGGATCCGGTCACGGCCGCGGCGATCCGCAGGACCATCAAAGAGGAAGCCGAGCGAGGTGCGGCGATCCTTCTCGCCACCCACAACATGCACGAAGCCGATGAGCTTTCCGATCGCGTCGCCTTCATCAATGAGGGCCGGATCGTCGCCCTCGACACCGCCGAAAGCCTCAAGCTCAAGTACGGCAAGCGTTCGGTGCGGGTCCGGCTGCGGGACGGGGACGGGGTCCGCGAGGAACACATTCCGCTGGACGACGCCGGCTCCTCGGCCCGCCTGGCCGAGCTCGCCGCTTCGCCCAACCTCCTGACTATCCACACCGAGGAAGCCACGTTGGAGGCCATCTTCATCCGGCTGACCGGCAGGGGACTGGAAGGATGAGGCCGCCCGTAGCCCACCACACGATCCTGTGGTCGATCCTCAGGAAAGACTTCCGGCTCTACGGACGCAACAAGATCTATCTGTTTCTGACCGTGCTCAGCCTGGCCTTCTTTGTGCTCATCTTCTGGGTGGTGCCGGACACGGTGGACGAGACCATCACGCTTGCCATCTCGCCGCCCCTCAGCACCATGGTCATCGAAGCCCGGAAGGTGTTCGGCATTCCCGAAGCGTATCTGGAACAGCTCGATCCGGCCCACCTGTCCCGCGAGGAAGGGTTGGACCTCGTGGAGCTGGAGAGCGCCGACCAGCTGGCGCGGGCGATAGCGGGCAGACTGGAGGTCTATCGCGCTGCCGACGGCCGGCTGATCCTGCGCGACCTGGAGGCCGGGGACCTCAAACCCGCCCAGGCCGCGCGGGTGCGGCTGGATATCGGCATCGCCTTTCCCGCTTCCTTCATCGCCGACACGGCCAGGGGCGAGCGGACCGCGGTTACGGTCTTCACGAGGGCGGCGGTGCCCGGGGAGATCCGGGGCGCTGTCCAGAGCCTGGTCCGCGAGGTCGGCTACCAGGTCGCCGGCCGTCCGGTACCGGTCGAACTCCCTGCGCCCCAGACCATCGTTCTCGGCCGCGACCGTGTGGGCGACCAGCCGTCGCTGAGAGATAAGCTGCGACCCATGCTCGCAGTCTTCATCCTCATGGTGGAGACGTACGCCATGGCCTCGCTTATCTCGACCGAGATACTCCAGCGCACGGTGACCGCCCTCATGGTGACGCCGATGCGGCTTTGGCACTTCCTGGCCGCCAAGACGATCTTCGGAGTCGTTCTGGCCCTGGGTCAGGGAGTGGTCGTTCTGGCGCTGGTCGGGGCGTTCACCACCGCCAACTGGTCGCTCCTCCTCACGACCATGCTGATCGGAGCGATCCTGTTCACCAGCGTGGCCATGCTCATCGGCGCCGCCGGCAAGGAGTTCATGAGCCAGCTCATGTACGCGCTGCTCTTCACGGTCCCGCTCATGATTCCCGCGTTTTCAGTCCTGTTCCTCGGCACCGCCGCCGCATGGGTACGGGCCATCCCCAGCTATCCGGTGATCGACCTGATCGTGCGGGCGACGATCTACGACGCCCGCTGGCAGGACTCCTGGGGTGCGCTGGCCTACGCCTTGCTGTGGGCGGCGGCCGTCTACGGCGCGGGCCTGTCGGTTCTGAAGAGGAGGGCGGAGTCGCTATGAGCATGAGCCGCGTATGGAGCCTGCTTCGTAAGGACTCCCTGCTGGGGCCGCGGAAACCTCTCTTTCTCTGGGCGTTGGCCATGCCGCTTGGGCTCACGCTCATCTTTCAGGTGGCCTTCGGCTCCCTCTTCGAGCCCAAGCCTCGCCTGGGCATCGTCGATGGCGGCCACTCCGAGATCACGGCGGCCGTGCGGCAGCGGGAGGGCATCCAGCTCACGCTGCTCGACGGGGTGGAGGAACTCAAGACCCGGGTGGAGAGGAACGACCTCGACGCCGGCCTGGTGCTGCCCGCCGGCTTCGACGCCGCGGTACGCGCGGGTGAACAGCCCAGACTGGAGTTTTACATTGGCGGAGAGAGCCTGGCCTCCAATCGGCTGATCCTCACGGTCACCATCATCGACCTGATTCGTGAGCTCGCGGGCGGTGCCCCTCCCGTGGAAGTCGCCACGGTCGAGTTCGGCGAATCCGGGTTGCCGATCTCGATCCGGCTGGTGCCCCTGATCGTGTTCTACGCCCTGGCCATGGCGGGAGTCTGGGTGCCCGGGTCAAGTCTCGTGGAAGAGAAGGAAAGAGGCACCATCACGGCGGTGCTGGTCACCCCCGCCCGGGTGGTGGAGGTACTGACCGCCAAGTGGATTCTCGGCTTCAGCTTCACCTCCTTTGTAGCCGCAGCCACGCTGCTTTTGAACCAGGCCTTTGGGCCGCGCCCTCTACACGTCATTGTGGTCATCGCCGTGGCCGCCGCCCTCAACGCCACGATCGGGCTGCTCGTAGGCGTATTCGCCAAGACCTCGACCGCGCTGTTCGCCCTGGTCAAGGGAACCGGCGTCTTCCTGTTCGCACCGGTCGTTTTCTACGTCTTCCCCGAGTGGCCGCAGTGGATCGCCAGGGTGTTCCCGCTTTACTGGATCATCGAGCCCATCTGGCAGGTATCGGTCATGGGCGAACCCCTGAGCACCGTGGCCTTCGAACTCGCCGTGGCCGTCGCCATCACCGTGGCCCTGGTCCCGGGAGTGGCGGTGCTGAGCCGCCGCCTGGAGGAGTAGCCCTGGGGAAGGCGACCCGGCCGCATACCTCGCAGGCCGCCGGTGTTCATGCCCGCCACACCTACCGGCCACCGGCGCGTTGGGGATAGGGTCGGAGGGCCGGAGCGAGAACACGCTTGCGCGGAAACCAGTGCTTGGTCGCAAGACATATCCTGTGGACTGCCTCGCGGTCCGGGGCCCAACATGCGTTGAGCACCGGAACGCCTCCC
>DYFO01000027.1 GCA_020725145.1 Symbiobacterium thermophilum
CCGCCCGGCAACGGACGGGTGTCCGGAACAGATTTCCATGTTCCGGGCAACGGTTCGGGGCTCGCAGCACTTCCGAGAAGGCCTGGGCGCTGGCAGTACCGCTCATCGCGGGGGTGGCCGCCCGTTACGACGCGGCAGCAAAGAACGACGCGCCGCGCATGATCGCCCTGGATGAGGCTTTTGCAGACTTTGATTCGGCCAACCAGGTGGGCTATCTCCGTCTTTTGTCTGACCTCGGACTCGACTGGATCATCACCTGCCCTGATGAGCTCCCTTACCACGAGTCGCTGTCGGCCGCCATGGCTTACCGGCTGACGCTGGACGGAACGGTGCACCCCGCCTTTCCCATCTTGGGGGACGGCCGGCAAGTCCGCGAGCCGCTTGCAGCCGCCACGGGGGAGCAGCCATGAAAGGCGCTGCCCACGAGGCGGCAAAACGCCTCCGCGAAGTGGGCCTGGGAGAGCTCTTGGACAGGTGCCGCCGGCGGATGGAAGCGCTAGACGGCGCGGGGGGCACCGTGACCCTGAGCCTTGGTCGGGAAGCACGTGAGGCCCTCGCCGGGCTCCTGGGGCTGCGGCGGCTCCCGTCGCAGGTCGAGGTCCGGGTCCAGCTCGCGGAGCTCGACGCGGCCCTGCGCCGCAGCCGCTACGGGGTGTCGCTCGCGCAGGTACTCGAGGCCGACGGCGGAGCGGTCGTCAGCGACCGCGAGCGTGCGGAAGCGGCAAAAGCCCAATGGCAGCGGCACTTGGAGGAACTGGCAACGGCCGTTGCCCCCGCCCGCCAATGGATCGCCACGCTTGGCGGCGAAGGACCCGTGAGCCGCTTATACCGCCGGGCGTACCGCGCCGACCCCCATCGGGCAACCGCTGCGGCGCTGGCGGTTGCGCGGGCGGTTGCCCACCTGCCTGCGGACGGCGAGTTGCTGGCGGTGTTTGCCGCCAGGGTGACCAGCGACCCGCACGCCTTCGACCCTCAGACCCTGGCCGGCCGGCTGTTGCTCCTGACCCTGCAAGAGACCGGCCATCCCCTTCCCAAAGACCTGCGCCCCGGGGAGGCCCGCGCCCTGCTGCTGCAACAAGCAGGTCTTGACGTGGATGGCGTCTCCTCCACGGTGCTGGTCGCCAACCCGGGCAGCGGTTCGCACGCCGTCTTGACGGCCATGGCCGAGGCCGGTGGCGGATGGCCGGTGCCACTTGCCGAGCTCGCCCGGCTGTCTCGACTGCCGGCCCGCGATGGGGTGGCGCATGTGGTCGAAAACCCGGCCGTCTTCGAGTGGCTGGTGCGCAAAGTGGCCGCGTGGGAGGTCGGGCGCCGCCCTACGCTGATAGCCACGGGCGGCTTCCTGAGTGCCGCAGCGTTGCTTGCGCTGGACCTTATGGCGGTGGACGGAACGCGACTGCGTTACGGGGGAGACTTCGACCGTGCCGGTCTTGCCATCGCTGGCCAGCTGCTCGAGCGTTATCCGGGCATGGAGCTTTGGCGCATGTCCCCGGCCGACTACGCGTCGGCGGTCCGGGAGGGAACCCCTCGGTTCGGCGACGGCGACCGGCAGTGGCTGGCGACGGTCGAGGGACCACTTGCGCCCACCGCCCGGGCAATGGCAGAGCGGGGCATCCCCGCCTATCAGGAAAACCTGCTCGAGCAGTTACTCGGCGACCTTGCCGAACTTCAGGACGCAGGCTCCGGTTGCCCGCCTTGACTGTCGCCCCAGAGGTTTCCTATACTTTTGGCGTGAGCGGGTAGTCTTAGCCTATGGAGGGACGCACCAATGGAAAAAGTGGTGGGCATTGACCTGGGAACGACCAACTCGGTGGTCGCGGTGATGGAAGCCGGCAAGCCCACCGTGATCGTCAACGCGGAAGGGAGCCGGCTGACGCCATCGGTGGTGGGCTTCACCCGCGCCGGCGAGCGCCTCGTGGGACAGCTTGCGCGTCGCCAGGCCATCCTCAACCCCGAGAACACCGTCTACTCCATCAAGCGCTTCATGGGCAGGCGGCACAGCGAGGTGGAGGAAGAGCGCAAGCAGGTATCCTATCGCGTAAAGGCCGGACCCAACGACAGCGTACGGGTGGAGATCCCGGCGGCCGGCAAGGATTTCACCCCCGAGGAGATCTCCGCCATGGTGCTGGCCAAGCTCAAGGAAGACGCCGAGCGTTACCTGGGCGAGAAGGTGACGAAGGCGGTCATCACCGTGCCGGCCTACTTCAACGACTCGCAGCGGCAGGCCACCAAGGACGCCGGGCGCATCGCCGGGCTTGAGGTCCTCCGCATCATCAACGAGCCCACGGCGGCGGCGCTGGCCTATGGGCTTGAGAAGCGGGCCAACCAGACCATCCTGGTGTGGGACCTCGGCGGCGGCACCTTCGACGTCTCCGTGCTCGAGGTGGGCGATGAGATCTACGAGGTGAAGGCCACCGCCGGCGACACCCACCTCGGAGGGGACGATTACGACGAGCGGATCGTCAACCACCTGGCCGAGGACTTTCTGCGGGAGCAAGGTGTGGACCTGCGCAAGGATCGCCAGGCCCTGCAGCGACTGCGGGAGGCGGCGGAGAAGGCCAAGCAGGAGCTGTCGTCGGTCCCCGAGACCACCATCAGCCTACCGTTCATCACCGCCACCCACGTGGGTCCCAAGCACCTGGAAACCCGGCTGACGCGGTCGCGTTTCGAGCAGCTGACCGCCGACCTGACCGAGCGGTGCGTCGGCCCCTTCCGGCAGGCGCTCAACGATGCCCGCATCCGTCCCGATCAGCTTGACGCGGTGATCCTGGTGGGCGGGGCCACCCGCATGCCGGTTATCCAGGAGCTGGTCAAAAAGCTCACCGGCAAGGAACCCCACCGCGGCGTGAACCCCGACGAAGTGGTGGCCGTGGGCGCCGCCATCCAGGCGGGGGTGCTCGCAGGCGAGGTCAAGGGACTGGTGCTGGTAGACGTAACCCCGCTTTCGCTGGGCATCGAGACGCTGGGCGGGGTGATGACGCGACTGGTGGAACGCAACACCGCCATCCCGGTGCGCAAGCAGCAGATCTTTACCACCGCCGCCGACGGACAGACGGCGGTGGAGATCCACGTGCTGCAGGGCGAGCGGGAGTTCGCGGCCGACAACCGCACGCTGGGGCGCTTCCACCTGGTGGGCATACCTCCCGCCCCCCGTGGGGTTCCGCAGATCGAGGTGACCTTCGACATCGACGCCAACGGCATCCTCAACGTCTCCGCCAAGGACCTGGGTACCGGCAAAGAGCAGAAGATCACCATCACCGCCTCCACCACGCTGAGCAAGGATGAGGTGGAGGCGATGGTCCGTCGGGCCCAGGAGCACCGTGACGAGGACCGGCGGCGCCGTGAGCTGGTCGACCTCAGGAACCAGGCGGACGGCCTCATCTACCAGACCGAGAAGAACCTCAAGGAACTGGGCGAGAAGGTGACGGCGGAAGATCGCCGGGCGGCGGAGCAGGCCGTCGCCGAACTGAAGGAGGTCATCAACGGCGAGGACGCCGGGGCCATTCGCTCCCGCATGGAAAAGCTGCAGCAGGCTACTTTCAAGCTCGCGGAGGCGCTGTACCGGCAGACCGCCGGCGAGAAGGCCGCATCGGGCACCTCCGCCCCTCCCGAGGGTGAGGTCATCGACGCCGAGTACCGCAAGGAGGATGAGCAAAAGGGAGGCGCGGTGCTGTGAGCGAGGAGGAGTGCCGCGAGGCTTGCCATTCGCCCGCAGACCGTGAGGAGGAAATCCAGTCCCTGAAGGCCGAGCTGGAAGCGGCGCGCCGCGAGGCGCGGGAAAACTGGGACCGCTTCTTAAGAGCGGTGGCCGACAACGAGAACTACCGCCGGCGGGTGGAACGTGACCTGGTGCTCAGCATCCGGAGGGGCAAATACGAGTTCCTGCGCGGGTGTCTGGAGCTGAAAGACCACCTGGAGCTGGCGCTGCGCGCCCCCGGCGATGAGGGCTCACTGCGGCAGGGTCTTGAGCTCATCCTGCGGCAGTTCGAAGCCCTCTTCGAGAAGGAAGGCCTCGTTCCCATCGCCGCGGCCGGCGTCCCCTTCGATCCCGCAGTGCACGAGGCGGTGGCAGTAGAAGAGGACAACGCGGTGGCAGAACCGGTGGTGCGGGAGGAGCTGCGCCGCGGGTACCGGTTCGGCGAGGAGGTGCTGCGCCCCGCGAGGGTGAAAGTGGCCAGGCCGCCCGAACCCTGCACGCACGACGAGCTTGCCTAGCTGACCCATGGGCGGGCCAGTGTGTTACAATTGAGGTGCGCTGGCTTCCACGGGAGGTGGTGGGCGGTAGACCGTAGCCAAGATTGGATGCGGGACGCACATGCCGACCTTTCACTGGCGGCGACGGCAGCCGAACGCCACCTGTATAACTGGGCGTGCTTCGCGGCCCAGCAAGCGGCGGAGAAGGCCGTGAAGGCGGTGTTCGCACGTCTGGGGGCGGTTGCCTGGGGCCATGCGGTGGCCGGTCTGCTGAGGGCGCTCCCCGCGACATGGGCGGCGGCGCCGGAGTTGGTGGACTCGGCGATGGAACTGGACAAGGTCTACGTGGGGGCCCGCTATCCCGACGCCCACCAGCGCGGGGCCGCCAGCGAGGCGTACACCGCGCGCGAGGCTCGGAGGCTGATCGGCTATGCCGAGGAGATCGTCCGCTTCTGTGAGGATCTTCTATCCCGAGCTCGACCGCGACCGGGTGCTTGAGCGCCTGCGGTCGCGGCTTGCGCTGATCGACGCCCGGCTTCCGCTGCTGCGAGCGGTGCTGTTCGGCTCCTACGCCCGCGGCGACCACACGGTGTCAAGCGACGTCGACCTTCTGCTGGTGTACCGGGGAGGGCCCTGTCCGGAAGCTTACAACCTTGCCTGGCGGCTCCTCGACCTTCGAAAGCTTGAGCTGCATATCTACGCGGAGACGGAGTACCCGGCGTTCGCCGAGACCTTGGAACGCATGACGCGGGACGGGGTGGTGCTGCTCTTCCGCGGCTGAGGTCGGGGAGGGGGGAGACGTCCCCCCTCCCGCATCGATCTTGCGAACTACCAGGTGTTCTGGTTGTGCTTGCGCAGGATGAAGATGATGCGCCCGTCAAGGTGCAACGCGAAGTACACCCGGGTGCCGGCGGTCAGGCCCGAGGTCGCCTGGAAGGTCCCCACGGTGCCGTCGGCGTCCTCGCGGTAGGCGACCATGTCGGGGTGCGAGACCCGGAACACCGGACTGAGCGACCCGGTGCCCGCGTCGTACACCTGCACCATCACCCCCGAGGCGTCAAGCGAGTGCACCTGTCCCAGGGTCAGCCCGCTCGTGGTCTTCCAGCGCCGCGTCCAGGCGTCGATCTCGCCGCTGGCCGGGTTGATGCCGAACTCGCCCACCCAGCCGATGTCCGCCGCCCAGGTGGCGGCGGTGCCGATGGCGGCGACGTAGTTCGTGCTGGTGCCCCGGACGTCGAGGGTGACCTGCGCCTTGGTGGATCCGGGAATGGTGGCCACCCCCAGGAGCTTGCCGTGGGCCACGGTGGCTACGGCGGTCAGGGCCTTGCGCGCGTGCAAGGACCGGTCAAGCGCGTAGATCAAGGCCGTCCCCGGAGTGATGGCCGGTGGGGGCGAGGCGGGGGTGAACTGGGTGTACCACTTGAGCTCGCGCTCGCTGCCGTCGGTCAGCCGCAGCCGGATGTACCAGTCGAACTTGGTGGGTTCGGTGTAGACGCGGCGGTCGCTCAGGAAGGTGCCTGATACCGTCTGGCGCACCGCCTCCACCTTGACGGCGGACTGCGTGGCGCTGGCATCGCGCGTGGCTATGTAAACCACGTCGTTGACCCGGAGGTCGGCCGGACGCACCGTCGCGCCGTTCAGCACCACCCCGGCGTCCTCCGGAACTCCCACGAGCTCGCCGCTGTCCAGCCTCACACGCACCGGTTGCGTGGAGGTGGCCTCATGTTTCTCGGTGACCACCGCGTTGTTCAGGTTGAAGCGGAAGGCGCTCACCGTGACCGCCTTGCCGGCGCTGGTGGAGATGGTGACCTGATCCCCCTGCTTCAGGACGGCGTCGTTATGGGCCAGCGCCCGCTCGGGACCGTCGTTGACGCTCAGGCGCGTGGTGCCGGGAGTGTAAGACACCCGGGTGCCGTCCGCCAGCACCAGCTTGGCGGCAGCGGATGAACCTTCGTAGCGGTCGAAGATCCCCCGTACCAGGTCGGCGGCGGCGTGGGGTTCGATGAAGACGATGCGGCCGTTGGCGGCGGCGATCGCCCGCACCTCCGATCCACGCAGCTCGGCCAGCGTCCCCCATCTCCAGAGGTGGACACGGTCGGCCAGGTTGCGGGCAGTGCCCCCGATCACCAGCGTCTTGGCTCCCGCATCGTAGACCCCGGCGATGCCGGCGAAGGTGCGGTCACCGAGCAGGGGAGGAAGCCCCTCGGGGTTGTAGGCGGTGCCCACTCCCTTGCCCCGCTTGATGAACAGCGCGTTGTAGACGAAGTGCGCCACTTCGCCGCGCGTGGCGGGCAGGTTGGCGAAAACCTGCACCTGGCCGGTGATCCCGTGTTCGTAGCCGGCCACCAGGTAGTTGAACGGCCAATCACCCACCACCCCGGGCTCGTGGCCGGTGGCCCGGATGAGCATGGCCAGGCACTCGGTGTGGGTCACGTTGCGGGTGGGCTGGAAGGTGCCGTCGTCATAGCCCCTGATGATCCCGAGGTGGGTAGCCAGGTTCACGTACCCCCAGGCCCAGGAGGCGATCTGGTCTCTGAAGGTCGGCTGGATCGTCCCGAGCTGGGCGGCCTGCTGCTCGCGGTCGAGCATGCGAATGACCACCGCGGTGAACTCGGCGCGGGTGATGGGATGATCCGGGCGCACGTTGGTGGTGCCGGTATCGCCGCGCATGATGCCCAGGGCGGCCATGAGCGCAAGCTCCCGCTCATAGGTGTGGCCCACCGCGTCGGTGAAGGGGTTGCGTACCACGCTGACCGCGCCCCAGGCCACCGGGGTCAGGAGCAGGATGACCGCCAGGACCACCGCGATGAACAGGCCTTTACGTAACGCTCGCATGTGCCTTTCGTCTCCCTTCGTGCGGGCTGGCAATCTGGTCGCCGGTCGTATCGAAGAAAAATTCCCCGTACGGCCGGGATATTCCTACCACCGCCGCGAATGCTCAGGGAGCGAGTCTTGCGCGGTCCCGCGGGAACAGGCTGGCCTCGCGGACGTTGGCCAGGCCCAGGAGCTTCATGGTCAGCCGCTCGGCCCCTATGGCCATGCCCCCGTGGGGAGGCATGCCGTAGTCGAAGGCCTCGAGGTAAGGCGCGAAGTTCGTCGGGTCGAGTCCCCGCTCGCGCATGCGGCAACGCAGGGTTTCGCCGCAGGGGATGCGCAGGCCGCCGGTGGTCACCTCCAGCCCGCGGAACAGGAGGTCGAAACTGAGCGTAAGGTCGGGCCGGGAAGGGTCGGGCAGGGCGTACACCGGACGCGCGGCCGCCGGGTAGTGGGTGATGAAGACGAAGTCGCTGCCGTGCTCGCTGGCCACGCGCGCCGACAGCAGCCTTTCGCCCTCGGGGTCGAGGTTGCCGGCAGGCGTCTCGTGGCCGCAGCAGGTCTTGAGCAGCGCGCGGGCCTCGTCCAGACGCAGGCGGGGGATGCCGCGGACGCGGGGGACCTCGGCCCCCCACAGCTCCAGGGCATCGGCGGCATGGGCCGTCACCGCGGCGAACATCTCCTCCAGCAGCGACTCCTCAAGTTCCAAGAGATCGTCCAGGCCGTCGACGAACCCCATCTCCAGGTCGAGGCTAAGGTACTCGTTGAGGTGGCGTGAGGTGTCGTGATCCTCGGCCCGGTAGACCGGTCCCACCTCGAAGACGCGTTCGAAGCCGGCGACGACCAGCATCTGCTTGTAGAACTGGGGGCTCTGGGCGAGGTAGGCGGGACGGCCGAAGTAGTCGACGCTGAACAGCTCGGCTCCGCCCTCGGTACCGGTGGCCACCAGCTTGGGCGTGTGCACCTCGAGGAAGCCGCGGGCACGCAGTCCCTCGCGAAAGGCCCGTACCAGCTCCGCCTGCACGCGAAAGACGGCGGCGGTGCGGGGATGGCGCAGGCTCAGCACACGGTGGTCGAGCAGCGCGTCAAGTCCGGCGGCGATCTCGGGCCGGTTGACCTCGAAGGGCAAGGCGGGCGCCGCGGGCGAGAGCAGCTCGAGCTCAACCTGGCGGAGTTCCACACCGCCGATGGCGCGCGGCTCTTTGGCCACCACCCCGCGGAGGGCGACGGCGCTGCCCGCGGGCAGCGCGCGCAACGTCCTTTCCTGATCCTCTAGCACCGCCTGGACGGCGCCGCTGCGATCGCGCAGCACCAGAAAACCCACCTTGCCCAGCATGCGGACGGCATGGGCCCAACCCTTCAGCAAGACCCGCTCGCCCACCCGACCGGGCACCTCCGCGGCCAGCGTGCGCTGCATGAGCACCCCTCCTGAGAGACGAATCCCCCGCGTTGCAAGGACGATAACCCGAGTGCGGCCAAGCCGCATCAGGGAACTTCGCCGACCACCGCATGCGTTCCTCGCTTGTCGGCGGCTGCCGCCCTGGGGCAAATGCCCGGCCTCGCTTTTTCGCCCGATTCTATCACCGGGAGCCGACGGGCGTCAACGCCGCGCCGGGGCACAATAGGCCGGGAGGCGGGCCGATGCGGGCGGCGGCGATCGCGGCCGGAGCGCTGATGCTGGTGGCGGTCTGGGCTTTTGTCTTTTTGGCGCCCATGCCGGCCTTGGACCCGGCGGAAGCGACCCGGGTTTTCGACATCAGAGGAGGGCTGGTGGCCGCCATCGGCCCCGAGAGGCGCGTGGCGGTGCCGCTGGACACCCTGCCCGGTTACCTGCCGGCGGCGGTGGTCGCCGTGGAAGACCGCCATTTCTACCGGCATTTCGGGGTCGACCCCGTCGGCGTACTGCGCGCCGTCTGGCGCAACCTGCGGGCGGGCCGGGTGGTGGAGGGCGGCAGCACCATCACCCAGCAGCTGGCGCGCAACCTCTTCCTGGGTCGCGAGCGCACGTTCACCCGCAAGCTCCGGGAGCTCCTGTGGACGTTCAAGCTGGAGGCAACCCTCTCCAAGGAGGAGATCCTCGAACGCTACCTCAACACCGTCTACTTCGGGCACGGCAGCTACGGGGTGGAGGTGGCTGCCGGCACCTACTTCGGCAAGCGGGCGGCCGAGCTCACGCTGGCCGAGGCGGCGCTGCTGGCCGGTCTGCCACGCGGCCCCGAACGCTACTCCCCCTACCGCAATCCCGAACTCGCCCTGGCCAGGCGGCGGACGGTGCTCGAGGCCATGGTGGAGGTGGGAGTGCTCGACACCGCGCGGGCGGCGGAGGCAGACGCCGAACCCCTCAGGCTGGTCGGCCTGCCGCCGTCCCGTCGCCTGGCCCCCTATTTCGTGGACTGGGTGGTGCAGGAGCTTTTGCGACGGCGACCCGAGCTGGCCCAGGACCTGCCGGTTGCCGGTTACCGCATCTACACCACGCTGGACCTCAAGATGCAGGAGACGGCGGAACGCGCGGTGGCCGAAAGGCTGGTGGCAGGCGAACCCGATGCACAGGGCGTGGTGCAGCCGCAGGTGGCCTTGGTGGCCGTGGATCCGGCGACCGGTGCGGTGCGCGCGCTGGTGGGAGGGAGGAGCTACCCCCAGACGCAGCTTAACCGAGCCGTCCCTCCCCTGGGCGATTACCGCGGCATGCGCCGTCAGCCGGGTTCGGCCTTCAAGCCCATCCTCTACGCGGCGGTCATCGACCGCGGGTTTGCACCGACCGCCCGCATGGCCTGCGAGCCGGTCACCTTCCGCGGGGCGGCAGACCGGCCTTACTCCCCCACCGATTTCGGCCCCGAGCCCTACCACCTTGCCGAGCTCACGGTGCGCGAGGCACTGGCGGTGTCCTGCAACGTCGCCGCCGTGCGCTGGGCGGCGCGACTGGGTCCGGCGACGGTGGTGGAGTACGCGCGCCGGCTGGGGGTACAGGGTCCGCTCGGAGCGGACCTGTCGCTGGCCCTGGGCAGCTACGAGGTCAGCCCGCTGGAGATGGCGGCGGCCATGGCGACGCTGGCGGGAGGTGGGGTCTACCACGAGCCGTTCGGACTGCTGCGGGTGGAGGACCGACGGGGCAGGATGCTGCACCGGCACTCCGGGCGCGCACGGGTGGCGCTGCCGGCCGCCGTGGCCTACGTGACGGCCGACCTCATGCGGTCGGTGCTCCGCCCCGGCGGCACCGGCGCGAGGATCGGGGGGATGCTGGGCCGGCCGGCCGCCGCCAAGACGGGCACGGTGGCCGACACCCGCGGCCGGGTGGTGGACGCGTGGTTCGTGGGGTTCAGCCCCGAGCTGGCGGTAGCGGTGTGGGTCGGCAGGGACCGGCCCGGGGAGCTCCCGGGAGGGGGTGCCGCCCTGGCGGGGCCGATATGGGCGGACTTCCTGAGCCGCGCGCTGGCCGGGCGGCCGGCCGGCGAGTTCGCGGTCCCGGCGGGAGTCGTGCGCGTGAAGCTGTGCCGGGAGACGGGACTGGCCGCAGGACCGTATTGCCCGGGCGAAGAGGAGGTGTTCCTGGCGGGAAGTGAACCGCCGCCCTGTCCGGGCCACCTACCTTTCCCGGAGGAAGAGCCCCACCCCCGTGAGGGAGATGAGCCCGCCGACGACGGCGGCCAGCGACGGCCTCTCACCCAGGATCAGCATGCCCAGCAGCACACCTCCGGTGACCTCCTGGGTGGCGACCAGGTTCACCTGGGCGGCCGGAGCATGGCGGAGCGCGGCGTTGTAGAGGGTGTGCCCGAGGGCGGTGGGGCCGAGCGCCAGGAGCAGCAGGGGGAGCAAGGCGGAGCGCAGGGCTCCGGGGCCGGGGAGCCCCGGCAAGGCCAGGGGGGCGAGGAAGAGGGCGGCGGCCAGGTAGACACGGAAGCTGTAAGCGTACAGGGGGTAGCGATCCCGCTCGCGGCGTCCGGCGAGGGAGTAGACGGCGTAGAACAGGCCGGACAGCAGGGCCAGCAGGTCACCGAGGAGCATCCGGGCCGAAAGCGAGGGTTCGAACCCGGTCATGACCGCCACCCCGAGCAGGGCCAGGGCCATGCCGGGGTAGCGGGAGGGGGAGAGGGGCTCTGCCAGGACCCAGCGCGAGAGGAGAGCGACGAAGATACAGGAGAGGTTGACGAGCACGAGGGCGTGGGCGATGCTGGTGAGCCGCAGCGCGGCGATGTAGAAGAAGAAGTGCAGGGCGGCGACGGCGCCGTAGACGACCAGGGGCAGCGAAGGCCCGACGCGCAGGGGCTGCCCACGCAGGCCGGCCCAGCCCCCCACCAGCAGCGCGCCCAGCAGCATGCGGCCGGCGGCCACCTGGGCGGCACCGAGCGCGGCGGTCAGCCGCGTCAGCACCGCGGCCGTGGCGAAGCAGGCGGTGGCCATGGCGGCCAGGGCAAGCCCGCGTCTTTTCACTCCGGCGTCTCCGGCATCTCCTCCAGCACCAGCGAGACGGTGCTTTCCTGATTGCCGCGGCGGTAGCGCACCTCCAGTTTGTCACCCACACGCTTGCGGTCGAGCACCAACCGGAGGTCCACGTAGCTCGAGATGGCCTTGCCGTCCAGGGCCAGCAGGATATCGCCGACCTGCAGTCCCGCCCGGGAGGCCGGGCTTGACGCCCAGACGTGGATCAGCAGCACCCCGCGATCCAGCTTCACGTTGTAGCGTCGGAGCGCTTCATCGGCCTCGGCGATGGTCACCCCCATCCAGGCACGGATCACGCGTCCGTGGCGGATGAGCTCCTCGGCGATGGCCGCCGCCTGGTTGATGGGAATGGCGAAACCCATGCCTTCAAACCCGGTGGCGGCGAACTTGAGGGTGTTGATGCCGATGACCTGGCCGAGCGCGTTCACCAGCGGCCCTCCGCTGTTGCCCTGGTTGATGGCCGCGTCCGTCTGGATGAGGCGGAAGACCGCAGCTTCATGACGGATTATGCGGTCGAGCCCCGAGATCACCCCCGCGGTCACCGAGCGCGGGAAGTCCAGCCCCGCGGGGTTGCCAATGGCCACCGCCAGCTCGCCCACCCGCAGCGTCTCCGAATCTCCCAGCTCGGCGGCAGGCAGGCCGGTGAGGTTGACCCGGATGATGGCGAGGTCCGTGCGTTGGTCCGCGCCCACCAGGGTGGCGGGCACCTCCCGGCCGTCCTCCAGGATGACCGTCAGCCTGCTCTCACCCCGGAGGTCGGATACCACGTGTTCGTTGGTCAGGATGTAACCGTCGGGGCGGATGATCACCCCCGAGCCGATCATGCGCTCCTCGTACACCCTGCCCCACAGACGGTCGCGGACCTGGACGGAGTTGATGATGCCGACCACCGTGGGGAGCACCCGCTCGGCCGCGTAGACGACGGCGGAGGTGGGGATCTCGAGGACGGGGGGAGGCTGGCCGTCGGTCGAGGGAGGCGTCTGGGGCGACGCCGGCAGGTACGGAAGCAGCCGTCCTGCCACGAAAGCCGGGCACAGCTGCACGAAGAGCAAAAGCCCGATAACCGCACCGGCCACCGCCGCAAGAAGGTACCCCCACGGCCGCGGCCGCGGCGGGGGGTATGAGAAGTACTGCATCAGGGCGCCTGGCACGGGCCCGATGGACCGGCCCCGACCAGGCCTTCGCCTCCTTTCTCGGGACGCCCGTCCGACGCGGAAGCGAGACCGTCAGTCGCGGTCGCCACCGAAAAGACCGGGCTCCAGTTCCTGGACAAGCGCAAGGAAAGCGGTCACCAGTCCCACCGTCACGCCCAGCAGGGCGAGCCAGGGGGACGTGTCAAGCACCATGTCCAGCCGGCGGCCGCCCAGGTAACCCAGCAGCGCACCGGCGGGCAACAGGGCAACGTGACGCAGGACGGCTCGCGGTGGCCGGCGCCGTGGCGTCACTTCTTTCGGTGCCCGCGGGGGTTGATCACCTTGCGCGGTATCGGCGGAGCGCGGCGGGCGCCTCCTCCGGGAAGGGAAGAGGGCTTGCGTGGCGGGGGTTCTCGCCTTTCCTTTCGCTCGCGGTCCACCGCGTTCCCTCCCGTCAATCCTCGCGAACCACATCCGCGCCCAGCGCGATCAGCTTCTCGGTGGCCCGCTCGTAGCCGCGGTCCACGAGTTCAATACCGCTGATCTCCGTCTGGCCCTCGGCGGCCAGCGCCGCGATCACCAGCGCCGCCCCCGCCCGCAGGTCGGTCGCCCGCACCGGGGCACCGGTGAGTCTGTCTACCCCCTCGATGATGGCGGTGCGGCCTTCGACGCGGATGTTGGTGCCCATGCGCTTCAGTTCGTCGACGTGCTTGAAACGGCTCTCCCAGATGCTTTCGGTCACGATGCTGGTGCCTTCGGCAAGGCTCAAGAGCACGGTGATCGGCTGCTGGACGTCGGTGGGAAAGCCCGGGTACGGCAGGGTCTTGACGTTGACGGCGCGGGGCCGCCGGTCCATGCGTATGCTGAGGACGTCCCCACGCTCCTCAACCTCGGCGCCGGCCTCCTGGAGCTTGGCGACCACCGGGTCGAGGTGCTTGGGGATCACGTTCTCCACGGACACCTCCCCCCGCGTCGCCGCCCCGGCGATCATGTAGGTGGCGGCCTCGATCTCGTCGGGGATGATGGCGTGCGTGCATCCCTGCAGGCGTTCGACACCGCGGATGCGGATCACGTCCGTGCCCGCCCCCTGCACCCTGGCCCCTGCCGCATTGAGGTAGTTGGCGAGGTCGACCACGTGGGGCTCCTTGGCGGCGTTCTCGATGATCGTCGTCCCCTCAGCGAGGGTAGCGGCCAGCATGATGTTGATGGTCGCCCCCACGCTGACCACGTCAAGGTACACGGTGGCCCCGGTCAGCCTGGGGGCAGACGCCCTGACCACCCCGTGCTCGATGGTCACCTCTGCCCCGAGGGCGCGAAAGCCCTTGAGGTGCTGGTCGATGGGCCGCAGCCCGATGTCGCAGCCTCCCGGCAGCGGCACCTCGGCGTGCCCGCAGCGGGCGAGCATCACGCCGAGAAGGTAATAAGAGGCACGCAGGCGCTTGGTCAGCGCGTAGGGTATCTCGGCGAAGGCGAAATCCCGCGGGTCGACCACCAGCGCGCCGTTACCGGAGGGTGCAGGAACCCCCGCCACCCGGCAGCCCAGGTGGGTGAGGATCTCGGCGTAGACACGCACGTCCTCGATGGCCGGCAGGTTCTCCACCGTGCTCGGACCGTCTGCCAGCAAGGTCGCCGGCAACACGGCGACGGCCGAGTTCTTCCGGCCGCCCACACGCACTTTGCCCCGGAGGGGTTTTCCCCCCCTGATGATCAGCCTCGCCACCGCCTGCTCCACCTTGAGTTAGCTCGCACCAATAGCATTTCGCAGCGAGGCGCAGGTTTTCCTGCCTGAGCCGTAGCCTCAGCGGCCCGCCGGGTAGTAGGTAAGGGGGTTGACCGCCTGGCCGTCAACCCTGACCTCGAAGTGCAGGTGGGGACCGGTGCTGCGCCCGCTGGTGCCCACGTACCCGATGGTCTGCCCCTTCTCCACCACCTGACCGGGCTTGACGGGTATCTTGGGATCGAGGTGGGCGTAAAGGGTAACCAGCGTTCCCTCGCCGTGGTCGATGATCACCGTCCACCCGTAGCTCTGGGCGCCGCGGTAGGAGACCTCGGTCACCGTGCCGGCGTCGGCGGCCAGTACCGGTGTGCCGTAGGGGGCGGCGATGTCCACGCCCTGGTGGAAGGCTCCCCATCGCCAGCCGAAACCGGAGGTCACGCGACCGCCGTCTCCTCCCACCGGCCACACGAAGGCTCCGGAACCCAGACGCGGGTACAGGCGACTGCCCTTGACCGTGACCTCGGGCTGCGGTGCCGCCTGCGGCACCACCTCAAGGGTGCGTCGCGAAACCTCCTGGCCGTTGACGCGAGCGATCTCCACCGTGACCAGCTCGCGGCCGGGCACGCCCCGGTCTCGCACGTAGCTCTCATGGGGCCAGCGATCGGGGTCGAGCACCGTCTGGCGTCCAAACGCGATGTAGCGGGTGAAAGTGTGGCGCTCCAGGCTCTGGACGTGGACGTAGGGATGGGGGACGACCAGATTCAGGCGGTCACCGGGGCGGATCAGGTTGGGGTTGGTCAGTTGCGGGTTGGCCCGCTGCAGGTCGGCCACCGACAGGTGATGGGCGCTGGCGATCCCCCAGAGCGAGTCGTTGCGCCGCACCACGTAGGTTTCAACGCGGTCGGTGCCGCGCAGCAGGATGCGGATGGCCTCCTCCACCCCGTAGAAGCCTTCGAGGTGGGTGGTAACCTGCCTGATGCCGACCTCCTCACGAAAACCGATCTGCAGCACCTCGGTACCGGCCCGCGCCTCAAGCTCGACCCGCGCCCGTGCCAGGATCTCCGCCAGCACCTGCTCTGCGTCTTCGTAAGATGCCATGACCAGCACGGGCTCGTCGTCCACCGTGACCGCCCACGCCAGTGCCAGGAAACCGACCGTCTCCCGGAGGGCAAGTGCGATCGCCTCCGGCTCCCCCGGCGGCGGCGCGTCCCGTGCCGGCATGCGGACGACGCGGAGGACGCCCGCTGGCGCCACCTGGCGGCCGCAATCTGCCTGCGCCGTCGCCAGGAACTCCTCTAGTAGTGCGTTGGCCGCCGCCGCATCGGGCAGCACGCCGACGATCTCGCCGCCATACTGGATGACGTAGACCGCGGTGGCCGCCCGTGCCCAGAAAACGGCGAAACCTCCAAGCACGCAAAGGGCTACCGCGGCCACAAGCACGATCGGCGCGATGCGGCGGCGCCGTCCGCCGGCGCCGGAGTCTTCGGCCGAGCCCGATACATCCACTTTCACTTACCCCTCCCCGTACCGGCGCGGGTCAGGTTGCCGCCTGGCCACCCCGCACCGGGGATGTTTTTCCTCCCGCGGTAGCCGAGATCCTGCCGCCGACCGCAGGTAGATCGGGCGGTATCCGTTGCCAATTCTAGCCTGTTTTCGCCAGTTTCATGTTATGTCTGCCTATGGGGGATGTAGAAAAACAGAAGACCGGCGCCGGGCGCCGGTGCAACTGGAGCTGGCGGCGGGAGTCGAACCCGCGGCCTGAGTCTTACGAGGACCCTGCTCTGCCTCTGAGCTACGCCAGCCGGAAAACAGTGGAGCGGGAGACGGGACTCGAACCCGCGACCCTCGGCTTGGGAAGCCGATGTTCTACCGCTAAACTACTCCCGCTCGCCGAGCTTTGACTTCTGCCGTACATTATAGCTTACGCATCCCGCCGACGCAAGTTTTGAAGCGTCAGGCGAAAAGGTCGGCAAGTCCGATAGTCTGGCCGCGCTCGCGGCCGAGGGACACCACGGCCAGCGGCAGGCCCACGCCTTCCTCGATGCGTTCGAGGTAGCGACGCGCCGCGGCAGGCAGGTCGGCAAGCGCGCGGGGTTCGCGGTCAAGTTCCCAGCCGGGCAGCTCCTCGTACACCGGCTCCACCGCCCCAAGGCACGCAAGGTCGGCGGGGAACGTGGTCAGCACCTCTTTGCCCACCCGGTAGGCGGTGCAGATCCGCACCCGCGGCAGTCCCGCCAGCGTGTCCAGCCGGGTCACCGCGAGGTCCGTGATCCCCGACACCCTAGCCGCGTACTTCACCACCACCAGGTCCAGCCAGCCGCACCTCCGGGGTCTTCCCGTCACCGTGCCGTACTCGTGGCCCCGCTCGCGGATCCAGTCGCCCTCCGCCCCCAAAAGCTCCGTCGGCATCGGCCCGTCACCGACCCGCGTGGTGTAGGCCTTCACCACCCCCAGCACCCGGCGGATGCGCGTCGGCCCTACCCCGGCCCCGATGCACGCCCCGCCGGCCACCGGATGCGACGAGGTCACGTAGGGATAGGTGCCGTGGTCCAGGTCCAAAAGCGTCCCCTGCGCTCCCTCGAACAGCACCTTCTCGCCCCGGTCGATGGCCTGGTTGATCAAAAGCGAGGTGTCCCGCACCATCGGCGCCAGCCGCCGCGCGTATCCCCCGTACTCGGCCAGCATGGCGTGGAAATCAAACCCCTCCGCGCCGTATACCGCGCCCAGCAGCCGGTTCTTCTCCTCCAGGTTCTCCCGCAGCCGACGCGCGAACAGCACCGGGTTCACGTACTCGCCCACCCGGATCCCCACCCGCGCCGCCTTGTCCGCGTACGCCGGACCGATGCCGCGGCGGGCGGTGCCCAGCCGGCCGCCGCCCCGGCGTTGCTCGTCCAGCTCGTCCAGGCGTATGTGGTAGGGCAGAATGATGTGGGCCGCCCCGCTGACGTACACCCGCTCCGTCGACACGCCCCGCTCCGCCAGGTAATCGAGCTCTTGCGCCAGCACCGCGGGGTCCAGCACCACCCCGTTGCCGATCACGCAGGTCTTGCCGTGGAACACCCCCGACGGCACCAGCCGCATGCGGTACTCGCGGTCGCCCACCACCACCGTATGCCCCGCGTTGTTGCCACCCTGATAGCGCACCACCACGTCGGCCTGCGCGGAAAGGTAGTCGGTCACCTTCCCCTTGCCCTCGTCACCCCATTGCGCGCCGATCAGCACCAGGGTCCTCATCGACCGGGCTCCTTTCCGAAGAGGTCGGCAAGTCCGATGGTCTGGCCGCGCTCGCGGCCGAGGGACACCAAGGTCAGCGGCAGGCCCACGCCTTCCTCGATGTGCTCGAGGTAGCGACGCGCCGCGGCAGGCAGGTCGGCAAGCGCGCGGGGTTCGCGGTCAAGTTCCCAGCCGGGCAGCTCCTCGTACACCGGCTCCACCGCCCCAAGGCACGCAAGGTCGGCGGGGAACGTGGTCAGCACCTCTTTGCCCACCCGGTAGGCGGTGCAGATCCGCACCCGCGGCAGTCCCGCCAGCGTGTCCAGCCGGGTCACCGCGAGGTCCGTGATCCCCGACACCCTAGCCGCGTACTTCACCACCACCAGGTCCAGCCAGCCGCACCTCCGGGGTCTTCCCGTCACCGTGCCGTACTCGTGGCCCCGCTCGCGGATCCAGTCGCCCTCCGCCCCCAAAAGCTCCGTCGGCATCGGCCCGTCACCGACCCGCGTGGTGTAGGCCTTCACCACCCCCAGCACCCGGCGGATGCGCGTCGGCCCTACCCCGGCCCCGATGCACGCCCCGCCGGCCACCGGATGCGACGAGGTCACGTAGGGATAGGTGCCGTGGTCCAGGTCCAAAAGCGTCCCCTGCGCTCCCTCGAACAGCACCTTCTCGCCCCGGTCGATGGCCTGGTTGATCAAAAGCGAGGTGTCCCGCACCATCGGCGCCAGCCGCCGCGCGTATCCCCCGTACTCGGCCAGCATGGCGTGGAAATCAAACCCCTCCGCGCCGTATACCGCGCCCAGCAGCCGGTTCTTCTCCTCCAGGTTCTCCCGCAGCCGACGCGCGAACAGCACCGGGTTCACGTACTCGCCCACCCGGATCCCCACCCGCGCCGCCTTGTCCGCGTACGCCGGACCGATGCCGCGGCGGGCGGTGCCCAGCCGGCCGCCGCCCCGGCGTTGCTCGTCCAGCTCGTCCAGGCGTATGTGGTAGGGCAGAATGATGTGGGCCGCCCCGCTGACGTACACCCGCTCCGTCGACACGCCCCGCTCCGCCAGGTAATCGAGCTCTTGCGCCAGCACCGCGGGGTCCAGCACCACCCCGTTGCCGATCACGCAGGTCTTGCCGTGGAACACCCCCGACGGCACCAGCCGCATGCGGTACTCGCGGTCGCCCACCACCACCGTATGCCCCGCGTTGTTGCCACCCTGATAGCGCACCACCACGTCGGCCTGCGCGGAAAGGTAGTCGGTCACCTTCCCCTTGCCCTCGTCACCCCACTGCGTGCCGACCACTACCACCGTGCTCAGGCGGACCCCTCCTCTGGCCGCAGGCCCTCGCGCCGGAGGATCTGTCGGGCCACGTGTACCCCGGAGGCGGAGGCCTGCACCAGCCCCCGGGTGACGCCGGCACCGTCGCCGGCGGCGTAAAGACCCCGGATCTTCGTCTCCAGCGCAGGCGTAAGGTCCACCCGCGAGGAGTAAAACTTCACCTCAACCCCGTAAAGCAGCGTGTGCCGCGAGTTAACGCCGGGCGCCATGCGGTCCAGCGCCTCGAGCATCTCCAGGATGTTGACGAGGTGGCGGTAGGGCAGCACCAGGGAGAGGTCGCCGGGCGTGGCCTCCGGCAGGGTCGGCCTGACCACTCCCTTGGCCAGCCGCTTCTCGGTGGAGCGCCGGCCGGCGCGAAGGTCGCCCAGGCGCTGTACCAGCACGCCTCCTCCCAGCATGTTGGCCAGCGAGGCGATGTACTTGCCGTAGTCGATGGGGCGATCGAAGGGCCGGGTGAAGCTCTTGGAAACCAGCAGGGCGAAATTGGTCCACTCCGTCTTGCGGCCCGCCCAGCTGTGCCCGTTGACCGTCAGCAGGCCCCCCGATTGCTCCACCACCACCTCGCCGTTGGGACAGAGGCAGAAGACCCTGACCTGATCGTCGAAAGCGCGCGAGTAGTAAAGAAGCTTGGCCTCATAGAGGCGGTCGGTCAGGTGTTGCATGACCACCGCCGGCAGCTCCACGCGCAGGCCGATGTCCACCGGGTTGGAAACCAGGCCGATGCCCAGGCGCCGCGCCTCGGCGCTGAACCATTCGGCTCCCTCGCGCCCGGGGACCACCACAACGTGGCGGGCAGGGACCTGCCGGCCGTCGGCGAGGCGGACACCGCGTACCGCGCCGTCGGCGACCAGGATCTCCTCGGCACGGGTTCGCGTGCGGATGTCCACCCGGGGCTCAAGATGCTCGTACATGCGACGAAGCACTTCCGTGCAGATTTCGGTACCCAGGTGCCGGACGGGAGAGGGGACCAGGATCAGGTCGGCGATCGCCGCCTGGCGCTGAAGGTCGCGAAGCACCTCGGGATCGGCCCCGTACAGCCGGTCCGGCGCGCCGAAGGCACGATAGATGCGGTCGACGTGCGCGATGAGCGCGTCCAGCGCGGCGCGGTCGAGATAGCTGCCGAGGCTTCCCCCGATCTCGGGCGACAGCGTGAGCTTGCCGTCGCTGAAAGCCCCCGCCCCGCCCCAGCCCGTCAGCAGGCGGCAGGGATCGCAGAAGGCACAGGCCGCGGCACCGGCGTTGCGGGGGCAGATCCGCTCATGCAGGGGGGGACCCTTTTCCACCAGGAGCACGCGCAGCCCCGGGCACGCGGCCAGCTCGCGCGCGGCGAAGATACCGGCGGGCCCGCCGCCGACGATCACCACGTCGTACGTCTGAGTCAAGAGCACGTTCCTCCCCGGTCCGGTCCGCGGCCGGGGACGGAGGACCGGTCGCTCATGGCTCCCGCCCCGCCACGTAGTATATCCTTGCGGTGTCCGGCGCGGGAGGGTCGAAACCGAAAGCCGCGTAGGCCGCACGTGGCCTAAGCCCCCCGGCCCCGAGCGCCGCCTCCAGTTCCTGCGCCGTGTACGCCCGCTCCCGGTGCACCTCGCGGAACCTCTCCCAACGTCCGTCGGGCAGGCGGAGGAATCCGGTAAGGACCACCTGCCAGATGGAGCTTTCCCGATCGTAGCTGTTCTCCCAGACCAGCGCCAGATCTTCTTCCTCGAAGAAGGTGGTGGTCGGTACCGCCCCGGCAAGCCTTCCCGCGGTGTTGACGTCGAAGATGAACAGCCCCCGCGGGCGAAGCAAGGAGCGAACCCCGGCGAACACCCGCGCGAGCTCGGCGGGTTCGAGCACGTAGTTCAGGCTGTCGTAAAGACAGATCACCAGGTCGAAGCCGGGCCGCGGGGGCCGGAAAACCTCCTCCAGGCGGCGCATGTCTCCGTGGTGAAAGACCACCGGCAGTCCGGCCGTCCGGGCCTTTTCGCGCGCCCGGGCCAGCATGTCGGCAGAGAGGTCCACGCCGGTGACCCGGTAACCCCGCCGCGCGAAAGGAAGGGAGCTCGCCCCGGTGCCACACGCCAAGTCCAGTAGATCGCGCGGTCGGTGGCCGAAGCGGTCCAGGATCTGCTCCACGTAGTCGGCCCACTGCTCGTACCCCACATGGGCCATGATCCGGTCGTAGATGCGGCTGAAGGCCTGGTAAGGCTGGTCGGCGGGGTCTTCCATGGTTCGCCTCCCCGGGTCTCAGTATACCTTGCCGGCCCCGTAGCTTCAAGCAAGGCGGCGGAGGCCGGATCCTTGCGGTGAGCCGTTGACAAGGAGGTGAAGCTACTGGTAGTATACTGTTAGCACTCGCTGGAGATGAGTGCTAACCACTTCGTGGCTTGAAGGGAGGGGCGCGAGGAGTGCTCAAGCCGCTGGCGGACCGGGTGGTGGTACGGGCCATCACCGCCGAGGAGAAGACCCGCGGGGGCATCGTGCTGCCTGATACCGCCAAGGAGAAGCCCCAGGAGGGCGAAGTCGTGGCGGTGGGGCCGGGGAGGCTACTTGATAACGGGCAGCGGCTACCGCCGGAAGTCAAGGTCGGTGACCGGGTGATCTACCCCAAGTACGGCGGCACCGAGGTCAAGCTGGGAGAAGAGGAGTACCTGGTGCTCCGCGAGTCCGATATCCTGGCCATCCGCGAGTGAGGGCCGGGTAGAGAGGAGGTTAGGGGAAACGCATGGCAAAGCAGCTAGCCTTCAACGTCGAGGCACGCCGCGCCCTGGAGCGGGGGGTCAACACGGTTGCCCAGGCGGTGAAGGTCACCCTGGGACCCAAGGGCCGCAACGTGGTCCTGGGCAAGAAGTTCGGTTCTCCCGTGATCACCAAAGACGGCGTCACCGTGGCCAAGGAGATCGAGCTGGAAGAGCCCTACGAGAACATGGGTGCCCAGCTGTGCAAGGAGGTGGCGTCCAAGACCAACGACGTGGCGGGTGACGGCACCACCACCGCCACCGTCCTGGCCCAGGCGATCGTTCTGGAAGGGCTCAAGAACGTGGCCGCGGGCGCCAACCCCATGTTCGTGAAGAAGGGTATCGACCGTGCGGTGGAAACCGCGGTCGAGGAGATCAAGAAGATCGCCATCCCCGTTGAGGGACGCAAGGACATCGCGCACGTGGCGGCCATCGCCGGCAACGACTCCGTCATCGGCGAACTGGTAGCCGAGGCGATGGAAAAGGTCGGCAAGGAAGGCGTCATCACCGTGGAGGAGTCCAAGGGCACCGAGACCACGGTGGAAGTGGTAGAGGGTATGGAGTTCGACAAGGGCTACATATCCCCGTACTTCGTGACCAACGCCGAGGCGATGGAAGCGGTTCTGGAGTCTCCGTACATCCTCATCCACGAGAAGAAGATCTCGGCCATCGCCGACCTCTTGCCGCTACTTGAGAAGGTGGTGCGCACCGGCAAGCCGCTGGTGGTCATCGCCGAGGATGTCGACGGCGAAGCCCTTGCCACCATGGTGGTCAACAAGCTGCGCGGCACCCTGGCCTGCGCGGCGGTCAAGGCTCCGGGCTTCGGCGATCGCCGCAAGGCCATGCTCGAGGACATCGCCATCCTCACCGGCGGCACCTTCATCTCCGAGGACCTGGGCATCAAGCTTGAGAACGTGCAGCTTGACCACCTCGGCCGGGCGATGAAGGTCAAGATCAACAAGGACAAGACGACGATCGTCGAGGGCCAGGGCCAGCGGGAGAAGATCCAGGCCCGCATAGCCCAGATCAAGAAGCAGATCGAGGAGACCGATTCCGACTACGACCGCGAGAAGCTGCAGGAACGCCTGGCCAAGCTTGCCGGCGGCGTGGCGGTGATCAAGGTCGGCGCCTCCACCGAGACCGAGCTCAAGGAAAAGAAGCACCGGGTCGAGGACGCGCTGTCGGCGACGCGGGCGGCGGTGGAAGAGGGCATCGTGCCGGGCGGCGGCGTCACCTACGTCAACCTGATACCGGCGCTGGATCGCATCGAGGCCGACGGCGACGAGCGGGTCGGCGTGCAGATCGTGCGTCGGGCGCTCGAGGAGCCGCTCCGCCAGATCGCCAACAACGCCGGTCACGAGGGTTCGGTGGTCGTGGAGCGCATCCGCAAGGAGAAGCCGGGGATCGGCTTCAACGCCGTCACCGAGCAGTACGAGGATATGGTGAAGGCCGGCATCGTCGATCCCGCGAAGGTGGTGCGCTTCGCGCTACAGAACGCGGCCAGCATCGCCTCGCTGGTGCTCACCACCGAGGCGCTGGTGACCGACATCCCCGAGAAGGAGAAGAAGGGGCCGCCCATGCCCCCGGACATGGACTACTAGATCGGGGCAGGCGTGCGTCCCCGGCCCCCGCGGGCCGGGGACTTTTTTCATCAGGCGGAGGGTTCGAGGCGCCGCTCCACCGTCTCGAAACGCGCCACGTCGCGCCGGAAATAAAGCTCGAAGCTGCCCGTGGGCCCGTTACGCTGCTTGGCGATGATGACCTCCGCCAGGTTGGGATTCTCCTTGCGGGGATTGAAGTGGATGAAGGCGACCACGTCCGCGTCCTGCTCGATCGCCCCCGATTCGCGCAGGTCGGACAGCTGCGGCCTGCTTCCCTCGCCGCGCCGCTCCACCGCCCGCGACAGCTGCGAGCAGGCCAGCACGGGAATCTCCAGCTCACGGGCGAGCGCCTTGAGAGAACGCGAGATCTCGCTGATCTCCTGCTGGCGGTTCTCGTGCCGTCCGGGCACGTTGACCAGCTGCAGGTAATCCACGATGATCAGCCCGATGCCGCGCTCGGCGCGGAGGCGCCGCGCGCGTCCTCTCAGCTCCATGAGGGTGAGGGCGGGGCTGTCGTCCAGGAGAAGCGGCGCCGGTCCCAGGCGGCCGACCGCGCCGGACACGGCCTTCCACTCGGCCTCACCGAGGCGGCCGGTCCGCAGGTGGCCGGTGTCCACGCCCGCTTCCGCCGCCAGCAGTCTCAGGCAGAGCTGCTCCGCCGACATCTCCAGGCTGAAGACCAACACCGGCAACCCGGCGACCACGGCCGCGTGCCGGGCCAGGCACAGCGCGAGCGCGGTCTTGCCGTGTCCGGGACGTGCCGCCACCACGATGAGCTCCGAGGGTTGCAGCCCTGACGTCATGCGGTCGAACTCGCTGTAACCGGTGGGCACTCCCGTAAGCTGCACCTTGCTGCGGTAGAGCTCTTCGACGCGGTCGAGCGCGCGGTCGAGGGCGTCCTTCAAGGAGACATGCTCCTTGCGTGCTCCGCGTTGCGTCACCGCGAAGATGGCCTGTTCGGCACGGTCGAGCACCGCCGCCACGTCTTCGGCACCGGCGTAGGCGAGGTCCTGGATGCGGGCGCCGGCGTCGATCAGTGAGCGCAGCAGGGCGCGGTCCCGGACGATGCGGGCGTAATGCTCGACGTGGGCGGCGGTGGGCACGAAGGCCGCGAGTTCGGTGAGGTAGCTCAGGCCACCCACCGCCTCGAAGGCGTCGTGGCGGCGGAGTTCCTCGGCCACCGTCACCAGGTCCACCGGCGCGCCGCGCTCGAAAACCGCCAGCGCGGCCTGGAAGACGCGGCGGTGGGCTTCGCTGTAGAAATCCTCCGGGCGCAGCAGCTCCGACGCCAAGACGAGGGCCTGGCGGTCGAGGAACATGGCGCCGAGCACCGACTGCTCGGCTTCCAGGTTGTGCGGGACGGCTCGCCCGACGGCCGCCATCTTCCCCCCCCACCCTGCCTGCTCGGTGATGTCTAGGCCGGCACCGGCCGGTCGCCGCGAGGGCCTAGGCCGTGCCGCCGCCGCGCCGGGGTGGGACCTTCGGGTCGGGCCCGGGCCCCGGAGTCATCGAGGACCAGTCGTACCAGCTCCTCGGCGGTGGAGGTACCGATCACCTCCAGGCCCCCGAACCCGCCGGGGATGTCCTTGAGGTTGTCCGCGGGCACCACCGCCTGGCGCATGCCCGCCTGTCTGGCGCCGTACAGCTTCTCGACCAGCCCGCCGACGGCCCGCACCTTACCCTGCAGTGAGATCTCGCCGGTCACCGCCACGTCCTGACGGGCGGGTCTGCCCTCGAGGGCGCTGACCACCGCCAGCAGAACGGCCGCCCCGGCCGAGGGCCCGTCCACCCTGCCGCCGCCCACCACGTTGACGTGGACGTCCCAGTTCGCCAGGTCCTGCCCGGTCAGGCGGCGGACCGCCGACAGGGCGTTGAACACCGAGTCGCGGGCCATGCTGCCGGCCGTGTCGTTGAAGCGCAGCGACCCCCGCCCGGGGCGCCGGGCGGGAAACACCACCGCCTCGACCTCGAGCACCGAACCGAGGTAGCCGGAGACCGCCATGCCGTAGACCCTTCCCACCTCGAGGCCGGGATGCGCCTTCTGAACGATGTAGGGGACGAGGCGGCCGGAGCGCACCACCTCCAGAACGTCGGCACGGCGCAGAACCGGCCGGCCGCGGCGGCTGCGCCCCAGCAGGGCCAGGCTGTAGGCATCGGCCAGCAGGCCGATGGCCTTCCGTCCCTCCACGGTGTAGTCGGCGATCAGCTCCGCCAACCCGTCCTCAAGGGTGACGTCGAGCTTCTTGCCGGCATCGTGGACGATACGGACGATGTCGGCCGGCGACAGCGGGTCGAAGAACACCTCGGCGCAGCGTGATCGGATGGCCGGGTTGATGTCCTCGGGAGAACGCGTGGTGGCCGCCACCAGGAGGAAGTCGGCCGGGGCCCCTTCCTCGAAGAGCTTCCTTATGTAGCGCGGGACGTTGGGGTCGGCGGGATCGTAGTACGAGGAATCAAAGGTCACCCGTTTCTCCTCGAGCACCTTCAGCAGCTTGGCCTGCAGGTGCAGGTCCATCTCCCCGATCTCGTCGATGAAGAGGATGCCCCCGTGTGCCTCGGTGACCAGGCCCAGCTTGGGCTCGGGGACCCCTCCCTCGGCCAGGTCGCGCCTCGCCCCCTGGTAGATCGGGTCGTGGACCGAGCCCAGCAGGGGATTGGTGATCTCGCGGGGGTCCCAGCGCAGCGTGGCCCCGTCTACCTCCACGAAGGGCGCATCCTCGGCGAAGGGGCTCTGCGGCAGCTTGCGCGCGGCGTCCAGCACCAGCCGGGCGGCCGAAGTCTTACCCACTCCGGGCGGCCCGTAGAGGATGACGTGCTGCGGAAAAGGTGCCGCGATGCGGGCCAGAAGCGAGCGCACCGCCCGCTCCTGGCCCACGATCTCCTCCAGCCGCGCGGGGCGCAGGATCTCGATCACCGAGCGGGTGAGGCGCTTGCGCTCCAGTTTCTCCAAAGTGGCGTACTTCTTGAGGGTCTGAGCGTTCTCCGGGCCGGCCGTCTCCTTCAGCACCTGCATCCGGAGTTCCTTGACGTACTCCTCGTGTCGCTGCTGCATGCGCTCGGCGACCTTCTTTTCGATGCGGTCCTCGAGGGTCCGCCGGGCGATCAGGTCGGCGATCTCGTCCTCTATCTCCTGGATGAGCTGGGGAAGCTGGTCGGCCTGCGGGAGCTGCTGGATGGTGGGATCCTCGAACACCAGCTTCTGCAAGGCGAGGATCTGCTCCTCGAGCACCGACGAGCGCATGCCTTCCAGCGCCTCCAGCTTACCGGCCTTCAGCACCAGCTTATCGGGGCCGTAAAGATTGGACATGAGGCCGAACAACGCCCCTACCTGGCGGCGCAGCCTCTCACGATCCTCCCCGCCGCGGGAACTACCCTTGCGACCGCCCGACACCGTCAAGACTGCTCTCCCTTTCCTTCGTCGGCCTCCACCCGCACTTCCAACACGAGCTCTACCTGCGGGTGAAGCCGGACGGGGACGCGATAAACGCCGGTCTGCTTGATGGCTTCGCCCAGCAGCACGCGGCGGCGGTCCACGTTGACCCCGGCCACCTGCTCAAGTCCGCGTGCGACGTCGAGGTTGGTAACCGAACCGAACAGCCTTCCGCGGTCGCCCGCCCGGGCGCGGATGGTCAGGCTGAAACCCTCCAGCCGCGAAGCCAGCTCGCGGGCGGCGCGCAGTTCGCGGTCTGCCTTGGAGGCCAGTGCCTCGGCGCGGGCGCGGGCGGCGCGTTGGGCCCCGGCGGAAGCCGGAGCCGCCAGGCCGCGGGGGAAGAGGTAGTTGCGCGCGTAGCCGTCCGCCACCTCACGC
Organism: Symbiobacterium thermophilum; assembly: GCA_020725145.1. Taxonomy (GTDB): domain Bacteria; phylum Bacillota; class Sulfobacillia; order UBA995; family UBA995; genus DYFO01. The sequence continues at coordinate 26,972 of DYFO01000027.1, forward strand.
AGGTCTCCCTGACGGCCCAGGTTCGGTACGTCCTGAAGCAGCACGACCTTCACCTAACCGGCCTCCCCTTTCTTGCGTGGCCGCCTGCCGCCGTCGCCCGCCGCTCCCCGCCGCAGCCCGCGGTAGTCGAAGAAAGTGTCGAGCATCCCCAGCAGCATGGCGGCCAGTTGCAGGATCGGAAGCACGAGGACGTACGCCAGCAGCACCACCTTGAAGACCCGGCTGAGGTTGTAGCGACTCAGCCACCAGTAGGCCACCGCCATCCCCATGATCAAGAACACCAACTGGACCACCATCGAGACGTTGGCACCGACGGCGTACAGGACTGTCTGGCGGCCGCCGTCCAGGTAAACCAGGGCCGCAGCGGCGAGATACAGAAGCGGGGTGTAGGCGGGGAGCTGCCAGCCGGCGAAGGGGGGGAAGGGCTCGACCGTGTACCCGAGGCGGCGCAGCACGGCCACCGTCACCCCGTAGTTGAACCCGCAGGTCATCACCGAGGCCGTCACCAGCGTGGCGGGTAACATGACGCCCAGCATGACGTCGATCTGCTCTCGGAAAGGTTCGACGAGGGTTTCGGCGTCCAGGCCGACCCGGCGGTAAAGCGCCGCCGTCATCTGCAAGGCCTCGGCGTAGAGCTCACGGTAGGCGGCGAGGGGGTTGTGCCCCATCACCACCAGTGCCAGTGCGAAGCCTGCCAGCTGGGCACCGAGTGCGGCGAGGGCGCCGATGCCCAGCGTCGTCCAGGGCGCAAGACGTCGCCGGAGGGCCTCCCCCAGCGCGATGCCGAGGGGTCCGAGGGTGAGCGTGACGCCGACGGCCAGCAGCGGGCCGAGCAGGCTCGCCAGCATGAGCCCGGTGACCACCACCGTCAGCAGGCTGAGCCGCATGCCGTGGCGCAACTGGGCCAGCACCACGGGGACGGGCCAGGCCAGCATGGCCAGCGGGCCCAGTAGCGGCAGGTATACGCCGGCCACCGCCAGGATCGCGGCCAGCGCGGCCAGCAGTGCCCCCTCGGCCAAGGAGCGGGTGGCAAGGCGGGGAGAGTTCACCGCGCACCTCCCCGGAAGCGTTCACGGAGCTGACTTAGATCGCCGTACCAGCTTTCCATCTCGTGCCCCTCGCGTACGCTGCGCTCCAGCCTGGCCAGAACGGCCCGATCGAGCCGGGCGAAGTCCAGTCCCACCCTTCGCCCGAGTAGGTAGCAGGAAATGACGACGGCGGCCAGGGCGTCGGCCACCGTGTCGGGTTCTCCCCGCAAGAGCGCGCGGGGAACCGAACCGGCGCTCTGGGCGAGCTCCGCCTTCAACCACTCCACGGCCCTCAGGTTGCGGGCAATGCCCGGTTCCCGGCTCAGGCCGGCCGCCTCCCCGCTGGATTCGGCGGCGTCCGGAATTATCCCTCCGGAGCGGCCGCTTCAATATTTTCCGTCACCGGGTGCCGCCGCTTCAGTCCTGGGTGAACGGCAGCAGGGCCACCATGCGCGCCTGCTTGATGGCCGCCGTCAGCTGCCGCTGATGGCGGGCGCAGTTCCCGGTGACACGGCGGGGAAGGATCTTGCCCCGCTCGGAAAGAAAACGCTTGAGCCGTCCCACATCCTTGTAGTCGATGAGGGGCACGCGGTCCACGCAGAAAACGCATACTTTGCGCTTGGGCCGGCGCCCGCGTTCTTTTCTGGCCAAGCTTGCGTTCCTCCTTCAGTTCGGCTAAAAGGGCAGGTCGTCCTCCGGCAGGTCGGCCTCGCGTCCGAAAGTCTCCAAGCCGCCGCCTTCTTGCGAGGGGCCGGCGGCGGGCGCCGCGCGGTCGAGGAAGCGCACGTCCTGGGCCACGACCTCCGCCGTCCAGCGCTGGCCGCCTTCACGGGCCTCGTAGCTCCTGATCTGCAGGCGGCCGTCCACCGCCACCAGCCTGCCCCGCGAAAGATAGGTGTTGCAGGTCTCCGCCAGCTTCTGCCAGGTCACGATCCTGATGAAGTCCGCTTCGCGTTCCCCCGCCTCGTTCGGACGGCTGCGCTGCACCGCCAGCGTGAAACTGCACACCGGGGTGCCCTGCGGAGTGTAACGCATTTCGGGGTCCCGGGCGAGGCGACCGATCAGGATCACCCGGTTAAGCATCCCCTTCTACCTCCTGGGATACCGGTGGCTGGGGGGCGGGCCTTGACGGGCGGGCCGCTTCCTCCGGGGCGGTTACCTCGGGCGAGGCCCGTTCCGCGCGGGCGGGCCGGGGAGGCGGCGCCGGAGGTACCTCCCAGCGCACGACCAGATAGCGGAGAACTTCCTCGCTGATGCGGAAGATCCTCTCCAGTTCCCGGACCGTCTCGGGGTTGGCGCGGAAACGCAGGATGACGTAGTGTCCGTCGCGCTCGCCGTCGATCTCGTACGCCAGACGGCGCTTGCCCCAGTCGTCCCGACCCTCTATGCTGCCGCCGCCGTCGGTGATGATGCCGACGAAGCGTTCCACGGCGGCCGCCAGGTTCTCCTCTTCCAGAGTGGGACGCAGGATGAAAGTGGTCTCGTAAAGCCGCATGTCCGTTCACCTCCTCCCCTCGGACCATGGCCCCATAACGCGTATGGAGCGGGGTTGGACACGCCGACGGCGCCATTATACCACCGGGAAGGATGACCGGCAACCGATCATTTCCCGGGCAAGGCGGCCCTGAACCTCCCCACGGCTAGAGCCGGGGGGTTCTGAGGGGAACCACCGCCGCCTCTCCCCGGCTCTCGCCGGAGA